>JANOPI010000297.1:0-41308 GCA_031421755.1 Flavobacteriales bacterium | reverse complement strand
TGTCAAAGCTGGAGCCATCGCTATACGTACCTAAAGCGGTGAATTCCACGGCGCTGCTGCTGCACGTGGGGTTGGTTCCGCCGCTCAAGCTTACTGTTGGTGGAGAGAGTGTTGTGGACTGGTCCACAGTGAAGAGCAGATCGGTGCTGCTGCTGCACTGCGAGCTCGCATCCATGGCAGTAACGCGGATGGTCGTTGTCCCTGGCATAACGCCTGTCGCCAGTCCTTGGCTTCCGACGGCATTGCTCACCGTAGCGACCGCAAGGTCAGTGCTGCTCCATACCACATCCGGCGTGCTGCAATCCAGTTGCAGATCGCTGCTGGTACAGCCTGAAGAACCACCGGTGATGGGGGCCGGGGCAGCGGGCGGTTCAGCCACAGAAAGTGCCAGACTGGCCTCATTGCTGCAAGTACCGTCGCTCACTGTGTATTTCGCGATCACGGCCGCGACCACGATACCTGCTACCACACCACCGGTAATCCCGGCCACGCTCGCATCGCTAGTGCTCCAGACGCCACCGGGTGTGGCATTCGACAATTGTACCGGCGATCCGATACACAGGCTGGCTCCCGGGGGCATTCCGGTGATGGGTTCAACCGAAGGCAACGGATTCACCACCAGTTGTACGGGCGGGGCATCCAACTCGGGGTTCGTTGCGCAAGGGCGTGAGCTGGACACATGCAGTCCAACCATTTGGCCTTCGAGACCTGAACTCACGAAGTAGGGGTTGGTGCTGACGACCGAACCGGCCACGCTCCAGCTGAAGCTCAGTTCGCCGGGAGGGCTGGTACTGAAACCCGATCCATCGCTGTACTGCCCTGTGGCGGTGAATTCTACCGGTGTACCGCTACAGGTAGGGTTGGTCCCGCTGGACACCACCATGGACGCGGAGGAAATGCTCACTGAAGGTGTCACGGAAAGGGACACCGCATTGCTCACTACGGTGGCCGGAGAGGCGCAGGATTCCGAAGAGGTCATCGCGCAGCGCAGCTCGCCGCCTTGGCCCTGGCCACCAAAGATGTAGATGAGGTTACTGCTGCTCTGCACTACAAGGCCGTCCAGCGTCCATACGTAAAGCGCGCCCGTACCACCGCCGCTTGAAGAGGCGGTGACTTCCACCGGGCTGCCACTGCACGTGGAAGCGCTGCCGCTACTCACAGAGATGCTGACAGAAGTCGTTACCGTTGGGTTGATAGTGATGGTCGTGCAACTGTTGTCCAGCGAATAGCAGACATCGTGGACGTCAGGCAAGCTGAGCGACAGGTCGATCTCCCCTGTCAACGGATCCAACGCAAGGCCGGTAGAGCTGCTGCTGAAGATTCCCCCGCTCCCCCCACCGCCATCAATGCTCAACGTTGGGCTGGCACTACCCGAAGGGCAGTATGGCGAACCGTCATAACTCAAGGAAACGCAACGCGACGCTCCGATCGGGGCGTTCGTGCTTCCGGCACAAGTCGCACATGCGATCGCGCCTGTCACGGCGCTGTATTCACCGGATGGGCATGTGAGCCGCACCACTCCGTTTGGGCAGGATGAGCCAGTCGGGCATACACTCACGGCGCTCACCACCTGCACACCTTCCACATCGGTGAATTCCAAGAAGTGGCCTGGCGTGCTGGAACAGGTGCCATAGTCGAATGGGCTGAGGCTTGATACAGCGTGGCAATCATCCCCAACGTCCGGAATGCCGTCGCCGTCGCTGTCCGTGGAACTGAAGGTGATCGGTGCGCCCGTCGCGCTGCCCGTCACCATGGTGATCGGCGCATTGGTGGCATCGAGGAGATAGCCGCTGTGGGCGAGCACGGTGCGGCCGTTCGTCAAGGTCACAGCCACATCGCACGTACCCAACAGGCGGCCCTGGTGGATCAAGGTCACCGGCGTGCTCAAGGAGTATTCGGTCACGGAAGGCGAGAAGGGCGGGGATAGCGCGTGGACCACGTCACCAGCGCTTACCACACCGTCGTCATCCAGATCCTCCACCAGGCGCAAGTTGCTCAGCTCACCGGCCTGCATAGTGCCGGTGAAGCTCAGTTGCAGGCCACTGAACGTAAAGGACGACACGCATGTGGGCGTCAATGTGAAGTCGAGCAGCACCACGCCATTGCTGCCTTGCGCTACCGTTACAGGGGCCGTGCTGCCGGACGAGGAAAGCGCCACGGCGCCGACTACCGGCGGGTGGCTCACGCTGCCCGCGTCGCACACGTCCTGCGTGCAGGCATCGCCATCGCTCTGTTGCACCTGCGAGCAGGAGCAACCACTGCTGCTCACCGCCTCACCGACAGGTGTGCCAGCGCAGACGTCATCGGCATCCGGTATGCCGTCACCGTCCGAATCCGTGATGGTGGTACACTCCGTAGCGCCCGTGGGCGTGTTGGTGGTGCCGTTGCAGGGGAGGCATTCCGCAGCCCCGGTGGCGCTGCTGAAGCTGCCCGCCGCGCAGGCCACGGCCGGAGCCGCACCGCCCGCGCAGCTCGAACCCGCTGGGCAGGTTTCGACGGCTACTGCTACTTGCAGGCCGTTGGTGGTGGCGAAGGAGAGGTAGGCCCCGGGGTTCGCACCGCACAAGGTCGCGCTGAAGAGCGGACTGCCCGTTACAGCGGAAGTGGCTTGGCATGCATCGATGACATCCGGGATGCCATCGTTGTCGGCATCCAGGTCGCACACACGATCGGTGGTACTGGTGCAGGCTTGTGTTTCAGCAGTGCCCGCGCCGCAGGAGGCCGCGCAACTCGCACAGCTGCTGGCACCGGTAGCGCTGCTGAAGCTGCCCGCCGCGCAGGCCACGGCCGGAGCAGTACCGCCCGCGCAGCTCGAACCCGCCGGGCAGGTTTCGACGGCTACTGCTACTTGCAGGCCGTTGGTGGTGGCGAAGGAGAGGTAGGCCCCGGGGTTTGCGCCGCAGGTGGCCGCGCTGAAGAGCGGGCTGCTTGTTACAGGTGCCCTGGCTTGGCATGCATCATCGGTATCGGGGATACCATCGTCGTCGGAATCTTCTGCGCAAACACGGTCGGTGGTGCTGGTGCAGGCTTGCGTTTCGGCACTACCTGACGCGCAGGAGGCCGCGCAACTCGCACAGCTGCTGGCACCGGTGGCGCTGCTGAAGCTGCCCGCCGCGCAGGCCACGGCAGGAGCCGCACCCCCGGCGCAGCTCGAACCCGCCGGGCAGGTTTCGACGGCTACTGCTACTTGCAGGCCGTTGGTGGAAGTGAAGGACAGGAACGCGCCGGGTACAGCGCCGCAGGCGGCTGAAAGGAACAGGGGGCTGCCCGTTACCACGGAAGTGGCCTGACAACCATCCACGGTGTCCGGGATACCATCACCATCGGAATCCGTGGCCAGCGAGGCGCTCAGTTGGATATTGTCCAACCGGTTGTTGCCCGCAGCGGCCGTGGCACCGGAAGCGGAGAAGCGCAGGTAGGCGTCCGCCGCATTGTCCAGCCCGGTGATCGTGGTCAGCGTGATCGTGCCGAAGGCGGCGGGTATCGGGCTCACCACTTGCGCCGGTATCCAATTGGTACCGTTCGTGCTGTACTCCCACGCATGGGCGGTGTAGCCTGTTCCGGAACGTTGTGCCGCATAGCTCACAGCAAGGCTCGAACGCCCGGTCATGGAGAACCGCAGCACCATGAACTTGCCGTTGGAAGCCGTTCCGCCTGCACCGCCGAGCAATGCCAGGCACGCCGGCGAGGTCGTGCTCGTAGCGAAGCCCGCACCAGCATTCACTGCGGTACCGGTGAACGAGGTGACCTCATTGCCCGTAGTGGCCGTTACCCATGTACTGGCTCCGCTCGTTCCTTCTAAGAAGATCGTTCCAGAACCGAGGTTGGCGGTGAAGACCGAAGGGCAGTTTGGTGCCGCTGCCGCAGCGGTGCCGCCATTGGTAGCGGTCTGGAAATCCCAGCCGGCGACCAGGTCCTGCGCGATCCCTTGAACGGGGGAGAGCAGCAAGAAGTATAGGGTCAACACAGCGGTGCAGACGCACGGAAGCGATCGGTGTGACGTTCTGGTCATGACAGGAGAGGTTATGGACGTGTGGCGGAAGGGTTACCCAAAGTAGAGGAAGTATTCCGTCCGGCAATTTCCGGTTGATAACTCGGAGGTGGTAGTCCGGGTCCGGAACGCGAAAAGCCCCCCGCCACATGGCGGGGGGCTTTCGCTTGAAAGAACAGGTTCCTTATTGGATGACCAGTCGCTGGGTGAAGCGCTGACCATCGATGGTCACGTTCACCAGGTAGAGACCGGCACCAAGGTTGTTGCCGAGTTCCATGCGGTGGTTCACCACACCCTCGGCCGCTACTGCGCGCTCCGAGAATACGCGCTTACCGACCATGTCCAGGATGTCGATGTCCACCATCGTCTCCTCGGCCACGTCCACACCTTCCATGCTCAGGGTCACAAGACCATCGCGGTTCGGGTTCGGGAAGAGGTTCATGGTAACGGTGGTCGTCTCATCGAGCAGCATTTCGCGGCTGCTGTTCGGGCCTGCGGTGTTGGGCAGGAATTTCACGCGGCAAGCGGGACCGAATTCGCTGGCAGGGCCGTTGAATACGGGGCGCACACGGATGTTCAACCAGGTGTTCACGGGGATCGGGTTGGTGTTCAGGTTCACCGGGGCCAGGTTGTTCACCGTGCGGATCACGCGGCGGTTGTAGCTGCCATGGGCATCATAGATCCAGAACTGGTACCCTACCGCGCCAGGCTGCGAATTGCAGTAGACGGGGCTGGTTACCAACAGGTTCGACCGATCGCACCAGTTGTTCAGGATGTTGAGGCCGCCGAGGGGCAGGCAGAAGGTGCGTGCGCCCACGCCACCGAGTTCGCTGGTGGTGGTGAAGGTGCCGACCGTAGCGTCGATGATGCGCTTGCTGTTCGCGTCGCGCAGCACGTAGCCGCCACCGGTAATGCCGTCATTGCCGCTATCGCTCACTTCGAGGTGGTAGCAACCAACGGGCACACAGATGTCTTCCGTCACGGTGGTGTTCGCCTGGCCAGCGGTGTAAGGTCCACCGGAAACCACAGTGCTGGTCTCGCTCGCGTCGTAGAGGATCCACGTGGTTTGTGCGGGGTTGCCGTCCAGCGTGATGCTGAGCGTCAAGTTCTCCGTGCAACCACCGATCGGCGTGCCTTGGCACTGGCAGTTCGTGTTCAGCAGGTCGTTGGTGGTGTTGCTGTTGTTGTCGTCGCAAGCGCTTCCGATCTGACCGGTAACGTTCGGGCAGCTGTCGTTCGCATCGCAAACGCCATCGCTGTCCGTGTCCTGGAAGGTTCCAGCGCATACGCAGCTCGCGTTGTACACATCGCCGATGGTGCAAGCATCACCGTCGTTGCAGGTGGAACCGATGACAGCGGAGCCGCCGGGTACGCCGAGGCAATCGAGCTCATCACCTTCGCACACGCAGCTCGCGCTCCAGGTATCATTTGCCGTATTCGCATTGTTGTCGTTGCAGGCCGTGCCTGGCAGCGCGGTGCCACCTGGCACACCGAGGCAGTCCGTACCGAGCGGGGTTCCCACACAGTTGCAGTTGGCGTCGATCTGGTCATTGTTGGTTGCGGCATTGGCATCATCGCAGGCGGTGCCGGGCTCGGCATTGCCGCAGCCGCAGATACCGGCAGCGATCTTGTTCGCGTCAGCAGGGCAGCCATCGTTGGCGTCGCAGGTGCCGTCGGTATCCGTGTCCTGGAAGGTACCGGCGCATACGCAGAGGGCGCTGTACACGTCGTTGATGGTGCAGGCGTCGAGGTCGTCGCAGGCGGTGCCTGGCTGAGCAGGGCCGCCGGGTACGCCTTCGCAGTCGTTACCGAGCAGGGTGCCGGCACAGATGCAGTTCGCCACCACGTCATTCACCGTGTTGGCGTTGCCATCGTTGCAAGGGTCGCCGTTCACCAGGTTGGCCAGTGCAGGGCAAGGGTCTACGCAATCGGCGGTGCCGTCGGTATCCGTGTCCGTATCAGCGATACCGCAACCGCAAACGCCTGGAGCGATCTTGTTCGCATCAGCAGGGCAGCCATCGTTCGCATCGCAGGTGCCGTCGCCATCCGTGTCTTGGACCGTACCGGCGCAAACGCAGAGCGCGCTGTACACGTCGTTGACGGTGCAGGCGTCGAGGTCGTCGCACGCGGTGCCTGGCTGTGCAGGTCCACCGGGTACGCCTTCGCAGTCGTTGGCGAGTGTGCCGGCGCAGATGCAGTTGGTGACCACATCATTGGTGGTGTTGGCATTGCCGTCATTGCACGGATCGCCGTTCACCAGGTTGGCCAGAGCAGGGCATGGGTCCACGCAATCAGCGGTTCCGTCGGTGTCGGTATCGGTATCAGCAACACCGCAGCCGCAAACGCCTGGAGCGATCTTGTTCGCATCAGCAGGGCAGCCGTCGTTGCAGTCAGCGGTTCCGTCCGTATCGGTATCCGTATCGGCCACACCGCAACCGCAGATTCCTGGGGCGGTCTTGTTGGCGTCGTTCGGGCAACCGTCGTTCGCGTCGCAGGTGCCATCACCGTCCGTGTCTTGGATGGTACCGGCGCACACGCACTGGGCGCTCCAGAGGTCGTTGATGGTGCAGACGTTGTTGTCATTGCAAGCCGTACCTGGCAGAGCGGTTCCACCGATCACGCCGAGGCAATCAGGGGTACCGGCAGCAGGGTAGGTGAGGAACGGGGAAACCACTTCACCAGCACCGGCGGTCTGCCACACGTAGGTTTCCAGGGCGCTGTTGTCCGGCGTCTGGAGCTGCACGTTGATGTGGAAGGACAGGTCACCGTCCGTGGTGAGCTGTGCGATGAGCTGGCGGTTGGTGCCAGCGGGATCCACACCCGGGCCGTTGGGCAGGGTGGCCCATGCGTCGCCGATCACCACGAGGGAACTGCCGTCGGCGTTGAGCGCCGCGAAGTCGATCAGTCCACCGAGGTTGTAGGTGAGCGCGGGTACGGTGCCGGGGATGTTGCCATCGTTCACGGCAGGCGTAGCGAAGCCTTCATACACGGCGCAGAGGGTGAGGTTGCCGTTGGTATCGGCGGTCCGTAGGGTACCCACTTGCTGGGTGTTGGTCCCACAACCGACCGCGCTACCGGAGCGTCCGGTGGTACCGATGGTGATGTAGGAATCGAACGCTGCACCATCATCGAAGCGGGCGGTCTGCGGGGGCGTTTCGCCACCGAAGCCATCCTCGTTCCAGAAGGTGGTCGTCGTTGTGAAGTCGAGCGGGTTCGGTGAAGGTCCGCCACCCTGGGGCAGTGGGCTTCCGTTCACCGTGTTCAACTTGTAGTTCGGTGCCATGTCCACGTAGATGCGGTAGACCTTGGTGCCGGCGGTGATAGGGTATGTAGCCCCCACCGTGTTGTTCAAGTAGTCGGCATCGGCGGCGGTCACCGTGTAGTAGTCTTCTACGATGATGCCTTCGAGGCCCTGTGCCTTGGCGGAGAGGCCGCCCAAGAGGAGTGCGCCTCCGAGCAGCGTTTTACAGAGTTGGTTCATGTGTGAGGTATTTATGCGGTCAGGGACCGGAGCGGTTGCCGCCCCGATCCCTTTGCGCTGGTTGGTTTAGTAGCAGGTACCGTTGAAGGCGCCTACGAAGAGGCCGAAGTCGGTGGAGTTGATCACACCATCCGTGTTCAGGTCACCGGCGCAACCGGCGACAGCGGCCACGTCAAGGCCGAGGTCAGCGGCGAGGGTCCAGCCCTGGGTCCAAGGCTTTTTGCCTGGCTCGAAGGCCCCGCGGTATTTGCCACCGGAGAAGAAGCCATCGTTCGGTGGGTTGAGGGTGCTCGTAGCTGCGCCAGCGGCAGGCACCGGGTTCACGCGATCGGTGATCACGTTTGCACCGGTGAGGGTGTAGGTGGCATCGATCAGCGCTTGAGCGGCGACCACCAGATTGCCATCAGCCGTGAACTTGAGCTGTGGTGCGGAACCACCAGCAGGTACCACACCGTTGATGCGCAGGTTGTTCGTCACACCCTGAAAGGTACAATTCTGCACGTTGAAGGTGTTGGCATTCCAATTGGCCTCCACTGCGGTGGTCATATTCAACCCTTGTTGGAATCGGGCGAAGATGCAGTTGACGTAAGTGCCACGGGTACGCTCTTTTCCTTCGATCGCTTCATCGTTGATGTTGCGCGCGATGACGGTGCCGTTGTAGATGGTCGGGTTCGAGGGGATACCACCGTTGGCCGCGTTCGTGGCGGCGTCGTCACCGTCAAGCTCGAAGCCGTTGTCACCTTGGTTCAAGGCACCACCGCCGTTGTCCGGTCCTTGTAAGGCGTACACGTATTGGAGCTTGCCATTCCAGCCGTTGTCCGTATCGAACGAATCGTCATCATTGTGCATAGCCACGAGGTATTTCGCGTTCACGGTACCACCGAAGAACTCGAATCCGTCGTCCTTGTTGCCGATCACTTCCACGTGGTCGATCGTGGTGCCGGTACCAACGCCGCCGAGGGTGAGACCGTTGATCTCGTTGTTCGCACCGATCACTTCGCCACCATGGCGCAGCGAGACATAGCGCAGCACACCGCTGTTGTCGTCGTTGATCTCCGTACCGACCGGATTGCCGAACTCATGGCGTACATCGCCCGTGGCCAGACCCTCGATGTTGCCCACGCCGTTGGTGGGGGTGGCCGTTACATCACCGTCGCTCGCGCGCTTGTTGGTATAGGCGCGGCCCAGAATGATTATGCTTCCCCAAACGCCGCGGTTGGTCACGGCGTAGCTGCCGTCCAGCGGATCAGCAGTGGAGGTCATGATGATCGGGCAGCTTTCTGAGCCGTTGGCCCAGATCTGACCGCCGCGCGATACGATGATGGCGTGCGCATTGCCAGCGTTGTCCTGCGCTTTCACAACTGTGCCTGGCTCGATGAAGAGGTCCTGACCGTTGTTCACGTACATGCGTGAGTTGAGGACGTAGAGGTTGTTGCAGGTCAAGCTCGTGTTCGCATTAAGCAGGTTGCCGTTCACATCCACCAGGGTGGAAGTGAGCACCTGAGTGCGCGAGCTCACGGCAGGACATCCGCAGGCGGCGCCTACACTCTGCGCGTTCACAGAGGTTGCGGCGAGGGCGGCCACGGCGGCCGTCATTGCCAATTTCGGGAAGCGTTTCATTAGGCTAGGGTTTTGGGTTTTTTAGTTTCGCTGTGAGTGCTCTTGAAGAGCGGCACAAACGTCTTCGCCTGCGCGTTCGCCGGAATTATCGGGCTACTATGATTTGATTACGATATCACGTCGATAAGGTGTACGGAACGTGAACGGGACGTGAACACCGGTCGAGGGTCGCGGTTGAGCGGTAGGCGGTCAGGTCAAGTCTGGATGTCCCTCAGGTGAAGCGCTAGCGCCCGCGGTGTTACGCGGGGATGAATGATCCGACGGGAGTGCGAAGACCTCTGCTGTCCGTTGAAAATGCTTCTTCGGCTAGTGATCGGCTCGAGCGTGAATACGGCCTTCAGTATGCACCATCACGGTCGAGATGATCGGCCAAACAATGACGCCATTCGAGCGATCGACGTGTCTCGACGCGTGATAGCTAGCGCGGCGTGTGGGTCATGCCTGCGGCGTGCGCAACGGTTCACTTCACGCAACATGTGCATGAACCTGGAAGTGGACTACTGCGTGCGCGGGAAGGAAAGCGCCGGATGCCAGGTGTCACCGGCGGCCGGGGCGGTGTGTACGTGTTTCTCTACGGAGCCGTCCGGGGCGGCCATCTGCAGGTTGAGCTGGAAGGTGAGCTCCCCCGTTGTGCTGATCTGGGCGAGGAGTACCATGTTCTCCGGTGTTGATCCCTTCGCACCGCCGAGCATCGCCCAAGCGCCGTCCACAGTGAGCAGCGTGCCGCCACGGATATCGTGCAGGTAGCCGGAGGCGAAGCGGAAGTCCACCACTTCACGGCGTGACGTGTCACGGACCAGCCCATCCGCCGCAGCGAGGGTCACCGCCTTGGCGGAAGCGTGCTTGGCGGCCGTGCCAGTGATGTCCGCATACGGCGGGCAAGGGATCAAGGAGCCGTCGGGATCCAGGATTTTCGGTACACCACTGTGCATGTCGCTGGCCGCACCGATGGTGAGCCAGGTGTCCAATGCGGCCGGCCATTGCCCGAGCGCATCACCGTTCACCCGGTCGCCGAATTTGCCGCCATTGATGGTGTCGTTGAAGAAGTCCGTGGTGGTGGCTATCTTCAGTGGATGTTGCTCATCGCCATAGGCCATCTGAAGCGTATACCCCTCGGCGAGATCGGCGTAGATGCGGTAGGTGGTCAGCATCGCACCATCCGTGCCCGGCATGGGGGAAACCGCGTAGGACTCCACGAAGATGTCTTCCAGCCCTTGCGCGGTGGCATGCACCGCTAGGGCACCGCACAGCGCGATGATGGTCGATCGGTGGATCATCATCATAATTTCGTGATGCGTTCCACATGGACGGCATCGCCAACAGCCACCTCGATGAAGTAGAGCCCACCGGCCAGTGAGGAGAGATCGATCACTTCGCTGCGCGTTCCTGAAACCGGCCCGAGGGAGCGCTGGATGAGCTGCTCGCCGAGCGCATTGCGCAAGGTCAGGGACACGGCTTCGCCGGTGGCCTGTTCCAAGCGTACGCGCAACAGGTCGCTCACCGGGTTCGGGTGGATGCTCACAAGGGTGCTGGCATTCTCATTGATACCGATGGCACCCTCGCAGAGGCAGCCGTCCTGCCAGGTATCATTCATGGAATCAGGGTTGCCGTCATCGCAGGGTTGGCCAGGCAACGCGGTGCCACCGAGCACGCCGAGGCAATCCTCACCGACGCAGACACAGGCGTTGTCGTACACATCGTTCATGGTGGCGGCTATGCCATCATCGCAGGAAGAACCGGGCAACGCGCTGCCACCGGGCACACCGAGGCAATCAACGGTCTGCTGATCGGACGACCAGCACAGTGGAGCGAACGCGAAGCGGTAATCACCTTCGAGACCGGTCGTGTCCGCCGGCAGCAGGATCGGGAAGTACCTGAGCTGCGTCGGGCAGTCATCGCATACAAGGCTATCCGGAATGCGCAACCAGATGTTGAGGCAGAAACTGAAGATGCCGTCGGTGGTGAACTGGCCGATAAGCATCTTGTTGCCGGGTGTGGGGCACGGCACGCTGCCGAGTACACCAAGCCCGAAATTCTCGCTTGTGAACGAAGAGCCGCTTGTATTGAAGCACTCGGGAAAGTCCCCCAGCGAGGTGGTTGTGGGCGGCGCGGAGTCAACGGCCATGAGACCATCCGCATCGGTGAGCGGGATGCCCGCGAACGGGTCGTCATTGGTCAACAGACCATCGGGTACAGCATTGCTGCCGCCGTCGTTCGGGAAGAGCACGCCATCCTGCGCACCGTCGGGATCATCGCTTTTCAGTACGCCCCAGTGCGCGTCCGATGCGGCACCTACGGCCAACCAGGAGTCTATGGCCACCGTATTCTTGTCCAAGTGGATGTCGTTGAGCGCGTCCGCCCAGGTCTCACCGCGGTCCTCGTTGTTGAAGAAGCTCGTGGTGGTATTGAAGGTGATGGCGTGGCCCACTTCACCGGAGAGGTATTGGAATTCATACCCGTCCTTCATGTCAAGGAACACACGGTAGGTGACGGATCCAGGAACGAGTTGTGCGCTGCCATCCTCATCCGAGGCGTCGTTCTCATTGGCCACGTAGTAGCGCTCCACGATCACGCCTTCCAGCGCGGTGCTGTCAGGCCCGGTCTGGGCATTGGAGAGTGATGCGCTATAAGCGAGCGCGGCGGCGAGAAGGATGCGGAGGCGGGACATGACGCGTTGGTTGGGAGCGCGAAACAACCCGCATCATGTGGCGCTCATCTGAAGCGCGTGTGGTCTTTTTGTGGCGAAAGCGCGGATGGGATGACCCGAAGTTCACCATACGGTAACACAACTGCCTTCGACCTTAGGCGTGGTTGGAAGATCAACCCTTCACGACCTTCTCCGCCCACTGCCGTTCACCAGCATCGATAAGCAGCAAATAGAGGCCGGGTTCCAAGCGGGTGAGGTCAAGCTGGCCAGAAACAGTTCCAGAGGTGAACTGTGTCCGGAATACGAGACGGCCCATGCGGTCGAATAGGAAGAGGTCTACAGGATCCTTGGCAAGTTCAGGCAGCACCACGTTCAACAGGTCCGGTGCCGGGTTCGGAAATACCGTCGGGCCTGCCGCCGTCACGAGTTCATCGAAGCCTACCCCGGGACACACGATCTGCGGGTCCAGACCATTGCATGAATCAGGCCCGTAGCAGCAAAGGGCGGTGAGGTTGAAGTTCGCATCGGGGTTGAAGTTGCAAGCCGCATCGTCCAAACAACCGAAGACGATCGCCGTGGCACACGAGCCATCATCACAACCCACCGCAGGGTCGTATTCGAGGAAGTCCGGGTCCATGCAACCGCAGACCGGTGGGTAACAAAGCAGTCCGCTCGGCACCTCATCCAACGCCAGCAGGGTGTCGCTCGAAACGTAGCGCACCACACTACTGTCGGCCAAGACGATCTCCACGTTCAGGCAGAAAGTGAGTTCGCCGGTGGTGGTAAGTTGGGTTACCAGCACCCTGTTCCCGTCGCCATGCCCTTTCATGCCTGGCATCTGGCAGCTTATTCGGGTGCTGTCTGTTACAAAAGATGTCGCTTGAGTGGAATCGCCGAAGACGCTGTCAGGAGAGAGGCCGAGCGGAATAAAGCCGGGTGGTTGCGTGCTGATCGTATCCTGAACAAGTCCGTCCGCAGCGGTAAGTGGAACGCCCGCCCCTGGATCCTCGTTCGCGAGCATGCCCAGATCGTTCGGGAAAAGCTCCTCGCTGGTGGAGTCCGGGTCTTCGACCTTGAGCACACCGAAACGCTGGTTGCTCGCACCGCCGAGCGAAAGCCAAGAATCAAGCGCTACCGTGTTCTCGTCCAGCGCACCGTTCGTGATCTCGTGCCCGTAGGTCTTGCCGCGGTCCGGGTTGTTATAGAAGGGTGCTGTGCTGCTGATGTCCAACGGATGTTCCACGGAACCGTAGATAGCGAGAAGCGCGCAACCCTCACAGAGGTCCAGATAAACGCGGTAGGTTTTCGATCCTTCCGGCAAGGTGCCTCCTTCTTCGTTCGGCACGGCGTCCACCGAGTTGGAGATGTAATAGGTCTCCACGATCACGTTCTCGAGATCCCCCTGTGCGTTCGCCACCGGCCCGGTCAGCAGGGACGCGGTGAGCGCAATAAGGGTTCGTGGCGAAAAGCGGCGGAACACGGAGAGTATCATTTGATTGTGTAAGAGAGCGTCAGATTGTACTCCGTGCCGTAGGTGTACACATCGAAGTCGAAGTCATAGCCCTTGTCGAATTTGTAGGCGCGACGGAGCGGTGCGTTCAAGAGGTTCCGCACCCGGGCGCGCACGCCCCAGTGTTTACCGAAGGACTTGCTCAGGGTGAGGTCGATCATGTGGCGAGGCATCTCGTAGGCGCGCACCGCCCTAGGTGCGAGTTCGGAGTTGGAGATCACCAGCTTCGGCCCTTGCACGTTGTAGGATACGCTCGCGTTGAAGCGCGAACTGTCGGCGGACCAGCTGAGCATGGAGTTCACGATGTAGGGGGCCTGGCCGAACATCTGGGTGCTGTAGGCGATTTCTTCACCGTCCACCCGGAAGGTGAGGTCTGAACGTGATTCCATCAGCGTCAGGTTGCCGCGCCAGTCCAGGCCCTTGATGATGCCGATGCGTCCTTCCAGTTCCAAGCCATAAACATGTGAGAAATCCGCGTTGCGCCAAGTGTAGCCGCCAGCGAGCGTGGAGAGCAATTCGATGTGGTTATCGAAGCGCTTGTAGAATCCGCTGAGTGAGATGTTGTTCCTGTTCTGGAAGAATCGCTCGATCCGCAGGTCGTAGTTGTCGATGTTGGTCAATTCAAGATCCGGGTTGCCAAAGACCGGTGCAGCGAGTATGTAGTCGAATAGCTGCACCACCGAGAATTCGCGAAAGCTCGGACGGCCGATGGACCGGAACCAGTTCACGCGCAAATTGGTCGGCGCAAGGTCGTCGTCCTTCAGTTTGTAGATGACGTTCACGCTGGGCAGCAGGTCCCACTGGTCAAGTATTCCAGGAACGGCTGGCTTCGGCTCGGCGGTGCCGCCACCAGCCACCGTGAAATCGCCCACTGTTCCGCGCGAAGGATCGAAGCCGGGCACACCCTCTTCATAGAACCGCAGGATGTCGGTCAGCATGTCGGTATGCTCTGCCCGCAGACCGCCATCGACTCGCAGGCGCGGGGTGACCGCGTAGTCGAACAGGCCGAACACGGAGGTCACCCGGTTGATACCGATGTCGCTGTCCTTGAACGTACCGAATGGGAAGTAGAGCGAGGTGAACTGCCCATCTGGCCGCAGGTCGAAGCGTCCCGGTTCTTCCCATTGTGTAGCGCTGGGAGCACCCAACACAGTGAAATATGTCTGCGTGTTCCGACGCGTGTTGTCGCGGTAGGCGCCGCCGAATTTGAAAGAACGTGCCTTGCGCTCATCGGCGCTCAACGGCACCTCGAAACTCACGCGTGCATCCAGCATGGTCTCATTCAGGAAGCGGTAGATGCGGGCGGGCGGTTCAAGCGCGCCGTCCGAATCGAAATCGGGCATGATATACTGCACGGTCTTGAGGTCCAATACATCCCGCTGCCCGTCAGAATAGGAGATATCGGTCTGTACATGCAACCTAGTGCCCGGGAAGAAATGCTTTGAACCGAACTGGTACACCCAGAGCTTCCGCTGCTCATAGTACTGGTCCTCGGAAGCGAAGGTGGCACCGGAGACGCTTGGCTTCAGGAAAACGCGGAACCGAGCGTTGTTCTGGCCGAGCACGTTGGGCATCACCAGCAGGGAGAAGCTGTTGTTGCGGTTGAGCTTGAGGCTCAAGCTGCCGAGCGCGTTCCAGCCAGCACTTTCAGTGGAGATGCGCTGTGTGCCCAATTGGTCATAGTCCAATGCATCACCGGGGTTGGTGTCCGCCTCGTCCTCTCTGGTGCGGCCGAAGGTGGATGATCCATCATAGTCGGTATCTGTCGCGTAGCGGAAGCCTACGAGGAAGCCGAGCGTCTTCGGGTTCTTGGCTTTCTTGAAGACCTCGATCTGGTTGCCGATGGTGATGGACTGGTTGAAGTTGGGATTGCCCTGTACATCCATCAACCGCCAGCGGCTATTGTCGAAGCGTCTGTTCAGACCTGCGAGTTCACCGTTCACGATGGGCGAGAAGTAGCCAAGATCGTAAGTGGAGTTGTAGACGTCAACGGCACCCTGTACGGCCGTCGGATTGTTGATGAGGCCGGGTGACAACAGGCCGAGTTCAACCAAAGCGAGGTGCTGCAACTGAGAGGAGTTGCTCATCGTGGTTGTCTGGAACGCGGAAGTGTTCGCCGTTATGCCGTAAGCATTGAGTGCAGGCCCGAGGCCGAGGAGGGTCAATTGCTGATACAGCTGGGGTGTGATGAAACGCGGGAAATCCTCGATCACCGAAGGAACGCCATCGGGGATGTCGCGCCCCCCGTCATCGCGGCCCATCCAATCGGTTCTGTTGCGCCCGGCCGAGATGATGTCTTGGAAAGTGGAGTTGGGATTGTAGCCCAGCATGGTGCTCACGCTCAAGCGGAACTTTTCGGGGTAGTCGCTGGTGTTGAGGGAGACCAGGGCGCCGGACCAGTCACCGGTCATCTCCGGCGTGGCGGTCTTGGTGATCACGATGTTGTCCAGCAAGCCCGTGGGGAAGAGGTCGAGCTTCAGGTTGTTGGTGAAGGGATCGAGAGTCGGGATGCGACTGCCGTTGATGGTCGTGACGATATACCGGTCCGCCAAACCGCGCACGGTAACGAAGGCACCGGCGGTGCTCACACCGGTCACACGCTTCACGGCGGAGCTCGCATCGCCATCGCCGGTCTTGAGCATGGCTTCACCACTGATGTAGTCGATGCTCGCGGCGGAATTGATCTTCATCCGATCGAGCCGCGCATCGCTTGTGCTGCGGGCCTTTTTTTCGACCACCACCGCCTTCAGTTCCGTTTTGTCCTCTGCCATCGCGACATTCACCACCACCACCTCACCCCCTTTGGCGCTTACGCCTTGTTCTTGGGTCTTGAGCGTAACGAAGGTGATCACCAGCGTATACGGATTTCCGTCCGGCAGCTTCAAGGAGTAGGCACCGTCAAGGTCTGTGGTGGCGAAAACACCCGGCAGTTCCTTCACTTTCACGGAGGCACCGATGATGGTCTCGCCGGAGGGGTCGCTCACGGTACCGCGCACGGTGCCTTGGGCCGCAGAGATGATGGTGAGGAGCAATGCGGAACATACCGCGAGGAGTGTACGGAGCATGGCAGGTGGGCGGGTCGGCGAAACTATCGGGGTGGTGCGGTCGGCTTGTTAGGGCGTGGTTATCACTGATCTAACACAACACGCGTGTTGGTGCTTGAACATCTTGTCAGTGAAGCAAGAAGCCCTGCCGCCTGAGTGGCGCAGGGCTTCCTCCGTTACGCCTCTTACCCGTTACGGCGTACGGATGCGGTCGGTCGGTCAAGGCAATTGCTGCACACGCGTATTGTTGGGTGTGGTGCTGCCGACGTTCACCAGGATGGGGTCGCGATCATTACCGGAGCCTGTGTATTTCACCTCCCCGTTCAGGTTGATGTCCCGGCTGTTGTAGGCGTTCGCGAGTGTATTGTTGGGCGTGGTGCTGCCGATGGCCACCAGGATCGGGTCGCGGTCGTTGCTGCTGCCGGTATACTTCAACTCTCCATTGAAGGTGTCATCACCGGCCCAAAGGGTTTGCGCTGTGCCAACGGTTTTGCGGGCATTGGTCCCAAAAGTCGCGGTGGCCGCGGCCGTGAAGTCCACCGTTACCGGGGTACCACTCAACGCGATCGCCGCCGCTGACATTACGCCCAAGTGGTTCCTGTGGCGTACCGAAACGGAGTAATTGCCGGCAGGTACACCGAATGCCACGGGGCTGGTACCGTTCAGGTCGACCACATCCCCATCGCGTTGGACCAAGGCGCTGCGGCTGGCCACGATGGTGGCGGGTGTGGCGCTGTTGCGCAATTGCACCAGCACCCAATCCACGATGGCATTGTTGCCGGTTACGGCCAATGTCGCCGGAGCGACGGTGCCGCTGTTGCCGCTACCGGTATGCACGTAGCCCAGACCGGGGTACGGATCGCTGGTGGGGAAGGCCACCAGTGTACGCAGCGCATCGTTCATGAGACCCGTGCCGCTGTTGTATGCGCCTTCAAGGAAGAGCTTCGAAGCCACGGTCACATTGGCCTGGGGATAAGTAAGGAGCGGTGAGACCACTTCACCAGCATCGGCCTGGTTCCATACATAGGTCTCCAGTACGCCACCGGTGGGTTGCTGCAGCTGCACATTGATGTGGAAGGAGAGCTGGCCGTCCGTGGTGAGCTGCGCGATGAGCACCCGGTTGGTACCTGCGGCATCCACACCTGGACCGTTCGGCAAGGTGGCCCACGCATCGCCGATCACCGTAAGCGAGGCACCGCCCGTCTGCAACGCGGTAAAGTCGATCAAGCCACCGAGGTTGTAAGTGAGCGCGGGCACCACCGCGGTAGGCGGGATGTTGCCTTCCGGGGTTCCGGTATTCGGGAAGCCTGAATAGACAGCGCACAAGGTGAGGTTGCCGTTCGTGTCAGCGGTCTTCAAGGTGCCCACTTGCTGGGTGTTCGTGCCACAGCCGACCGCACCACCGGAGCGACCGGTGACACCGAGGGTGATGTAGGAGTCGAAAGCCGCGCGCTCATCGAGTCGCGCCGTTTGTGGAGGCACCTCGGTACCGAAGTTGTCGTCGTTCCAAAAGCTGGTAGTGGTGGTGAAGTCCAGCGGGTTGGGTGAAGGACCACCGCCTTGGGGCAGCGGGCTGCCGTTGATGGTGTTCAACTTGTAATTCGGAGCCATGTCCACGTAGATGCGGTAGACCTTGGTGCCCGCCGTGATGGGCGTGGAGATGGCCCCGGCGTTGATGTAGGTGGCGTCCGCCGCGCTGATCGTATAGTAGTCCTCCACGATAATGCCTTCGAGGCCTTGGGCTTGGAGGTGCTGACCGGTGAGAAAGCCGAAGGCGATCGGCAGGACCGCCGTGGCGATACGGAGTGAATGGTTGCGCATGAGGGAGGTGACGGTTGGGGTGGCAAAACTGCCAGAAGCCCGGTACGGTCAAGCCATCCGTGCATGAAGGATCGGTTGATCCTTTGTTGCGTCGCCGGTCAAGTTCGGCTGATCGCATGACGTCACGATAGCTCCGGGGTAACGATCCGATCACATGGCAGGTGCGCTGTTCATCCGCAGGAAGCTCCGAAGGCACCCACGAACAGGCCGAAGTCGGTGCTGTTCACCACCCCGTCATTGTTGATGTCCGCCTTGCACCCCGCGCACGCGTTGCCGAAAGCGGCCACGAAAAGGCCGAAGTCGGTGCTGTTCACAACGAGGTCATTGTTCAGGTCTCCCGGGCATGGGTTCACCAGGTTGATAGGGCCTTTCATACCGGAATGCACTGAACAGTGGTAGTATATCGTACCGGGCATCCCGGCGGTCGGCGTAAAGGTGACTGTGGTCCCGAACGATTGAGGCAGGTAAATGGTACCGAACTGGTTGTTCGATTGATCATTGATCAGGAAGGGATGCTCATCGGTGAAAGCCGATAGGTCGAAGGAGTACGTTGTGCCGCGTGTGAGGGTGAGTGCGGGTTGCACCAGGCCGTTCACCACCCATTGAAAATTGGCGTTCGCGCTTACGATGAAGTCCGCAGGTGGAGCCAACGGGGAACGCTCAGGAGGAGGGGACACCGGAGCACCGCAACCGACGGCGCCACCGGGCCATCCTGCCTCGCGTATTTCCGGGGTATGCCACGAGGACAGGCCCATGAGCGCGGCTGCAAGTATGAATGACCTATCATAAGTCCGGTATCTTGATGCCATGGTCCGTGGGGTGTAGTGCGAAGCAGGCCCTTTGATCTGACCGCACGATGAAGGGGACATGATGTTTTGACCGCGGGCTCAATTCACTTTGGGCGGTGGTCCGGGCACCGGAGGAGGTGAGACCGGGTGACCGCTTGGTTTGCGATGCAACAGGAATACCTGGATGTCATCGAGTTCATCTTTCGAGACCTTGGATTCGTGCAGGCGCTCCCCGTGCGAAGGATATTGCATGCGCATCTCGTAGTCGAGAAGTTGTGGTGCTGAGAAATCGGGGATCACGGTCTTGCCGGCCCTCTTCATATTGTGGCATCCCCCGCAGCTCAGCGCATAGAGCTTTTCACCACGGTGGAACTGCGCAGTGAAGTCGCCACGCAGATCCGTATTGGTTGCCGTACTGGTGGGAAACGAGTTCGGCATCTCGTGCTGCTGGGCACAGCGCTGCAGTGCGAGTCCTAGCGCGAGTATGGCCAACGTGGGGAGGAGTGATCGTTCCATGGAAGGTCAGTAGCTTCCGCTTGGTCGGCGGGCGTTCAGCGTTTTGTCTTTTGAGTTTGGCAGCGTGGTAGGGGCGGCTTCCACGGGCAGGTCTTCGTTGAGTGCGCGCATGAACGCTTCCAGGCGTGCCTTGTCTTCATTGCTCAAGTGAAGCGAGTCCGACGAAAGCGTCTGGTTCGGTAGATCAAGCCCGCGGCCGACCGCACCTCCGCTGTCATACAGGTCGATCACCTCGCGAAGCGTGCGGAAAACGCCATTGTGCATGTAAGGAGCCGAGCGGGCGATATTGCGCAGCGCGCCTGTCCGGAACGCATGTTCTGTTTCGGGCGCGGGGTTCACGGCGTACCTGCCTTTATCGTTGCTTACCATCGTATAGGCGGGATCTTCTGGAACGCCGATCACTTCGAACTCCGATCCGACATACGGGGGCTTCACACCATTGAAGTGCGGTACGAAATGGCAGGTAGCGCACTGGGCCTTGCTCATGAAGAGGTTGAAACCGGCGTGCTCTTCATCGCTTACTCCTCCCTGCGCGTTCATCGCCTTGTCGAATGAAGAAGGGAAGGACGAGAAGGAGGTATAATACATGGTGATCGCGGATACGAGATGGTCGGTCGTTACTTCATCATGCATGGGCGTGTATTTCAACAGAGCGGTGAACCCCTTTCGATAGTCTGCGCAGGCCATCACTTTGGCGAGTACGGCACTGGCTTCCCCGCTCATCTCGTGCGGGTCGGTAAGCACGTCCTTCGCTTGGGATTGGAGGCTGATGTGTTTTCCATCCTGCATTAAAAGATGGTTCAGGTCGGCGTTCACCAAGGAAGGGGCGTTGCGTGGCAGCGTACCTCGATGATCGAACGCCAGCGGCGTCGCGCGTGCCGTATCGGAGAAGCACATTTCCGGTCGGTGGCAGGAAGCGCAGCTCCGTTCGTTGTTGCCGGACAGGATCGGATCGAAGAAGAGGGAACGTCCCAGCCTTCGTACTTCGGCGATCGCGGCCGGGTCGTCGATGCGACGGAAAACGCCCTTCGCATCCTGGCCGATGTACAGGTCCTTGGCGAAGAGGGAGGTTGCCGCCTTATTCAATGAGTAGTCCATCCAACTTGCACTGCGCGCACCTGTGCGGCGGATGTGCGCTTGGTTCATGGTGAACAACGGGCCGACATGATCGCGGAGGAACACGAAATGATCGAAGGCGCTGTAGGCGTCAGGCTGGGCTTGCGAAAAGTCGATGGCGCCAGTCAACATGTCACGGTATTCCGGTGGCATCGCAGCATGGGGGAACGAGGAGTTGAACGCGTCGGTGGTGGCCTTCAGGTCGATGAGCAGGTCGCGCAATTCGGTGATCACACGCGCGGTGTCTGGGCACTCGAATCCAGTGGTGTAGATAGCGGCCAGGTTGAGCAGCATCAGGCGGTTGCAGAAGAGGAAGTGGTCAGGTGTTGTCAAGTGGCGGGTCACACTGTCCGCCCGATAGCTCCCCATCGCGGTGATGGCGGCGTCGACAAGTCGCGCGAGGCTGTCCGCCCGGTAGTCAGGCTCCTCGAGGTAGAGTTCGGCCAGTGTAAGCCCAGCGCCTGCGCGGCGGTAGGGCTTTTCGTACTTTTCGAATACCTCGGTCTCCCATTCTACTGGTAGTGGGCCGTTGACGCGCCTATGGTTGATGGGGTCCAAGTAGCGGCCCCAGAAGTCGAACGCCTTCATCGCTGAACGTGCGGCATGGATGCGTGCGCGGAGCAGGTCCTTGTCTTCAAGGGTCAGCGCGTCCTGTTGCCGGATGTCTTCCAGCAATTCTGCCAAACGGTCGGAAAGCAGTTCAAGGCCTGCGTTGTAGCGCTGCCTGTATTCGCCGGTCGACGAGGGCGTGGTGAGCATGGCCATGCACAGCAGCGCAGCGGCGACCAACTGAATGGCGACAAGGATGGGGCGCATGATCATGGGTTCCGCGAAATTCCGGACGGAGCTTTACCCTGACGCTAACGCCCCATTCCTTGATCGTTACGGCTGAAAAGCGAGGACCCCGCCCCGACAGGTCGGGACGGGGTCCTCGCACGGAGATCTCTTTACTGGATGACCAGTCGCTCGGTGAAGCGTTGCTCGCCCGCTTGCAATTCGAGCAGGTAAAGGCCCGGGGCAGGTTGTTGGTCAAAGGTGATCATGCTCATCAAGTAACCGTCCTGTACATTGATGATGCGCGCGGCAACGAGCGTTCCACGTATGTCGAACACGTTCACGGCCACCGTGTTCACCGTGCCATCGAAGGAGGAGAGGGACACGTTGAACGTGGTGCCATCGTTCGGATTCGGCCAAAGGCTGAAGCTCGTATCAGCGACCTCAGCGGCAGCGTCGTCGATGGTCTGCGGTGCCATGGCGCTTCCGCCGCAGGTGGCTGTACCGATGGTGATCGTGCAGCTCGGACCGAAGGGGCAGAAGGTGAGGCCACCGTCCACCGTTACGCGAATACGCACATCATAGCAACTGTTGTTCATCAGCGGCGAGGTCACGAAGTTGAGCGCTTGGGAACGAGTGCTCGACGTGATGCGGCGCAGGTAGCCTGGCTTGCTGAACTCGAACTGGTAGCCTGTGGCGCCGGTCACCGCATCCGCATGTATGGAACTGGTGAGGCTGAGGCCGGTGGCGCCGCAGGAAACAACGGGGTTCGCTGTGGTGGTGAGCTGCGTGGTCTGGCAGGCTGGAACAGGGAGCACCAGTCGGCAGGCGGGGCCGAAGGCTGAATACGTACCACTCAGCAAGGAGCGGACTCGCACGTTCAGCAGAACGCCTTGGGGCACCGCTGCCGGGCTGCTCATGGCGTTCAGGCGGAACCATCCCGCGCGCTGCGCCGCCGGTGTACCTGCGGGCCATCCGGCACCGGGGTTGGCGTGCGTCAGCAGCAGCCGGCGGCTGAAACCACCGTTCGGATTGGTCACCCAATACTGGTAGCCGTTGTTGGCGTTGTTCGGGTGGGCAGGGATGTACGTAGCGGAAACCGCGGGTTCGATGATGGCGCGCAGGACCGTGGTCGATGTCGCATTGTTCACATCGCAGCTGGCGGCCTGCAGGGCGCTGGAGCCGAGTGGCACACAGAACCCGAGCGGGCTCACGCTGCTGGAGATGAATGTGGCTCCGTTACCGTCGTTGTCGATGATTCGGTTGTTCAGTGCATCACGCAGGACATAGCCACCGGGGCTGGCGATGCCGTCGCCCGCGCTGTCGAACACGCGCAGGTCGTAGCAGCCGTTGGCCAGGCAGCATGCGGTGGTGATCACCGAGCTGATATCGAAGCCGGATCCGCTGCAGACCACGGTGCTTGTGCCGGTGAGCACGATGTCATAGCTCGTTTCCACCGCATTCGCATCGGTGGTGAGCGTGAGTGCGACCTCGTTGCCCGTGCAAGTGCCGCGGCACACGCAGTCGCTTTCGATCACATCACCACTGGTGAGCGCGTTCGCATCATCGCAGTTGTCCCCGATACGGCCGGAGAGCGTCGGGCAATCATCCGTGTTGTCGCTTACGTAGCCCGTAGGCGCACCACCGGGGCAGCTCGTCACGAAGTCGTTAGGATCACCATAGGTATCGCCATCCGTGTCCGCGAAGAAGCGGGGCGGCAGGATGCAATCCGGACGGTCGTTCACTTCCTGGATGCGCTCATCGGCGGAAGCGGCTGTCTCGCCCAAGGCATAGGGAGACACGGCATGGAAACTCTTCATGTATTCGGCGAAGGCATCCTGCTCACTGCCGGGGAGCGCGAATGATGCCACGCCCGGACCAGCGTCCGTAAGTGTGTTCAGATCGACCCGCGCGGTACCGAGGGTGTTGAAGGGATATCCATCACCACCGCCTGCAAGGAAGTTCAACGTTACCACGCGGAAGGTGCGGGAAGGCGTACCGTAGAGAACACCGTTCTGCACGAGCGTATCCAGCGTTACCCCGGCACTGTCGCAGACAACCGCGTTGAGGATGCGGGCTCCTGCGGGAAGCGTTTCGTTGTAGCTGAAACGCACGCCGCTGATCTGTGGGAAGCGCCCTTGCGTTTGGCCTGGACCGCTGGCGGCCACGCCATGCTCCAGGATAGTGCGCAGGTTGGTAGCTGTGAGCGTGAGCGCGCTCAGCAGGTTGTTGAAGCGGAGCGAGTTCTCGATATCAAGCCTGCTGATATCGCCTAAGAGCTTACCGGCTAGCGGGTTCGCGGCAGGTGGACCATAGCTGACGTTACCACCGTCTGCCTCGATCGATCCGATGGCGCTACGGATACCACCACCGTTCTTGATGCTGATCCGCACTGTCGGATCATAGCGGCGTGCTATGTAACGGTTCGCATCGGCGCTCAGGTCGCCCAAGTTGGTCTCTTCGGTGCGCACGAGGTTGCGTCGACCTTCGAGGTACACATCGGTACGCCCGAAGATATCGCCGTCTTTTGTGATGATCACCGCCTCTACAGCGTTGCAGAGATTCAACACCTCTTGGCCTTTGTTGCCAGGGGTAAACGCGCTGGCATAGTTGCCCCACACTTCCACAACGCCGAGGCTGTCAGCGGGGTAAGCACCGCTGATCGCGGGATCGATACTTGCTGGGATGATCTCGCCATTGGCGTTGAAGTCCACGACCAAACGGCCGACGTACTTGAACTCACCATCAGTATTCACGATGGCCACAGGCTTGCCATCGAGGCCGGTGGTGAGGAAGGGATAGGTCTCTGCAGCGACATCACCGGTGCGCATGCGGTCGGTGGCATCGGCCATGAGTGTGTTGCTGCCGCCAGCGATTATCACGTCAACACCGTTGAGGAGCAGAGCGAGCTGTTTTTCCAATGTGATCTGCTGGAGGTGGCTGAGCAGGATGATCTTGTCGATGCCTTCTGCGAAGCGCAGGGAGTCGATCACCGATTGCAGGATCGCGGCGAGGGCGGGCATGTCGTTGACGCTTGGTCCGACCACCGTGGTGGCACCAGGCGATGAGATGGTCGCGAGGATCTGCGTGGTGGCACCCACGATGCCGATCTCCTCGCCGTTCACGGTGACGATGGTGCTCGGCGCGAGCTTCTTCGTGGCGCTTATCGCAGCGGCTGTCATCGAAGGGTTGCTCTTGAAGAAGGTGTGCTGCTCGCGCGTGGCCGTGAAGAGATTGCTCAGGTTCGCGTCTCCGCTGAAGTTCAGGTTGCTGCTGAGATAGGGGAACTGCGCGCCGAACCAACGGATGGCCGCACCGCTGTTCACGCCGCCGATGATGTTGCGCAGCTCGCTCGTGCCCAGATCGAACTCGTGGTTACCAAGCGCGGAGGCATGCAAACCGAGTATGTTGAGTATGGAAATATCAACCCGACCGATGCCAGCGCGCAGATCGTTGTTGGCGAAGGGACCTCCGTAGTAGGCGATGTAGGCATTCTTCAAGGGTGTCACCAACGAGGGGTCCTCACCGCTGAACATGAAGGGCGACGGGAGGATGTTGTCGCCGCTGCTCAACTTCAGCGTGTTGGGGTAGGTGCCTTCGAGGCTGTCCACGATGGCCGCGAAGCGCGGTGCGTCGTCCACTGCGGGAACGGCGCCCTCGAAGTCCGAAGCGTGCAGGATCTGCAGTTCGAAGGGCGGTGGGTTGATGCGGAAGGTGCTCACCGTTCCGCTGATCTCGTTGCCCACGATCAGGAAGGGCGCGCCATCAGGACTGTCGCTCGCGCTTACGAACTTGATGTCCTCAGGTCCCAGGTCGAGCGCGGTACCTGCTGCGGCGTTCCCGGCGAAGTTCCTGTTGTTGAGGTATTGCACAAAGACCGGAGCGGCAGGCACGGAGACATCATAGACCATGATGCCGCCGATGCGCTCCAGGCCGATGAACGCGTAGGTGCTGCCGAACACGTTGGCGACCGCTACGGCTTCAGGCTCCGGCCCTTTGTCGTCGCTGCGCGTGTCGAACGTTCCGTTCGCACTGTTGTTGCAGTTGAAGTTGGTCGGGAAGGCTGCGGAAGTGATCTGCTCAAGTTGATCGCCACTGTCCCACACGATGGCACCGTTCGCATCACGGATGGTGAAAGACCGCGAGCCGAACACATGTATCTCCTCGAACTCGGGATCCGCATCCAGGTTGCCCGAGCTGATGGTCGCGTTCAGGCGACCGATGTTGGCGTTGAGCTTCAGCGTTGCCGCGTTCGGGAAGACGACAGGGTCAAGCACATAGGCCGCGTTGCCGATGCGGCGTGGCTCGTTCAACGGTGTGTACTCACGGGCGTCACCTTCGTTCGCATACGCCACATAGGTCTGGCCGCCGATGGTGAAGGCGTCAGCGGCATCGGGCATGTACAGTCCTTTCACAGGCCAGTTGGCGATGTTGATCCCTGTCGGGCTGTCGCTCGCATCAAGTCCGTTGCCGGGAAGGCTGTGGTCCTTGAGGCCGAGTGCCGTGATCTGTTCGATCGTGTTCGTGGCGAGGTTGATGCGGACCACGGCATTGTTCTCCTGACAGGTCACGAATGCCTTCTGCGAGTCATCACTGACGGCGATGTACTCCGGCTCCATGTCCTGCGCCACGGAAGCACCCGGGCCGAAGATCCGGACACCCGGGAGCATGGCGGGCGTGTAAGCGCTGAAGTCCAATGTGGTCACGTTCGCAGCGGTCACCGAAGCGATGCCGCCGCTGATGTCGATAATGCATACAGTGCCGAGCGGATCGATCGAGTAGGCAGTGTTCGGCTCGCCCTCGCAGGCCACGAGTACCTTCTGTCCGTTCGGCGTAACGCTGACATGGTCGGGCAATGCGCCAAGCGTTACCTGGCTCAGGAACAAACCGTTCGCGTCGAAGAAGACCACACTTCCGGGATCGGTGCTCGGAGTGGCCTGCATGGCCACCGCGATTCCTCCAGGGACCACGGTAACGCTGTTGGCTCCACCGCCGAACGCGCCCAACGGGATCGTGAAGGCCAGGGTGAGTGAAGCAGGGTTGCTTGCGTTGAGCGCGCGCACCTCGTTCAACTGAGCGTTGACGAAGAAGATGCGATCGGTGGCGGGATCGAAGGAAACGATCTCCGCAGCGGCGGTGTTGTAGCTGCCGGTGGCGTAAGTGCCCAGATGGCTGATGCTGATCTGCGCGCGAGCCAGGCCGGCCAGTGCGACAAGTCCCCCGGCCAAGGCCAGGTGGACCAAGCGGTCCATGATCCGGGTATTGAAGGGCCGCCCGGTGGTTGGTTTGGTAAGGGATACCGTCATGATGAGATCGGGATGTTGGGTGCGCAAAGCACGACCGGGCGTGTAAGGCCACCTTCGTCCACATGTGATGATTCCATGTCGGGAACCCTAACCATGAGCGGCCCTGAGGTTTCCGGAATGCGATGCGTTCAACACGGCTGGAAACGAACGGGGCCCCCGAAGAGGCCCCGTTGCGGATCAACAGGTGTATGGCGTCGGGTTCAGCGCATGGATGGGTAGAAGAAATGCTCCAGAGTGATCAGTCCGTCGCGTACGTGATGTACGCTAACGCCCTCGATGCGGAACCGACCGCCCCCTTTCAAGGTCACGTCCAGGATCATGGAGATGGAGAAGTGTTCGCCGGCCACCACCGGTTCACTCACATAGCCGTGGTTCTGTTTGGCCACCAGCTCGGCGAACATGTACGCCTTTTGGAGTACGCGATCATACCCGCGCGTGGATTCCGGCCACATGCCGCCTTCAGGCTCGATGCTGATCACATCGGGCGCGTACAATTCGGTAACCGCCTCTACGTACCGGCCATCGCGGCATAGGTCGGCGAAGCGGGCGGCCACCTCTGCCGTGGACATGGTACTGATCTCGGGGAATGCGCTCAGGACGTTCATGCCGCAAAAGGACATGCACCGGGTGAAGCACGGATGATACCGGTATGAAGATTCCGCGCCGCTTCCACACGTGGCTCGCGATCATGGCATAGGACGACCTTGTGCGGACGAAACGATCGGATAGCCTTGCCGTCAAGTCCTGGAAATACGGTCGAGGGAACTTTGCGTCCATGCTTCTCACCAGCCGCATGGCCCTCCCGTTACTGTTGTTCGCACTGGTCGGCTGCGCGAAACAGGAAGAGCCGGTCCTCATGCGAAGCTCTTCCAGCTGTGCAGCGGCGATCACGATCAATGAGGTGAGCGCTGCTGGATCGGTAGAAGTGAACGAGTTCGGCGATACTGCCGATTGGCTGGAATTGTACAACGCTGGAAGCGGTTTCCGGATGGAGTCCGGTGAGTGGTTCCTCACCGATGACCCAACGGATCCGTTGAAGTACGAATTGCCGGAACGGGTGCTGCGCGAACAGGAGCATCTGGTGATCTGGTGCGATGGGCAGGATGTTGTGATGGACGACATCCACACCTCCTTCCAATTGGCTGCTGAAGGGGAATGGTTGGCGCTGGTGCACTCCACCGGTGGGCTGACCTGCCTGGTCGATCCGGTGCGGTACCCGGCACAAGACGCTGCACATGGTCTGTCTTATGGTAGATCGTTCGATGGTTCACAAGCATGGTCGATACTGGCGCTCCCGACCCCTGGTGGGCCGAACGAGCCGATGACGGAACCCTGACCGCGAGCGGTGATGACCCCAGCGACGAAGTGCTGAAGGGCCCGATCACAGGCGTGCACGAGCTTGCCGCGCAGGACCGGTGGTCAGGATCTGAATGCTCTGGGTGCATCCTGAAGATCTGATATTCCTCTCGCATACAGGAAATGCTCATACCCGCTCTTTGCAGCGGGACCGGTGTTCTGGTTTGCACGGGTCAATTCGAATGGAATGAAGCGGGAGCGGGGGCTCCCGCTTCTGTTTCCGCCGAAGCGCCAGGTACTGGTCGGCCCTGGCGGATCATACACTGGGCCGTGGAAAAAACATAACACATATCGCATATGCACTTCGCACGTCGGTGGCTGTTTCGCGGCATGGGATATCTCCGGTACTTGCCTCCGATGTTCCGCGGACAGGTTCGCGATCTCAGGCTGCGCGGATTCAGCTCACGAACGCGCGAGGAGGTGCGTGCCACGCTTCTGCGTGGGACCTCACTGGTGGAGCGTGTATTGAAGCACCACGCGGCCAAAGACGGTCATGGGCTTCCCGCCGATTGGGAGAAGCTCGTGCGGCGTGCCCAGATCCAGGGGGATGGCCGAAATGTTCCCGAACTGGTAAGCTATGACTATGGGGGAGAAGAGGTGCTTACGGTGTGGACGTACGTGGAGAGCGACGTGCTGCACATTTTGGTGCGGCGGTCGAGAACCACGGTCTTTCAGGCGCATCAGCCTTATGCGTCCGCTGGTTGGTCTGAGTTGTCCTGGACGGCAGGCGTATCGGGTGTGTGAAGGATGCGCATGGGCGCAGCGTACCCGGTTCGACTGTCGTGTTGCCCCTGTCAGGCGAGTTCCAGCACAGCTACTTTAGCCTTGAGCGGAGCGTGCTGTGCGAGCGCAGCATCTTGCGGAAGAGCCCTTTCGTGCATGTAGAGGACCCATTCTCCGGCATTGTATTCCAGGGCGCTCATGTTCTCGATCCAATCTCCTGAGTTCATGTAAGTGATGTCGCCCTTCTGCGTTCTCAGCCGGGTGATCCTGGGCTGGTGTATATGCCCGCAGACCACCGCAT
The DNA here is from genome assembly GCA_031421755.1 of Flavobacteriales bacterium. Classification (GTDB taxonomy): domain Bacteria; phylum Bacteroidota; class Bacteroidia; order Flavobacteriales_F; family PHOS-HE28; genus PHOS-HE28. Next base: position 12,314 of record JANOPI010000297.1, on the reverse strand, counting down.
CATGCCCTTCATGCACGGCGATATCGGCCATGGTGCGCTCAAAATCACTGATGAAGTTCACGGCCCCCTTCACGCTGTCCTTGACCCTCTTGCTGAAGCTCATGCGTGGCCTTCCACAAAGAACGAGCGTCAGGTTCACCAAGTGGTTGATGCGGATGAGCAGGTCATAGCCGAAGCCACCGAGCTTCGCGAGCCACTTCGCGTGCTTCATGGTGGTATCGAAAATGTCGCCATGGAAGAACCAGTGTTTCCGGCCGTCGATATCCAGCACCAATCGCTCGGCCAAGCGCAGATTCCCCAATGCCGCCGGGCTGTAGCGGCGCAGCGCTTCATCATGGTTACCGGTCAGGTAGTATACCGGGACCTTTGCGCTCCACTTTAGCAGCTTCTTCACCACGCGCATGTGATCCTGCGGGAAGTAGCTCTTCTTGAACGCCCAGATGTCGATGATGTCCCCGTTCAGTATCACCGTCTTCGGCTGCACGGACCGCAGGTAGTCCAGCAGTTCCGAAGCACGGCACCCAAAGGTGCCCAAGTGCAGGTCGCTGATCACGAGGATGTCGATAGGGCGCTTCATCCGCTGTGCGAAGGACCCCCGGGCATATCGCGGGTGAATGAAGGAGCCGTTAAATGTCCGTGCAGTGTCCACGGACGTGTGTTGATCCCGGACGTCCTGACCTGCGCTGGCTCCTGTTCTTGGTTCAGTTCCGGGTCCAGCTTGCCTGGGGTCCTCTTTTTCCTTTACGATCGCAGGTACGGTCGGTCCTGTAGTGGATGCGTGGTGTGTCCTTGAACGATACCCGAAAGGCTATGTCGGTGTCGAAGATGCACATACAAGTTACGGGATCGGCGCATTGCGAACGCACGCGATCATCGCACCATGACATTCACCACCGTGGATGATCCATCGTCCAAGATGCGGAGGTAGTAGGGTCCGGGATTCAACAACGCATGGACGAACCCCAGTGGTACCGTGCTGCCTCCCCCAGTGGCGACAAGTCGCTGCACCACCAAGCGGCCCTGTGCGTCATAGAATTGCAGGGTGAGCTGGGACCCTGGGCTTGACCCGAACCTGAGTAGAGAGGCTGCGGTCATCGGATTCGGGCAGATGATAACCTCACTGCCGGTGCTTCTTTCTGGGATGACAACCACATAACTCGTGCTCTGCGGGTCCGTGTTGCTCCAGCCGACCGTCCAATCGGTAGATCCGAAAGCGCCCTGGTAGGTGACCTGTTCGAAAAATGGATCGCCCAGTTCCGCGTCGATGAAATCCGCGCCGTTGGCCAAGCTGGATTGGTCGTTCAGAGCGAAGTCGGGAGCAAGCATGTTGAAAGGATCCGCGTAGCCAAGTGCGATGTTGTCGCCCAGTGCGGTATTGCCATGACCGCTGAACCAAGTGGCCACATCCCAGGTGCTGCCTCCAGCCACCGCGGTGAGTATACCCATGGCGGAGTAGACATTGTTCCGCACCTTGAGCATTCCCGCATCCGCATTGGTTTCACAGGCGGCACCGTCGACCAGCAGACCCACCGGGAATCCCGCGAATACACTGTTGAAGATACGGCTCCGTGTATTGCGACGCAGATGGTTGGCGCGTTTGTAGTTGAGGTTGATGACGGTGCCCACATCTGCTTGCGGCCCGAAGACACTCATATTGCTGATCAACGGCGAGGTATATGGGGATGCGGAAGTGCCGCTGTCGTCGTTGTCGTTCTCCAAGGCATTGGATCCGGTTACGTCCGCAAGGTCTGGATCCCGCAGGCCGACGGCGAATTGAACACGGCCCGAATAGCCGTTCGTCATGTCGAGATCATCATCCAGGCAGGTGTACGAATACAGATGCTTGGCATCCACCGTTCCACCAAGAAACTCAAAACTGTCATCCCCGCCATGGCTCACTTGAACGTGGTCGATAATGGTGCCACGGCCCACACCGGCCAGGGTAAGGCCATTGATCTCGACATTGGTCAGGAAAGCGGCCCCCGGAAACTCGATGCGCACGTAGCGTATGACCCCGCTGGAGTCATCCGGGTCTGTCCCGCCGAACATGGCTTCTACCCCTCCTTCTATCTGTCCTTCACCCCCGGGCAGGTTTACGGGTGCTTGACCACAAAGAATGATACCCCCCCAATCGCCCGCCGCCCGCTGGCTGGCCGGCCGTTCGGATGTGAAGATGATCGGTGCGCTCAACGTGCCATCGGCAATGAGCAGTCCGCCGCGCTGGATGATCAATGATCCCTTGGTAGCCTGTTCTCCTTTGATGATGGTACCGGGCTGTATGGTCAGGGTTGCGCCGCTGGTCACATACACCCATCCGCGCAGCAGATAGATATTGTCTGCGGTCCAGGTCGTTGCGATGGAAATGTCCCCCTCGACGATCAGTTCGCTGGCATGCACTTCGGGGGTTGCCAAGCCCGCACAGGCAAGGAGCAGCAGGATCGCGTGTTTCATTGTAGGCCGTTTCGCCGGGAAGCAAAGAAAACCATCGCACCTGCGTGTTATGACCGCAGCGCTCCCTGACTCCCGGCCGGGGGTCTGGGCCGAGGACATCGTCATCGCTTCATGTCTGGTCCCGGTGGTTTGAGCCTTGTCGCCATTTCCACTTTCTGACATGCCCTACCCATGCAGGGCGACCATCTGAGCCTATGAACCGTCGCCTATCAATATTAAATGTTACGGGAATGTTGCCTTTGGGTCTTGGTTGCATTAAATTCATGCCCATCAAAACGACCGAGCCATGAAAACCCTAGCCTTCCTCATTTCGATGTTGGCCTTCTCAGGCGCATTGGCCGCACAGGACGGAACTAAACGTGAGTGTTACCCGGATGGGCGGGTAAGCAAGGTGTACTGGGTCACGGAAGATGTGCTGCACTTCGTAAGCTACTACGAGAGCGGCAAGGTGAAGGAAAAGGGGGCTTACATCGATGGCAGGCCTCACGGTCGTTGGGCGCAGTTCGATGGGAATGGGCAACGGACATGCCGAGCGAAATTCGACCGCGGGCAGCGCACGGGAAAGTGGAAACTCCGCACAATGGATGGCATCTCGCACCGGTTGATCTACCGGGACAACAAGCTCATGGATGGCAAAGAGTTTGACGCCCAAGGGGTACTCGTAGCCGAGCAGAGCGCCCCTTAGTCGGAACCTGGGCGTGCGCTCGGTTCTTGGCCGAAGCCGGTGGATATGCGCGCCGAAGCGGGAATTCGAGGCATGACGGAACGCTACCGCTCGGGAGCTATCGTTACGCTGGCTTACGAGACTTGGGGCATCCTTGAAGAACTGAAAGCGATGGTGCGCGCAATACCTGCGGAGCGGTTCACAACTTCTACCGTACCCGAAGGGCTGAAAGGCATGCGGGTATAGTTCCTCATGAGCTTGGCTCGGGCTACCTGTGCGGACCACATCCGAAGGCGCTTCAAAGAACCGGTGGAGTGCCATACATATGGCGTCCGCTCAGCCCAAGAGGCCATACCGGAGTTGGACAGCATATTCGCGTGTACACTATGCATCTTCGAGGGCACATGGACCTTCACGGACGAGCGCAAGCTGAGGACATGGGTCCGCACCAGACCATAGACCTGCGATCCGGAAGCACGGATCGAACATGCTATCGTACGCGAGCTACGCCATCATATCCAGTTGGAGAAGCTCTTGACACGAACAAGTGGATGACCCAGCTACACGAGGCCGATGCGCAGTGACCGAACCCTTGAGCGGCTATGCCCAGGCGCACGAGCTGCCATTCCGCGACGAAAGGCCCCCAATTGAGCCTTCCGACTTTGCTGAGGCGCCCCGCATCGACGGGATACCGGCGGAATGCCACGGACCGCAGCCCCCGGCCATGCGGGACATTTCACGCCACCGTTACGCGCGGATAATGCCATGAACCGTGCTTCGCGCTTCTTGCTGGAACAAAATGGGCATTCAGATCAGCGATCAGCGCGCGGGCATCCACTTGCAACGGTGGGTGGTAGGCCTCGGTGTGGTGCTCATGCTCATCAAGGGACTCGCTTGGTTGCTCACGGGCAGCAACGCCATACTGAGCGATACGTTGGAAAGTGTGGTGAACGTCGGAGCCGGTTCATTCACCCTGTATGGTCTTCGGCGAGCTATGCGACCTGCGGACGACCGTAACCCCTTTGGCCATGGGCGTATGGAAGTGCTGACCGCCCTCTTTGAGGGCTGGTTCGTCTTGCTGGCGGGAGGCCTCATTGCTTGGCGTGCTGTAGAAGCCTTGTTGGCAGGTAGCGAGGTACATCGCATCACGGTCGGTATTTTGCTCACCACGGTGGCTGGTACCGTTAACATGGCCATGGGCATGGCGCTGCGTCGGCAGGGCCGTGCATCCGGTTCCTTGGCTCTGGAGGCTGGAGGCCTTCACCTCATGAGCGACGCATGGAGCACGGTGGCCATGCTTGGCGGTCTGGCACTCATCGCCGTCACGGGCCTGCAGTGGGTTGACGCGGTCCTGGCCTTCGCCTTTGGTATTTTTATTCTTTGGCAGGGGGCGCGCGTATTGGGCGCCGCCTCCCGTCGTGTATTGGACTCGCGCGAACCTGCGCTCCACCGTCTGGTACAGGGCCTGCTCAACGGCAGGAACGGCTTGGCCCGCATTGAATTGGGCCATGTTCGCGTAGCCAACCATGGCAACACGCTTCTGGTAGATATGCCCGTGGCCTTCCCCGCCGGAGCGGAGATGGTGGAAGCGGCGGCCGAGCTGCGGACCTTGGAGTCGGAGCTGTCGAAGGGTACCGGCCGCACCGTGCAGCTCCGCGTGATCTTGTACGCGGATGCCTCGAACGCTGGCGATGGACGTGCGGTCGTACAGCGCATCACTGGTAAGGAACCGATGTGGCTGAACTGAGGTGGACATCCCTCGGGTCTGTGGAAAGATCACCGGCCATGTCGTGTTCCGGAAGTTGACCGACCGTCGGCACAGGTACCTGCAGGTTGATCTGGGGAGCGGCACCACGGAGGAACCTGTGCGTTCCATGAGCGACCACTCGGATCCAACGCTGAGCCGGCCAGACCCAATGTTGGTTCCTTTGTGCAACGGAGCGGATGCGGTGGCATCGAAACCGGCCCGAAAACCGCTGGCAAGGCACCGTACCTATTTTGGATGAACGGGAACACGGGTAAGCACCAGTAGCTTTGCCGCAATGGCCAACGCGCCCTCCGCAGGAAACGACAAGAAGTTCTGGTATCTTCAGAATCACCGTCTGTTCGACCAGCTGTCCATTGATGCCGTGAATGGGCTCTGCATCATCTCGCGCTATAAGGAGGCGCGGCGTGGTGAACATATCTTCTTCACTGAGGACACGACCGACCGGATCTTCATCCTGAAGACGGGCGCGGTGAAGATCGTGCAGACCGACAAGGAGGGCAACGAACTGGTCAGGGAGGTCCTCGGGGACCACGACCTTTTCGGGCATCTGCCCACACGGGACCGCGCCACCTTGCAAGGAGAGCATGCGGTGGCGCTCACCGACGATGTGTCGATCTGCACCTTCAAACGCACCGACTTCGAGGAGGTGCTAACGCGCAATCCGCAAGTATCGCTGAAGCTGGCATCGCACATCGGCGACAAGCTGCGCGCGCTGGAACAGAAGTATTCCAGCTTGGTGTTCAAGGATGTGCGGTCGCGCCTGCTTGAGTTCTTGCGGCGCTACAGTGAACAGTTCGCCGCCGAACGTGATGCGGCTGGTGCTATACCGAACTACTTGCGCCAAGAGGATATCGCCCAGTTGATCGGCAGCACGCGACAGACCGTGGCCGAGCTCCTTGGCGAGCTGGAGCGCGAGGATCTTGTCCGCTATTCGCGAAAGTCCATCCACGTACGCTGAGGAAGGTGTCAGCCCGCTGACATTCGGGATAGCGAAGCCATTGGACTTTTGCTCCACAGATGATGGCTTTTCGCAACCTGCTCCCCATTTCTTTTCTCTTCACCCTGCATATGGCCGCGGCCCAGTCCGGCACGCAGCCCCGCTATAACGTGGATGATGATGGCCTCTGGGTGGATGGATATGACCCGGTCGCCTACACGGTGGATCACAAGGCGGTGCAAGGCAACAAGACCTTCACGCACACTTATGGTGGGGCGATCTTCCGCTTTGCGAGCCAGGCCCATCGCGACCAATTCGTAAAAGAGCCCGATCGATACCTGCCTGCGTATGGCGGGTGGTGCGCATATGCCATGGGGGCGAAGAAGGAGAAGGTGGAGGTGGACCCCGAAACCTTCAAGATCAAAGACGGCAAGGCCTACCTCTTCTACAACCGGTTCTTCACCAACACACTGGAGGATTGGAACAAGGACGAACAACACTTGCTCCCTGCGGCGAACAGGCATTGGGCAGCGTTCAAGCACAGCAATTGATGGTACAGCATCATGGCGCACGAGAACAAAAAACTCAAGACATGGGCAAGCAGGATCCCCGCGTTCGTAGCGGCGGTCATCCTGCTGCAAACACTGTGGTTCAAATTCACCGGGGCCCCGGAGTCGGTATACATCTTCAGCGCACTCGGGGTTGAACCTTGGGGACGCATCGGCTCGGGCATCGCCGAACTGATCGCGGCGGTGCTGCTGGTGATGCCGCGCACTTCCTGGATGGGCGCCGCTCTGGCGCTGGGGATCATGGGCGGTGCTATCCTCAGCCACTTCGCATGGCTCGGCATTGAAGTGATGAATGATGGCGGCACATTGTTCATGCTCGCCCTCGCCGTGGCTGCGTGCAGCGCGTTCGTGCTCTGGCGCGAGCATGCGGTCGTTCTTTTGTATGTGCAACCCTTGATGGCGCGCGTAACCGGCCGCAACCGGCCTGTTTGAACAACTTCGCACCCGTTATGGAAGGGACAAAAGAGTACAATGCCGCGCTGCTCGATCAGCTCGATGACCTGCTTGGCCAATTGGACGATCAGGACCTCGCTGCACCGCGTAGCCTGATCTTCGGCGCAAGCATAGGGCAGCATGTGCGCCACATCCTGGAGTACTATGCGCTCTTGTTGACCCAGTGCAGCATGGGTCGGATCAATTACGATCTGCGCGAACGCGATCGACGGATCGAAACAGAGGTCGACCATGCTCGCGGAGCGGTCGTTCGTTGCTTGGACCAACTCCTCGGAATTTCCGGCGATCGCACGCTATCATTGGAAAGCGAATTGCCCGAAGGCGGAGCCACGGTATCCCAGAGCTCCAGCTTATTGCGCGAGTTGACTTACGTGGCGGACCATTGCGTACACCACCTGGCCATGGTGCGTATCGTGGTGCAACAGGAGCTGCCCTTTGTGGCTTTCCCGGATGGGCTCGGCGTGGCCGCAGCCACACGCAACCACCGTGCGCGTTGATGTGTAGCCTTACTTACCTGCCGCACCACAACGGCTTCGCGATGGTATCCAGTCGCGATGAGATGCGCACGCGCGGCGCTATGGCGTACCCGACACACGACGAAGCGTTGCGCGCCCTTTATCCGTTGGATGAACGCAGTGGCGGCACATGGATCCTTACTGCGGTTGCGGGCTTCAGCATCAACCTGCTGAATGGCGGACATGTGCGCCACACCCCAGGTGGCACTTATCGCCACAGTCGCGGGCTGATCCCGCTCCAGTTCGCAAAGGCAGGCGGCATCGATCCATTCCTGAATAAGTTCGATCCCGAGGGTCTCGAACCATTCACGCTTGTCGTCATCGGTCATGGGGTAAGAGCGGTTACGGAGATCGTTTGGACCGGTAGTGCTCTGGACCGTATCGAGCACGATGCTGACCAAGCGCGCATCTGGTCGTCCAGCACGTTGTACGATGCACAGATGAAGGCCGAGCGGGAAGCGTGGTTCGCCGAAGCCATCGCGACCGGACAGGATCGCCCCGCCTTGGATCGCTTGCTCGACTTCCACCAGGACGGGGGCGTGGGTCGGGCACTGGCCACGAATACCATCCGAATGGTACGCCCCGGAGGTCCTGAAACGGTTTGTGTTACCGGCGTCTGCCACAGTGACCAGGAATGGATGATGTGCTATCACGACGTGATCTCCAATACGCGGAGGACCGTCCGCATGATCGGCGTATGAGGCGCTTGCGGGACCGGCTGAACCATGAGTATTGGCCGTGGTGGCTCATCTACTTGCCCGTGCTGCCCATGTATCTGTGGCAAGCGGTGCGCATGCGGCGCGCGGCTTTCTTCACCAACGTTTGTCCCGCCATTGACATGGGTGGTTTTTTCGGTGAACGGAAGAGCGACATCTACGCCCTTTTGCCCGAGGAGAGTTATCCGAAGACGGTAAAGGTGGTAGCAGGCACACCCGCGGACATGGTCATTGCGCAGGTGCGCTCACGCGGCTTCACGTTCCCGCTCATCGTGAAACCGGATGTGGGCGAACGCGGCGATGGTGTGCGCAAGGTGTACGACGAAGCGCGGATGCTCGAGGCTATGGATGGGCACCGCTCCGATATGCTGGTGCAAGAGCTTGCATATGGCGAGCACGAGTTCGGGCTCATGTTCGCGCGCGAACCCTTGTCGGGGCGAACGGTATTGCTTTCGATCACAGGCAAGCACTTCCTTTCCGTGACCGGCGATGGCGACCACACCGTGGAGGAACTGTTGTCCATGTCGTATCGTGGTGATCGCCAGCGCGCGCGCTTGCGGACCTACGCGGCTCCGCTGCTGGAACGGGTGCCAGGCGTGGGTGAACGGGTCCGGGTGGAGCCCATAGGCAACCATTGTCGAGGTACCATATTCTGGAACGCGGAAGTTCTCCGAACGCCTGAACTTGAAGGTGCCGTGGAGCGGTTGATCGGGGCCACCACCGGGCTTTACTACGGCCGACTCGACGTTCGTAGCGATAGCGAAGAGATCTTGCGCGCGGGGGGGTTCACGGTGATCGAGCTCAATGGCGTGAGCAGCGAACCCGGACACATCTATGATCCGGCCTGGTCTATCTGGCGTTGCTGGGCGGAATTGGTCAGGCATGTTCGACATATCGGCAAGATCAGCGAGCAGTTGCACGCGCAGGGCGTGGAACCGGAAACGCTGCATGCCTTGGTGTGCCGGTGCGAAGTGCACTTCGGGTGGCGACTCGGCGCGGTGCGGCGCATCCTGGTCCTGTTCACCGGCTCCCCGGCAACTCGGCCGCCACGGGAAACTCAAGTGCGCCCGGGTCCACGGCAGGTGCCGCTCAGGCCGTGACCGATCCACCAAGTGAAGTCCGCGGTTCACCTGTCTGAACTTGAGGAACACCGGTCCGATGAACACATTTCCCCGATGAGCTTATCCTTCACCGAGGCACCCGATGAGGACATCTTTCGGAAGCGCGCCCCGCCGGGGAAGGCGTCGCGGTGTGTGGCGCAACTGCGAACCGCTTGCTTCCATACGGCGCGTTGATGCAGATGTGCTCGAAGGAACGACCGGGCCCATCGATCATGGAATATAGGTGCGATAGTTGGTGACCACGAATGAACGCGGACGGGTCCCCATGGTACCCGTTTCCCCGCCAGCATCGGTGGTCATGCTCCTATCAATGGGCCACAACGAACCGCCCGGCGCGCGTGCTGCTCATGCCCTCGATAGTGAACAGGTAGATGCCGGACCGCAGATCGCGCACGTCCATTTGGAGGGGGGCGTTGGTGATAGGTATCGACTTGAGCAAACGTCCGCAGCTGTCGATGATCCGCAACTGGCCTTGGCGCTCCATGGGCCCGGTCCGGAAGAACATGTGATCAACTGCAGGCGATGGGAAGGGAGGCTCGGGCACATCGGCGCTCAAAGCACCCTCCACTTCGCCCGTGGTGAAACCGCCATCAGCGGACACTGAGCGCGCTTGGAACACTTCGCCTTGATACGCGCCCACGAAGGCGACAACCTGGAGATCCGTGATGTCCCATTCCGTAGGAACCGTGAACGTGTAGCTACGTTGCACGAATGAACCGGCCGTTGGATTGGTCACTTCATCGCCCCAAAGGTCCGTGATGCCGGCACGCAGCACATGCACATGATCATAGTTCGCCTGCGCGCCGTTCTGGTAATCCTGCTGGTACCCGATGATGTGGTCCTGCACCAGTTCCACCGTGATACGGTCGGCCGCCCCGGGACTATCCGCTGTATAGAACAGTTCGATATCCACCGTCAACAAGCGCGGACCCGGATCGAAGCTGGAGGAGGCGCCGATGTTCACCGGTGATGCGAACGACAGCGCATTGCTCACAGCGTTGGCCCATTGGGTAGTGCTCACCACGGTCTGCCCGTTCACCGGAAGGCGGTTTATCGCGGCGCGTGGCTGCGAGGTCACCCCATAATGCTGCCATAGCGCTGTGCCCGATGTGCTCCGCAAGTCTGGCTGGCCCGGGCCGGGGATGGCCAATCCGCCGCCGTGAACGGCCACCACTGAGACTTGTCCGGGGTTGGCCGCGACCAGGCTCGCGGCCAAGGAGTGACCGGTCGGGCAGTTGCCACAATTGATCGCCGTATACTCCTCCAGCAGTATCGTGCGCTGTTGGGGTTGTTCGCTAACGAGCGTTTGGCTTTCTGCTCGCAGTGCGAGCAGAAGGAAGATGAAGAGTGTGTGTCGCATGATCTGTGTTGAGCACAAAGCAACAGTCTGTCCGAACGCTGGCTTGTCGGCTGGCCGACGATCGAAGCCTGGCCATTCAAGAACGATGATCGCTGCACGCTGCGGTACTTCAGGGTCAGCTCGCGCACCTTGCCTCCAGCGGGGAAGTTGGGCTCAAGAGGGATCTGGACGGACACTGGTGTCGTTGGTCAATCCCGTCGGAAGCGGTTCACCACCGCCCCTTGAGCGCAGAGTACACGGGCCACGTACCTGCCGTTGCGGAGGTGGCGCACATCAATGGCCCAGTAGTGCTGGCTGCGCGCGGGTTCAAGGACATGGTGCTGGACCACATCGCCGCGTTCGTCCAGGATGTCCAAGGTGAAGGTCAATTCCTTTTCCCCGGAATAGGTCAGCACCAGTTGGCTCGTGGCGGGCACACGCTCTTCGGTGTTGCCATCGTCAGTGATGGGGGTTGGGGATCGCCCTTCAGAGCGGAGGTTCGGTCGGGACATTCCAACCAACGGATGGGCGGCCGGGGCGATCAGGGCGAGGTCCTGCGCATTGGCCATGGTGGCGGCGTTGGTGGTTATGAGCAGAGCGAGGAGCGCGGGCCGTACGTTCCGGTAAGAGCTTCGCATGGGTGTTCGTTGTTGCGCCCGCAAAGCGAATGCACCGATGTTCCGGAAATACCAATGGCCGGTTATCCCTTCGGTTCGGGATCAACATGCGAACGGAACATTCACGGGTCGGCTCAGCCCATGGCCATCAGCATCACCACGCTGCGTGTGCTGTCAGCCGAATGCCAGCAATAGCAGATGCGTCGTTTGCCCGCTCTGAGCAGGGCGGCAATGCGGTCAAAGTCGCTGATGGGATAGTAGATGCTGAGGATACCGCGCGCATGATCGGCGCGGGATAGGGGAGGTTCCGTACCGGCTTCCACGAAGGCGAGCCGGGCTTGGGTGGCCGTGGATCTGCTACTGCCGGGCGCACCCTCCACCAGCATTACCGCGCGCACGAAGGCAGCGTCCGCATCATCGGGTCTGGGCTGGTGCAAGCCTTTCCGTACGCGTTCAATGCGCAGAACTTCGAGGTGTCCGGTTCCGAACGGCAGACGCTGGGGCACCCCTTTGGGCGCGGTCTGAACGTGCATGCTGGAGACGGGGAGGGGTCGCGCGAAGTCGAGTATCTCCATGGTCGGTAGTGTTCAGAAGCCGGTAGTGGGAGGGTTGTTCCGGGCGGCGCAAGCTGTGAAGCGGATGTTGCGCGGGAGTGAAACGTGGATGAAGTCTCGTGTAGAGCTGATCAGCGGCGCTGCTGCTTTTCCGGGCAAGGCCGGGAGCCGAACGCACAGAAGATGCAATGCTGCTCCGGTTCGTGCCGCATGGTGCGGTTGCACCAGAGGCAGTGGAATTCGTGCAGGGTATGGTCCAGGGACATGCGCTCATGCGAGCCCGCGCGGCAGTGTGGGCAATAGAGCGTACTGCTGCGGTTGACGGTGCGGCGTGCGAAGCCCAGCTTGGTGAGGAGTCCCAGCCGCTCAGCAGCGCGTTGCGGTTGGTCGCTCATGGGTTTCACACCGTGGCCCGGTGGGGGCTTGGATGCGGCGGCGAAGCTGGAGAACGCACATGATTCCTGCATTGTGGTAGCGCGAAGTCTCGGATGGTTCGCCCAAAACGCGGAAGCCCCGCGCCCACAAATAGGATCCGGGCCCCCCCAAAAAGAGAGGAGCATAAATGATAACCAATAGGACATTTAAAAGCATCAAGCCCCCCAGAAAGTGT
>JANOPI010000296.1:0-3328 GCA_031421755.1 Flavobacteriales bacterium | reverse complement strand
GGATGCTGGTGGCGCTGCCCATGCTCGTGAGGTTCACCCCCACGTTGAACTGCGCACCGGCGCAAGTGGTCGTTGTTGTAGCGGCCGGTGCGGTGCACGGGGGGGGGGTGAAGTACACGCCGTAATCCTCAACCTGGCCGTGTTGCAATGGCGTGGTACATGGCCCCGGCGTGGTGTTGATGAAGTCACCGATCACCCGCATGCGGAGCATAACACCCATGGTGGGGCTGGCCGGTGTGGTGAAGGAGCCTGTTCGCACTCCAAGGCCATTGGGAGGCGTGAAAACCAGTTCTCCCGGATCGGTGAAGATCCCGTTGCCGTTGTAATCGATGTACACGCGGACCCACTGTTGATTGATCACCCCGCCGTCCACGGAGATGGGGTAGTTCGTGGAGGTCTGGAGCGCCGTGAATTGTGAACAGGTGTAGTTGTTCATCACCGCGTCAGTGAACGCCGTGGTATTGTTGATGGTGTTCAGCGTCACGTTGCCGATACCCGTACCGAAGATCGTACCGATACGTGTGACGCTGCATGCGGCAGCGGGAGGGGCGAATACCGTGACGTAGTTGGTCTTGGTCATCGTGGACCCGGTGCCGTTGGCGTTGGAAGCGACAAGTGTGACGTTGTAGGTGCCCGGCGTGTTGTAGGTGACCACGGGGTTCTGAGCCGTGGAGGTGGAAGGTGTTCCGCCAGGGAATGACCAGGCCCAACTCGTGGGCAAGAACTGGGAGGCGTCCGTGTAAGTGACCGTTCCGCCCGAGCAGAATACCCTGGGCAGGGTGCCGCTGAAATCCGTTATCGGCGGACCCGTCACGGTCATCGTAATGGTGTTGGACAGCCCCGGGGAAGAGATCACCTGTGGCAGGTTCGAGGCCATTTCGCAGCGGATCGTTGTTCCGGGCATCAGGTTGTTGCTCTGGTAGGTGGCCCCAGTTCCCACGGGCAGGCCATTGCGGTACCAGGTGTACACGGGCGATGTGCCACCGTTGACCGGTGTGGGCGTGAAGGTGACGTTGGTGCCGTACGTGATCGTGTTGCCCGGAGAGGCCGCAATGCTCACCGCTGCCACCGCGGCATTGCTGATGTAGATGCCATAGTCCTCCACATCCCCCACGAAGAACTGGGCCCCACAAGCGAGCTCGGCGGCGGTGATATCACCCGCGTCGTAGTGTACACGCATCCGCAACAGGGTGTTCTGCACCGCGCTCATGGGTACGGTCACAGGATTGCTCACCACAGCGTTCAACGTGCTCGACGTCCCGCTTGCGACCAGTTCTGCCGGGTTCTCGAAGGTGCCGTTGTTGTTCCAATCGATGAACGCGATCATCGACGCATAGGGCGGCGAAAAGACCGTCTGGCCGTTGTATCCGATGGTGAGCGGGTATGTGGCTCCGGCGGTGACCATGGTGTTCCGGGAGCACATCCAGTCCTGGAGCGCGGGTGGTGTGTACACGTCCGAGCTGCTGACGAGCGTATTGAAGGAGACCTGAGTGATCTTGTAACCCCATGAAATCCCGGTCTGTGCGGTGTTGATCGAGGTAGGTGTGCAAGCGGTCACGGGTGCGGCGGCCACCACTGCTACGCCGTTCTCGGTACGCGTGTAGGTGCCCAAGGTCGTGGTCACCGTGAGCGTGGCGCTGTAGATCCCGGGACTGACGAGGGTGAAGGTGGGCTTCCTTGCCGTGGAAGTGTAGGTGGCGATCCCGTTGGTCACGGACCAGTTGAAGGTGATGCCGGGGAATGCGGCATCGTCCAGGTAGGTGTGCGGCAGGCAGGTGCAAAGATCCTCGAGCGTGAGCGTTTGGCCCGCGCACACCATGAGTCCGCTGGTGCGCTGAAAGTCCAATTGCGGCGGGACGGGCGGAACGAGCGAGAGGTTGCCATTGGCCGCCAGGTAGGAGGCGCGATCGGTGGTCAAGGCGAGTTCCGCGCGCGCCTGCTGCCCGGCGGTGAACATGTTCCACACGCACGGGGTATTGATCATGTAGTTGTTCAGGTAAAGGCTGTTCAGCGAGTTGTTGTCGCATGCATTCAATCCGGTCGGGTTGCAGCCGCCTACGTGGCGTTTGTGCGGCGGCGTGTCACAAACCTTGTCATTGTCCGTCGCGCAATCGGCATTGGGTGGGCACACAGCACCATTTTGATCGCCCTCGAACGGATGGATCAGGTTGAGCGCGTGCCCCAGTTCGTGCATGAGCGTGCCCGTCATGCCACCGTTCGCCAGAACGACCGCGCCATCGGTCGCGGTGCCATGGCTGGTGGAATACGGGGCGTAGCCGATCGCGCCGCCATTGTTGATCTCCGACACCAGGTAGATGTTGTAGTACTGGCTGGTAGGCCAGACCGCCAGGGCTTTCATGGCCGCGTCGTCCAGGGCTTGGGGGTAGCCATTATCAAGCTCTACGCCGTAGTTCACATAGTCGGAATTCCCGGACAGGTCCGTGCGGGTGATGCCCGAGGTGCAATTGCCCTGCGGATCGCGCACCGCCAGCACCCACTCGATGTCCATGTCCACACCGTTGCCGACATAGTTGGAACCCGGCGCCCTGCGGAAGGCCTGGTTGCACGCTTTGATCCCGGCCCGGATCTGGTCATCGGTTATGGACGTGGCCGCTGTACCGCTCAGCATGACGTGTACCACCACCGGTATCTTGAGGGTGTTGATGTCCCGGTCCTCGCTGGGCGCGGCATGCGCGGCCAGCTCGTTGAAATCGTGAAAGCGTTGGTTGTATCCCGCATCGGTGCGCATCAGGTGTCTGTGGACCTCATCGGTACCACAGGAAAACGCCTGAGGGTTCGCTTGGATGGTCTGTCCGGTTTGGCCGGAGACCAAATTGCCATTGCCCAGGAAAGCGATGAGCACCGCAGCCTTTATGGCGCGAAGAATGAAGGAAGAGGATCGCATGGTTGACGGGAGAGGTCAGTGAGCCTATGGATGTAGTTCACCAGCTTGGATGGGCCCCGGGTTCGGGCCTTCAAGGCAGGCATGGCAAACTTGAGCGTTCACTCCCGGGCGGACATCCGTAGAAATACGGTTTTTGCGTTGCGTAGAACTACGGGATCTTATGGGCTCCCCACCCGGATGCACGGGAACGAACGCGTACGAGCAGATGTGGATCTGGACATGAGCGGAACGGTCGGGCTCCCTGTTGAGGCCCCCGTCAAAACAGGAACGGCCCCTTTGCGGAGCCGTTCCAGATCGGATACCGACGATCAGCGCGTGATCATCACGCGTTTGGTAAAGGTCTCCTCCCCCGCTACCACGGTCAAGAAATAGAGGCCTTCGGCGATGTCTCCACCTGGATCGAGCACCGTATTGATACCGTGC
>JANOPI010000295.1:0-4265 GCA_031421755.1 Flavobacteriales bacterium | reverse complement strand
CCTCAGGGTCTCCGCCTCGGGACACTGAAGTCAGGAGAAGGTTCCTATCTCCCTCAGGGTCTCCCGCAGGGGACCCTGAGGTCAGGCGTATATTCAACGGCAGATGCCGATGTCCGAAGATGAACCAGTCGTAGTGCGTGGTCTTCAGCACCTCCCGGCAATGGATGGCGAGCCACTCGTTCTCCGCACCGAGGAACTTCTTGTCGTTCGCATAGTTCTTCAACTTGCTGCGGCCGCTCCAGAAATGGGCGATACCAAGCCCCAGGTTCGGGTGTAATCGCGCGAAGCACCATTGCATCACTGGGTTCCGGAAGATCCGCTTCATGAATTTGTAGCCACTGTCGCCGGGTCCGAGACCATCACCGTGGCCGATCAGGAACTTCTGGCCGTTCCATTCGCGCGACACTTCCGCGCGGTGGATGATCACGCCCGTTTCCTTCGGCAGATAGTCGAAGATCCACATGTCGTGGTTGCCGATGTAGAGATGCACCAAGATGCCCCGGTCCGTGAGCTCCGCGATCTTCCCCAGTAGCCGTACGAACCCACGCGGCACCACTTCGCGGTACTCGAACCACATATCGAACAGGTCACCCAGGATGTGGATCTCCGCCGCGTCCTTCTCCGCTTCATTCAAGAACGCCACGATGCGTTTTTCCCGCGCCAAGCTGCTCGCATGGTCCGGTACACCGAGGTGGAAGTCAGAGAGGAAGTAGATCTTCCCACCCAACCTCTCCCTCAGGGTCTCCGCCTCGGGACCCTGAGGCCGCCCGACATTCCCTGCATTCATCAATGTGGGGCCTTGCGCAATGCGTGTGTCGGATCCATCCTCTCCAAAGCAAACACGAAACGGATCCGTTCGGTGAAGTCGAAGCCGCGGAAGGTCTGATCCTCCCTCAGGGTCTCCGCCTCGGGACCCTGAGGACCCCCGCCATTCCCTGCGTTCATCAGTGCGGTGCCTTGCGTAGTGCTTGCGTCGGGTCCATCCGCTCCAAAGCAAAGACGAATCGGATCCGCTCGGTGAAATCGAATCCGCGCAAGATCTCGATCTCATCCTTGATCTCGGAGCTGTAGGCCAGGGGCACCCACATCTCCACCACATCGCGGATGATGCGCACGCCGATGCCCATTTCCCAGTAGCCCCGCCAGTCAGTCGTCTTGCCGCTCGCTGAGATGGTGGTGTATGGCGCGGCCCCGTAGCTGGCGAAAAGGCTCAACGGCAACCGGAAGGGGAAGTCTGCTTCCATGTTCAGCGCGGCGATCCAGGTGTCGCTGGTGCCATTGGCCGTGGGCGTTTTGAAGCCGCCCTGGTCCTTGTCGAGCTGCTGCGCCGTGTTCTGTCCCACGAACTGGCGGTCGACGAAAAGGTGGTCATAGAGTAGGTCGCTGCTGCCCCAATGCAGGCGCCAGCCCATTTCGCGGCGCATGAGCTCGTCGTTCTTGTTGAGGAAGGTACCACCGAAGGCGCGGAGAGTCACGCGGTGCTTTTGCCGGTCATAGATCGCGCTCCACGTCGCGTCAAGCGACAAGCGTGAGAATGCCTGGTGGTTCAGGCCGACCAATTTCATGTCGAAGGGATGCAGCCCGAGTTTGCGTTCGTGGTGCAACCTGACCTCATGGAACACATCGTCTGTCTGCTCATTGACGGCGACATCCTGCTCTCCGTTGAAGTAGCTGCCCTTCGCGTTGTTCCAGATGACCACGCTGCGGTAGCGCAAGTCGGTCTGTGCGGCGTTGGGTTTTGAGCGCAGGTCGAACTGGATGCTCGGTACCGCGCGCTGGTACCACTGCTCCACGTTCTCCACCGACCACAGCGATGCGGCGAAGCCGGATATGCCCACATGGATGTTGCGGCACCAGTCGCTCCGCAGCCGATCGTGGTGCCACATGAACCGCGCACCGCCCGCAAGCCGCTCGCTCTTCGTTCCGTAGAGCGGAGCCGCCACCCACTCGAAGCGTTGGTTGGGAAGCGTGGTGTTATGCAACACAAGTCCCGCCATGAAGCCATCATGGCTGTTCTTGCCGATGGCAGGCGTCCAGAAGATGCTCTTGCGGTCCTCGCGCTCCAGACCAGCGAGGAACTTCACCTCGGGCAGCTTGCGGCGTTTCAGCAGGCCATGCGCGCGCACTTCATTGTTCCGGCGGTCGATGTCGAGAGTTCTGGCGAGGCCATCTACTCTGAATCGGTCCACTGCATTTGAAAATAGTGCAGTATGGTCAAGTTTCCCCCTTTCTGCCAGTTTCCAAGTTGTGCTGAGCGTGTCTGCATTTTTGAACAAGGTGAATGGAACCAGCAACGAGGTTCTGTCCTTCACTCGGACGGCATCTCTGGAAACCTGACAGATCCGAGTATCGTACTTCGAGGAGCCTTCTATCAGGGCTTCGAATTGTGATTCGACATCAAGATGATGTACTGTTGTCCAGACGTTTGCGATGATAGCTGGAGACGGGTACTTGAGTTTGCGCTCCTTGAAGTACCGCTCTAACAGTGCTGCGAATTGTCCATCTTGTCCTTGTTGACGGGCTTCTCTCAATGCATATTCGATGTCGTCAGGATAGGGGTGCTTGAAGCACCAATCAGCGAAGTACCGCTGCATGCACGAGTCGAACTTCGCCTCGCCCAAGTAGCCTCGCAGCTGATCGAAGACCAGAGCGCTCTTGGAGTACACCGTGGTGCCGTAGTCCAGCATCCCGAACTCATCCGAAGGAGAGTCCGGTGGCGAATCCCAGTTCCGCCGAGCGTTGAAGCGGTACATCAATTCGTTTTGCTGGTGGTAGGTAATGCCCTTGCCGCGCGTAAGGAAATCGATCGGAACTCCTTGCAGATCCGTGAAGTGATTGTTCGGATACCGCGTTTCCACGTAGCGCATTTCGTAGAAGCTGTTGATGCCCTCGTCCATCCAGGGGTGATCGCGCTCGTTGCTGGCGAGCATACCGTAGAACCAGTTGTGGCCCACCTCGTGCGCGATCACCACGTCCAGGTCGAACGGATCGGTGGTGCGGTTGATGATCGTGATCATCGGGTACTCCATGCCGCCGCCCGCCGCCGTTCCGCCATCGATCGCGGTGCAGGCGCTGTACGGATAGTCGCCGATCCACTCGCTGTAGAGGCGCACGCTCTCGTTCACGTAGGTGATGGCATCGGCCCACACCTTGGCGTACTTGGGTGTGAACATCGTCCACGTGGTCACGGTATTGCCAGAGCGTGGCAAGGTGACGGAGCCCTTCTGCACGATGAAGCGCTTGTCCGCGAACCAGGCGAAGTCGTGGATCTTGTCCTGTGTGTAGCGGATGGTCTTCATCGCCGCGCTGACCTCCGGCCTTGAAGATCCACGAGCGGCCTGCGTCATTGCATCACCACTGGCGGCCATACTGTCCAGCCAAGCGACTTCTGTGGCGGTCTGCAGCTCACCCGTCGCGCCGACGATATAGTTCGCGGGCAGCGTGATGCTCACATCGAAGCTGCCGAACTCGCTATAGAATTCGCCCTGCGTGAGGTAGGGCATCGCATGCCAGCCTTCACGGTCGTACACGGCGGGCTTTGGGAACCACTGCGTGATGTAATAGGCTTGGCCCGTGTGACCAAGCCGCGAGAACGCGGCGCTCGGGATCTTTACACGGAATGGCGTGGAGAACGTGATACTTGATCCCGGGGCCAAGGGCGAAGGCAACTTGAGCCAGGCGATATCGATGTGCTCCGGGTGGTATCCCCATTGCACCGGCAAGGATGCCGGTGCCACGCGGAAGTCGAGGCTGTCGATGTATCCGCGCTGCTCAAGCGTTGCGAAGTGGAGGCGGAAATTGTTCATCCGGTCGAGCTGCTCGCACAGCGCTGTGCTATGGCCTTTGTAGGCGTTCGGCCAGAGGTGTATCCAGATGGTGTCGAGCGCTTGCGGTGAGTTGTTCAGGTAGTCGAACTCTTGGCGGGCATGCAATTCATGCTTCACATCATCCAAGCGCACGTTGATGCGGTAGTCGACCTGCTGCTGAAAGTAGGACTGTGCGAGCAAGCCGTGCGAAAGCGGGAGCAAGAGCAGGACCAGCGTACGAGCGAGAGCGGATCCGTGATGCCAGCCCATAGGGCGGGACAAGCCCGACATGACAGAGGTCAATGAGCGGGTGAATGGCGCGGAGACCGCGCCATTCACCCGCTCAGAACAGTTGTCATTCCGGCCTTGAGCCGGAATCGCGGAGCACCCGCGACCCTTAATCATTTGAACACCTCCGCCAACTTCACTAACAACGCGGGGCCACGCAGGTTCTTGCCT
>JANOPI010000294.1:0-5932 GCA_031421755.1 Flavobacteriales bacterium | reverse complement strand
ACCGGGGACATGGATCTGGCCATTGAAGCGGGCAGCACCATGGTCCGCGTGGGCACCGCACTGTTCGGTGATCGGGGGTGAGGGCAACCCTTCGATCCAAAGGCCGTCTGCTTCCGTATCTTGGCATACCCTAAGCCGTAGACCGAATGACCGCACGCATACTCGTCGGGGCGCTTCTCTCCCTTTCCTTTTCTTCGGTACATGCCCAGCGCAACCTGGAGATCGGGGTTTCTTCCGGTGTTACCCACTATTACGGTGACCTGGGCAACTGGGACAGCCAGATCCAGTGGAACAGCATGCGGCCCGCGCTGAACCTCACCTTTCGTGACTTCTTCAACAACCCCAAGCGCTACGTTACGCGGTCGTTGACCATGGAGTGCCGCATGAGCTGGTTCCGCATCGGTTACAACGAAGTGGAGCCCACAGGTGGCGAAGCCGGGGTTGACCTGCACAATTTCAAGCGCGGCCTGAACTTCCGGAATGACCTGGTAGGGGCCAGTGCCCATGTGGTGCTGAATGCCTACCGGGAACCCTTTACCCCCCTCTTCAAGCAGCGGTTCTTCATGTATTTCCATGTCGGGGTCGGCATGTACTACGGCCGACCAAAGTCCGATCTCTTCCGAGGTGAAGCTGAACTGGGCAACCAATATTTCTTCTGGGAGGACGGCACGATCCGGGATACGCCACGTGGATCGGCCTCTGGTAACATCGTAGAGCAGGACGGCGACTACGAGACCGACCTGTACAGCTGGTATTCGGAAGGCCGCGGCAGAGGCGGGTCGAGCACCATCCAAGACCCCCAGAAGCCGTGGCATATCGGTGTGCCCATGGGGTGCGGCGTACGCTACATGCTCACTCGCCGATTGAGCATCGGTGCTGAGTTCAGCTACTACATGTTCCTCACTGACATGTTGGACAACGTGAGCGAACGGTACCTCACCTATGAGGAGATCGGCCGCGTGTATACGGACAGCACCTCACAGTTCTTGGCGCGCTATATCAGCGATCCTACAGGCTGGGGAACTGACGGTACGCAGAGCTATCGCAGCAGCCGGCGCGGCAATCCGGGACTGCCGGACAACTTCAGCTATTTCGCCTTCGAGTTGAGTTACAAGTTCAAGCGCTCCCCGGGGCGTAAGAACCACATGAGCTTCTGAGCGGATCGCAAACATCGAGCGGCGGGCCTTGGTCCGCCGTTCGCATTTCGCGACCCTACTTTCGCGCTTCGTTCGCCAGAACACCAACGAAGAAGTTACCGTATGTCCGACAAGAAAAAGGAACTCATGGATCAGGCCTTCGCCGCCCTGCTGAGCGAGGACGATGCGAAAGCGCTCGCCGCCCTCTTGTATGTGCAGGAACGAGGTGATGCACGCGCGATCTTTCCCCTGCTCCATGCCCTGGTGAAGACCACGGATCATCAGCGCCAACAAAAAATACATGCCTTGCTGTACGAGGTGAAAGTGCCCGATGCCGCAGCCGAACTTGTGCGCGCCATGGACGTACCTGAATTGCGCGGTGTTCGCAAAACTGTGATCGCCACCTTCTGGAATGCCGGGCTCGACGCTTCGCCCTACACGGACAAACTGATCGCCTGCGCCGTTGAAGGCTCGGCTGAAGAGTGCTTCGAATGCCTCACCGTGCTGGAGAACCAGGACGTGCTTTCCGAGAAAGCCGTGCTGCGTGGGATCAAGGAAGTGAGCGCCGCCATCGCTACGAACACCGACGACTACAAGGGAGCGATGCTCGGCAGTTTGCTCGTGGAGCTGAAAGCCCGCGTGGGCAAGGACTGACCGCCTTCTCGCGGAACTGATGGCTGATCCGAAGGTCTCCTTCCTCGTTATTGGAGCCCAGAAGGCCGGTACAACGGCGCTCGACCACTACCTCCGTCAACATCCGGAGATCGGCATGGCTGACGTGAAGGAAGTACACTACTTCGACGACGAGGATGTATTCGCCAATGAGCCCAAAGACCATGCGGCTTACGAAGCACACTTCTCTGGCACGCAGCGTTTACAAGGTGAGACCACGCCCATCTATCTCTGGTGGAAGCCGGCTTGTAAGCGTATCCACCGGTACAATCCGGACATGAAGCTGATCGCCGTGCTGCGCGATCCCGTTGAGCGCGCCTTCTCACAATGGAATATGGAGTTCAACCGGGGCGATGAGAGCCGAGACTTCCGGTCCGCCGTACAGGCCGAACTCGACCAGCGGAAGATCGATCCGGAACGGCAGCACCGGGTGTACTCCTACCTCAGCCGGGGGTTCTATGCTGAACAGCTCGAACGCTTCCGTCAAACCTTCGATCCACGTCAACTGTTGATCCTCAAGTATGAGGATCTCAGGGCAGATCCGGAGCACCAGCTCGCGCGGATCTTCGATCACATCGGCGCCTCACGAGAAGCCTACCGCTTCGCTCCCGTCGCCATGAACACCGGCTCCTACATCGCATCATTGGATGCCGAGACCGAGCTCGCACTACAAGCGCTCTTCGCCGAGGACATGCGGAAGGTTGAGCGATCGCTCGGTTGGGACCTCAGCAGCTGGCGGTAACGCGGTTGCCGAGCTGTGGAACCCGATCAATGGAGGACCAACGCTTTCAGCGTCACCACCTGATCGAAGCCGGATATGGTGACGAAGTATTCGCCACTCGCGAGTGCATGTGTATCCAACTCCCAGCCGATGGCCGAAGTACGGACCCCGACCTGGACCATGCGCCCCGACAGGTCGCGGAGCTCGATCCGTGATCCGCTACCAACGGCCGAGGACCAAAGGTGGAGCACGTCATCGGCGGGGTTCGGCCAAATACCGACGCGGGAAGGATCATCAACCGCCTCCGTTCCAAGAAACACGCATTCCGGGTTTCCTAGGCTGACAGCGTAGACCACCCATTCGATCGGAACGTACCATCCGCTCTGGCAATTGAACGTTTCGTTCGACCGGATGCGCAACGAAAGGCCGTGGTCAGCATTGGAGCTTGCCACGAACAACCCGGTAAGGTCGCCGCTGTTCCCGTTGCCGACGTAGAGCAGTGGAGCGAGATCATTCAGCCCGTCATAGATCTCGATCACGTCACAACATTCCTCCATCTGGCCTGCGCAAAACTTGATCTCCACCGGCCCCGGACCATTGTCGTACCAGGTCATCAGGCTGTCCATGTTGTCCTGGTAGCAGGTGCTGAAAGACATCGCAGTGCCGTTCAGATCGACCGGATCACCCTGTGCCCGCGAATGGGACGCCGTGAGCATGGTGAAGATGAGCACGTAACCGTGTAAGCCAGAACGTGGGGCCATCTCAGTGCAGGTAGTTGTCCAGCGCCCGTTGGATTCGCTTGGCGATATCGGCCGTATCCGCTGGCACGAACCCCTTGCCACTGATCCGCTCGTAAAGTTCGATGTACCGATCGCTCACACTCTTCACGTACGCATCGCTCAGCTCCGGAATCGGCTGCCCTTCCTTGCCCATGAAGCCGTTCTCGATGAGCCACTGCCGCACGAACTCCTTGCTCAACTGCTTCTGCGCTTCGCCCCGCTCCTGTCGTTCGGCATAGCCATCGAGGTAGAAATACCGCGAGCTGTCCGGGGTGTGGATCTCGTCGATCAGGACGATACCATCCGGGGTGCGACCGAACTCGTACTTGGTGTCCACCAGGATGAGTCCGCGTTCTTTGGCGAGGCGGGTGCCTTCGGCGAACAGGGCGAGCGCGTAACGGCTCATGGTCTCCCATTCCTCTGGCGTGCAGAGGCCGCTCTCCAGGATCCCGCTGGGCGTGATGTCCTCGTCATGGCCCTCTTCGGCCTTGGTGCTCGGCGTGATGATCGGTGCGGGGAACCCATCGCTCTCCTTCAATCCATCCGGCATTTCCGCACCGCACAGTATGCGATGTCCATCACGGTACTGCCGCCAAGCGTGGCCGCTCAAGTGGCCGCGCACCACCATTTCCACCTTCACGGTTTCCGCGCGTCGGCCGATGATCACGCACGGATCCGGGGAAGCGACGGCCCAGTTCGGCGCGATCTGCCGCGTAGCTTCCAGCATGTGCCAGCTCACCTGGCTCAGGACCTGCCCTTTGTGCGGGATCCCGCGGGGCAATACCACATCGAATGCGCTGATGCGATCGCTGGCCACCAGAAGTGTGCGGCCATCCTGCAGATGGTACACATCGCGCACTTTGCCGCGATAAACTTCAGAGAGGCCTTTCAACCTGAGGTCCGAACGCATCAAGGTGTTAGGGAGCGCGGTCATGGTGCTCATCGTTCGCCGTCTTTCAACTCGTGCTCAATGTCTTTGAAAGCCGCCAAAACGCGCGTTACCAGCTCGTGGCGGATCACATCCTTCTCGTCCAGGTCGATGATCGAAATGCCTTCTACACCGCGCAACCGCTCCGCAGTTGGATGCAGCCCGCTGCGCTGATGGCGCGGAAGATCAACCTGTGTTACATCGCCCGTGATCACGAACTTCGCACTGCGGCCCATGCGCGTAAGGAACATCTTCAGCTGAGGCAAGGTGGCGTTCTGTGCTTCGTCCAGGATCACGAATGCGTGATCGAGCGTTCGCCCGCGCATGAAGGCGAGCGGCGCGATCTGTATTACACCGGTCTCCGTGTACTCCAGCAGACGGGCAGCTGGGATCATGTCCTTGAGCGCGTCATAAAGCGGTTGCAGGTAAGGATCCAGTTTTTCGCGCAGATCGCCGGGAAGAAAACCAAGGCTCTCCCCTGCTTCCACCGCGGGCCGGGTAAGAATGATCTTCCTCACCTGCCGGTCCCGCAAAGCTTTCACTGCGAGCGCTACCGCCGTATAGGTCTTGCCCGTGCCGGCCGGTCCGATCGCGAACATCATATCCGTGGTGCCGATGGCCTCCACCATCCGCTGCTGGTTCTTCGTGCGCGCCTTTACGCGAAGGCCCGCGTTGCCATGCACCAGCACACCCGCTTCCTCATTGGCCTCGGTAGTGCTGTCGCCGTTGCCCATGATGTCGTCCAGCACTTTGCGCGGCAGCTCATTGTACTTCGCCACGTGCTGGATGAGCTGGCCGAAGCGCTCGAAGAACACGTCCACCACTTCGGCGGGGCCGATCACCTTCACGGTGTCGCCACGCGCAACGATGTTCAATTTCGGGAAGTGCTCGCGCACGATCCGCAGGTGCTGGTCATTGGCACCGAATACGGCCAGTGGGTCCGTTTCGGTGATCTGGAGGGTCCGTTCGCTCACGCGGCTGATCGATCTTCAACAACGACCTGTTGATCCGTCGTTGTTTTTCTGACCGGCCGAAGGTAGCGCGTCCACTTCCTTCGCTCGCCAGCCCCGCACCCCCATGTCCATCATCACCCTCACCACTGATATGGGCCTGCGCGACCATTATGTAGCAGCGGTGAAGGGCGCGATCCTGAGCCAGCATGGCGGTGCCACCATCGTGGACATCAGCCACCAGATCGCGCCGTTCGATAATATGCACGCGGCGTTCGTGCTGCGTAACGCCTACCCCGAGTTCCCGCGCGGCACCATCCATGTGCTCGGCGTGAACAGCGAGGCGGACGGCCACACACCCCACCTGGTGGTGCGCCATGATGGGCACTATTTCATCGGCGCGGACAACGGGATCTTTTCCCTTCTCTTCGACGGACGACCGCATGAGGCTTTCGAGCTGACGATCATGAGCGACTCGGACCATGTGGCCTTCCCGACCAAGAGCATCTTCGTGAAGGCCGCCTGCCACATCGCCCGCGGTGGTGCGCCGGAAACCATTGGTCGCAAAGTGGTGAACATCCGGGAGCAGCTCAGTTTCCGACCCGTAATGCTCGCGGACGCGATCAAGGGCGCGGTGATCCACATCGATAGCTACGGCAATGTGGTCACCAACATCACCCGCTTGAACTTCAATGACCTGGTGAAGGCCCACACCTTCAAGATCACCTTCGGCCGGAGCATGCTCG
>JANOPI010000293.1:0-25794 GCA_031421755.1 Flavobacteriales bacterium | reverse complement strand
ACAGCATCCAGGTCAAGAGGCTTTGGAAGAACTACTACCCGAAACGTTCACCTGTCAACCCACTTCAGGACGACCGTTCACCTGTAAACCTATCTTCGGACATCAACACAAACCTGTAAACCTTTTTCAGGACGGGTCAACGCCGAAGTGGAGCGGAAGCCCCCCCCCCCCATCCGTGTGCGGGATCGTGGCGCTGCGGGGGTTGTGGATGGCTTCATGCGGGTGGATTGTGGCAGCAAGGTATAGCCGGAAAATGCGGGATCGCACTTCCGAAGGGCAGGAAAAGTTCTCAACCGCACATTCAACCCGGAGCGGTCGCACCCTGCTTTCCACACACATTGCGCTGCGGGCGTGTTTCTTTGACCGCACAACAGTTACCCAGCGATGAAACTGATCTCCTTCAACGTGAACGGCATTCGCGCGAGCGTGGGCAAGGGCCTGCACGAGACGCTCAAGCAACTCGATGCCGATGTGATCTGCTTCCAGGAAACCAAGGCCACACCGGAGCAAGTGGCCGAGGCGTTGAAGGCGGCGGACGGCTACCATGTATCCGCCTACGGCGCGGTGAAGCTCGGCTACAGCGGTACGGCCGTGGTGAGCAAGGCGAAGCCGGTGAAGGTGGACTTCGGTATCGGCATGGCCGGGCATGATGATGAAGGCCGTGTAGTGACCACCACCTTCAAGGACTACATACTCGTTTGCGTGTATACACCCAACAGCGGTGAAGGCATGAAGCGCTTGGGTTACCGTGGGGAATGGGATGCGGCCTTCCGCGCGTACGTGACCGGTCTGGCCAAGGGCAAACTGCCAGTGATCATCACGGGTGACCTGAACGTGGCGCACCAGCCGATCGACCTGGCGCGGCCGAAGGACAACTACAACAAGACCAGCGGCTACACCGAACAGGAGATCGCGGGTTTGACAGCGCTATTGAGCGCAGGATTCGTGGACAGCTTCCGGCACCTGCATCCGGAGGTGGTGAAGTACAGCTGGTGGAGCCAGCGCTTGGGGGCGCGGGCCAAGAATGTGGGCTGGCGCATCGATTATGTTCTGGTGAGCAAAGGCTTCGAGAAGAAAGTGAAAGACGCGTTCATCCTCAATGAGGTGATGGGCAGCGACCATTGCCCGGTGGGGATCGAATGGTGAACATACCACGATCAGGAGATCCGAAAACCAGATGATCCGAAAATGAAGACCCTGCTCCGCCTCGAAGAACTCGCACAATTGCTCCTGATTGTCGGCGTGTTGGCGATGAAGGGCGTGGCGTGGTGGATGTACCTGGTGCTTTTCATCGGTCCGGACATCGGCATGCTCGGCTATTTGGTGAACACGCGTACCGGCGCCATCACCTACAACCTCACGCACCACAAGGGCATCGCCATCCTGCTCATGCTGCTGGGCCTGGTGGCCGAAGTGGCCAACATGCTCACCGACGTTCAGAGCGGCTTCTTTTTGGCCGGGCTGATCATATACGGCCACTCCAGCATGGACCGCATGCTCGGCTACGGACTGAAATTCGGGGATCATTTCAAGCACACGCACCTCGGCTGGCTGGGTGCGCCGGACTCCCGTCCGGCAACTTCGGACCACCGGGCACCAGCCCGGCCCGCATAAGGTCATCCACAGATAGAACCGCCAACGTGCGCATCCTCCTCTTGGACAACTACGATTCCTTCACGTGGAACCTGCACCACTTGCTGGAACCGCATGCGTACGTGGAGGTGATCCTGAACGACGCGATCACCGTCGATGAAGCGGCGCGCTACGACCGGATCGTGCTTTCACCGGGCCCGGGGCTGCCGTCCGAAGCGGGGATCATGCCCGAACTGCTCACACGGCTGATGCCCACCCACCCGATCCTGGGGATCTGCCTGGGCATGCAAGCGATGGTGGAAGCGTGCGGCGGCACCCTCTTCAACCAGCCGAAGGTGCAGCACGGCGTATCCGTGAAGTGCATCGCCGAAACACCGCTGGACCCTTTGTTCAACGGACTCGGCGAGCCTTTCGATGTGGGGCTCTACCATTCGTGGGCCGCTGACCCGGCCACTCTACCGAACGACCTGCGCATCACCGCGCACAGCGAGGCAGGCATCATCATGGCGATACGGCACAACACCTTCGACGTGTGCGGCGTGCAGTTCCATCCGGAAAGCGTGATGACACCGATGGGCCCGGCCATCATCCGGAACTGGCTCGGTGCGTGACAGGTCGATCGATCCACATCGCTTCTGTTGATGCTTGAGGAGCGGACGGCACGAAACTCGCCTACGTGTCCCGGTAGCTTCGCCCCATGGTCCGCACATCGCTCATCATCCTCGCACTTTCCCTGTCCGCCCTCGCCAACGCGCAGAACCTTCTCCAGCGCACGCTGAACAACGACACCATGCCGAACCTGGTACCGAACCCGGGCTTCGAAGAAACCAAACGTCTGCAGTGCGCATGGACGCAACAAGCGCGCAAATTCAACGAAGAAGTGATGATCGGCTGGAACTCGCCCACGGAGACCACGCCGGACCACTTCAGCCTGAAGGCGGAGCCCGATTGCTGGAGCCATCCTGCGAAGAAATCGAAAGGCCGCGCCACGCCGCGCACCGGCGATTGCATGGCGGGCATCAAGGCGTACGGCAAGGGCAACACGCCCACGTATTGGCACGAGTACCTGCAGATCGAATTGCCTGCAGCGCTGGAGGCGGGCACGCGCTACATCTGCGAATTCTACACCCTGCGCGCCGTATTCAGCAATGTGGCGGCGAACAACCTGGCGATGTACCTGAGTCCCGTGCCCGTAAAGACGCGCGACTGCCTGCCGCTCTACTACCCGGCGCAGATCCGCGAGGAAGACGTGATCGAAAGCGGCTGGCGCAAGGTGAGCGGCGTGATCGAGGCGAAGGGCGACGAGCGCTTCGTGCTGATCGGCAACTTCTGCACGGACCAGCTCACCCAAAGCAAGAAGATGCCCGAGGGCGAGCGCGGTGCCTACTACTTCATTGACGACGTCAGCATCCGCCTCGCACCGGCCGGGATGAAGGCCAGCGCAGTGCCCGAGATCTGCGTTCCCCCGCCGCCCAAACAGCGCGTGGAGGACCATGCCAGCACGAAGGATGTGGCTATCCTCGACGTGGAGCCGGAAGTGGGGAAGCGCATCCGGCTGGACAACATCACCTTCGACTTCGACAAGGCGGAATTGAAACCCGGAAGTGAGGATGAATTGCAGAGCGTGCTGGACCTGCTCACGGACTACCCGCTGATGCGCATCGACATCGAAGCCCACACGGACGACCAGGGAGCTGACGACTACAACCTGAAGCTGAGCGAAGCCCGTGCGAAATCCGTGGCCGACTGGCTCATCAAGAAGAAGGTGGACGCCGAACGCATCACCTGGAAAGGCCATGGCGAAACAAAGCCGTTGGTGAAAGGGACCACCGAAGCCGATCGCGCGCAGAACCGCCGTGTGGAGTTCAAAGTCGTGGAGCGCTGACGAGGATCGCCCCATATTCCACCGGGGAAGGGCCGGGATGGGGTTCAAAAGAGAAGGGACCCGGTTCTGCGGATCCCTTCTGCTGAACGCAACGAACGTTCAGGCGTGTACAGGCTGCTCGTCGATGATCCTGCGTGCCATGTCCAGGATGCGCGTATCGTCAAGCGCTACCACGCCACCGCCCATCCCGCCTTCGAGATGGACGCCCATCGGTCGACCCTCGGGATGCGAGTAGCCACCGAAGTAATTCCAGACCGTTTCCACGTTGAGATCGAGTTCCTTGGCGATCCGATGGATGCTGCCATCGGGCAAACTGTCCTTGATCCCCCGAAGCTCGTTGAAGGTGATGTTCATGGTCGCTTGGTTTTGGAGTTGTCCGAAGGTAACCCCTGAATGTCCTGATCGGTACCGTCGGGTTGAAAAAAAAGCGGAGGTTCGTGCGGGCAGCCTTCTGCTGGCCTTGCGAGCATGAGCCCCCTCCTTCGCGCGTCCCTGTTGAGCGTGGTCCTCCTGACCCTACGCGTAGGTGCTCAACAATATGACATCCGGGTGTTCGGGGTGGAAGACGGGTTGCCGGGCAGCACGGTTCATGCCATCACCCAGGACAGCGCCGGCTTCCTGTGGGTGGACACCGATGGAGGGCTGTGCCGCTTCGATGGCCGTTCGTTCAAGACCTGGTTGCCCACGTCCGGCCCTTTACCTGTAGAGGTATATCCGGCCCTCGGGTCATCCGCGCATTCATCCCGCCACACGAACGGTCTGACGGCCGGAACGGACACGCCCCTCTTGCGCTGCCGCAACGGGCGGGCCTGGCGTACGAACGGCGACGGTCTGTTAATGCATGCGGACACTACGGCCCGGAGGGTCTTGATCACCCTTGATCGAAGCTCCGGCCTCAGCAGCGATGAAGTGCGCTGCATGTTCGAAGATCGCAGCGGGGTGATCTGGATCGGTACGCACCAAGGTGGCCTGTGCCAGTTCATCAGTGAAGGGATGTTGCACTACGGGCTGGAAGGTGGGCCATTCGGCAAGCCGTCCTCCTTCGCGATCACACCGGCAGGTGGGGTGCGGCTGGCGGGTGGGCAGCATGGGGTCGGTTTCATCGGTGAACACAGTGGGGGCTCTGGCAGTATTTCAGGGGTGGAGGTCAGCAGCCTGCTGGCCCTCAACGAGCATCTTGGGATCGCAGGAACGGACAGTGGCGCGGTGGCGTTCGAATTCGGCCTGGACGAAATGATAGGCGTCCGATTCAAACGATACCTTTTCCCCGGCATGCCGATCAGCACCATGGTACGCGGCTCCGATGGTATGCTTTGGCTGGGTGGTCCCCACGGCATCATCCGCGCGGCGGTGGATGGACATTGGCAGCCAGCAGGTCAGGACACGTCCGGATGCACCACGCTCGTGGTAGCGGGTGACTCCATCCTCATCGGCACCCACCGCGGCTTGTTCGCCGCACCCCTCGACAACAGCGCTGCGCATTGGACACCGATCATCCGCGCGGGCCAGGAGGACATCACTTGCTTGACAGTGGACCGCGCGGACAACATCTGGATCGGCACGGAGGGCGGCGGCGTGGTGCGCTACCAGAACGGAAGTACCCAACGGTGGACCACCCGGGATGGGCTCGCCAGCGACCGTATCCGCCAGCTACTGCTGGATGCCTACCAGAACCTTTGGGTCGGTACTGACCGTGGCTTCCACCTGATGGAACTGGATGAGCTCCAGGAAGAGGTGATCGACATCTCCTTCTATGGGACCGCAGAGGGCTTCCCCGGCATCGAAGCCATGCCGAACGCGTGCATGCTGGACAATGACAGCTCCCTGTGGTTCGGCACCACGCGCGGCACCATCCACTTCGATCCGCGCAAGGTGCTGGAGGATCCGGTAGCACCTCATACGCGCGTAACGGACCTCGCCCTCTTCTTCGAACACCCAGATTGGCGGCCGTGGTGCGACACGCTGGATGCGGACGGCCTGCCAACCGGCTTGTGGCTACCGTACGACAGGAACCATTTGACCTTCACCTTCACCGGCCTTTCGCTCGCCTACCCCGAGAAGGTCCGCTTCCAATACAAGCTGGAAGGGCGCGATGCGGACTGGTCACCCATCACGCACGAAGACCACGTCACCTTCAGCGGCCTTGAACCCGGCGACTATACGTTCCTGGTAAAGGCCCGCAACGGCAGCGGCGTCTGGAATGACGAACCAGCGAAGTTCATGTTCAACATCACGCCACCATTCTGGGCCACTACCCCGTTCCGCGTATCCGGTGGCGTGGCCCTGTTGCTGGGGCTCTTCGCCTTCCAACGCCTGCGCGACCGTCGCTCACATAAGGCGCGGGAACGGCTGGAGCGCATCGTGGCCACCCGCACAAAAGAGCTCACCGCGGAAAAACAACGCAGCGACACCTTGCTCCTGAACATCCTTCCGGAGACCACCGCCGCCGAGCTGAAAGAGTTCGGTACCGCACAAGCCCGCAGCTACGCCAACTGCACCGTGCTGTTCAGCGACTTCCAAGGCTTCACCTTGCTGAGCGAACAGTCGGAAGCCACGGGGATCGTAACGGAACTGGACCGCTTCTTCCGCGCTTTCGACCGCATCACGGACAAGTACGGCACCGAGAAGATCAAGACCATCGGCGACGCGTACATGTGCGCCAGCGGTGTACCTGAACCCAGCCCTACGCACGCGCTGGATGCGGTACTGATGGCCTTGGAAATGCTCACGGTAGTGGACGATATCAACGCGTTGCGGGAGCGCGAAGGACATCCGGCGTGGCCCATCCGCATCGGCCTGAACAGCGGACCGCTCATTGCCGGAGTGGTGGGCGAGAAGAAATTCGCTTATGACGTTTGGGGCGACACGGTGAACCTGGCGAGCCGCATGGAAAGTGGCGGTGCGGCCGGCCGCGCGAACGTGACCGCCAGCGTGATGCGCCATGTGGAACCGTACATACTGTGTGAAGCGCGCGGGCGTGTGGCGCTGAAAAGCAAGGGCGAAGTAGAGTGCTGGTTCGTGGACCGCTTGCGGCCGGAATACAGCGCCGATGCGAACGGTCGATTGGCCAACGACCGCCTGATGGACATCCGGAAAGCGCTAAGGACCACCGGATGAACTTGTCGAGCGCACCAGGTCTTCGCCATTGGCGTTGGTGGGCCATCACGTTCGCTTGTACACTGTGCATCGCAGCTCCAGCCTTGGTCAACGGATTCCCGCTGGTTTACAGTGATACGGGCACCTACCTCGCGAGCGCATTCGAGGGCTTGGTACCCGCTGATCGGCCATACTGGTACGGTGGCTTCATCCTCCTCGCGAGCTTCGGAGGTGCCTGGCTGATGGGCGTGGTGATCGTGCAGGCGCTACTGGCGGCACTGTACATCCGCGCGACGGTACGCGTATGGACCCCGGTTGAAGAATGGAAGGTTTCGCTCACCTTCTGTGCGGTAGCGGGGCCGCTCACCGGGCTTGGCTGGTACGCAGGGCAACTCATGCCTGACATCCTCACCTCCATCGGCGCGATGGCGATGGCCCAGTTGCTCATTGGCCAGCGCTCCATCGCTGAACGGACCATACACATGGTGGTGATCATTGGTTCTGCTTGGTGCCACTCGTCCAACCTGCTGATCCTTCCCTTGGTCGGACTGTTGCTCATCGCGGCCTCGCATGGCCGGTCATGGATCGCTTGGCGTAAGCCGATCGGGTGGTGGATCGGCGCTGCGGTCTGCGCATGGGGCGGGCTCATCGTCGCGAATGGGATCGTGGACGACAAACCATACCTGACAAGAGGGAGCCATGTGTTCCTTGTTGGCCGATTGATCGATACCGGTATGCTGGAACCGTTGTTGCGCGCGGAGTGCCCCGATCGGCAATGGGGGATCTGTGCGCACGTGGACAGCCTTCCGATCACCGCCCGTCAATTCCTTTGGTGGGACAGCAGTCCGCTGCACGAGCAGGGCGGGTGGGACGCCACACGTGAAGAGTACGGGCAAGTGGTGCGCGCCTCATTCTCCACCCCGGGCAGGCTCTGGAGCCATGTTGTCGCCAGTATTTCCAGCACAGCTGATCAACTCACACGCTGGCACTTGGGGCATGAGATCGAGAGCCGTTGGTACCGCGATCCCGGGAGCCCACCAGCCTTGATGGTGGCCAAGGGCCCGTCGCATGGATCGCGAGCATTCCGCTGCGCATTGCAGCAAGGCGGATGGGGGGAGCTTTCCCTCCGATGGCCGAACATCGGCTACCGCATCGTTTTGGCGCTATCCATAATGGTGCTCGCCTGGTGGGGGTGGGCGAATACGCGCGGCACAGGACCGACGGAAGCTCCCTTGGTGGTGCTGGCCATAAGTACCGTGGTGATCGGTGCCTGGGTCTGCGCGAGCCTGAGTGAAGTGGACCCACGCTACCTCGCCCGGGTAAGCTGGCTGCTGCCGCTGGCGGCCATCGTTGTCTTGGTGCGCCGCTTCAGGGAACGATCTCAGGAACGGCCCGTGTAGCGCGGAATCATTACAATTTCTTCACATCGCACAAGCATCCTTTGGTGGGGAGGGCGCGTCTAGTGGCCGAAACCCAACAGTCATGAACGCCGTCATCCGCAACCAAAAAGGCAATCTGCTCGCCTACGCGCTGCTCTTCGGGCTCGCCGTATTGGCCCTCCTGAGCAAGATGGGCTAAAGCCCCGCCGGCCCGCGCCTACCGTGCTGTCCGTGGCGGCTTGCCCCCTCCGTGCCGGACAGGCGTTCTGGACAGGGTTGGCCATGCCGAAGTTCCCACTCACCGCAAAGGGGTGAACGAGGCATCGGCACGTCACACACCTGACAGCTTCCGTTCTTCACATGCACCGTCACGGTGAAGGTTGCGCCGTCAGCAACCCGCCAGTCCGTGCTTGCAGCGCGGACCATGTGAGGTCGGCGCTTGCAGCGCCTTCGCACACAGGCGGGCCACCTGTGTGACCGTCAGCTCAACCCGCTGATCACCCCGTTCGCATCGATGTCCATGCCTTCCGCCGCAGGCACTTCTGGCAGTCCCGGCATGCGCATCATCTTGCCGAGGATAGGGATCACGAAGCCTGCACCGGCGGCCACCTGGATCTCATTCACGGTGATCTCAAAGTTTTCGGGCGCGGCGCGCAGGGCCACATCGTCGCTGAAGCTGTACTGGGTCTTCGCCATGCACACGGGCAGCCCGGCGAGGCCGAGGTTCTCGATGCGCTTCAGGTCGGTGAGGGCCTGGCTGCTGTAGGCGACACTGCGGGCGCGGTAGATCTCGCGGGCGATGGTTTCGATCTTGCCCTTCACGCTCATCTCCAACCCGTACAGCGGATGGAAGTCGCTCTTGCCGCCTTCCACTACGCGCAGCACAGCGCTGGCGAGGTCCGTCATGCCGTCACCACCCTTGGCGAACCCCTGCGCGAGCACGGCCTCCGCGCCCTTCTCGGCGCAATACTGTTTCACCAGGTCGATCTCTTCGGGCGTGTCAGTTGGGAAATGGTTGATGGCCACCACGGCCTTCACGCCGAACTTGGCGATGTTCTCGATGTGGCGCCCGAGGTTGGCGAGACCGGTCTTCACCTTGTTCGGGTCGGCGGAGTTCACCTCCTTCACATCCGCACCACCGTGATACCGCAATGCGCGTATGGTGGCCACGATCACGGCGGCGCTCGGTCTCAGGCCCGCCGCGCGGCACTTGATGTCGAAGAACTTCTCAGCGCCGAGGTCCGCGCCGAAGCCCGCTTCCGTCACCACGTAGTCGCCGAGGGTGAGGCCCATGCGCGTGGCGAGCACGCTGTTCACGCCTTGGGCGATGTTGGCGAAGGGCCCGCCGTGCAGAATGGCAGGATTGCCTTCCAGCGTTTGCACCAGGTTCGGCATGATGGCCTGCTTCAGCAGCAGCGCCATGGCCCCTTGCGCGTTGAGGTCGCGGGCGTAGATCGCTTTGCGGTCGTGCGTATAGCCGATGAATATATTGCTGAAGCGCTTCTTCAGGTCTTCGATACCGCTGGCCAAGCAGAGTATGGCCATCACCTCGCTGGCGGGCGTGATGTCGAACCCGTCCTGACGCGGCACACCGTTGCCGGTACCACCGAGGCCGATCACGATGTCGCGCAGGGCGCGATCGTTCATGTCCATCACGCGTTTCCAGCTGATGGTGCGTGGGTCCAGTCCGAGGTTCCGCTTCTTGCTCTGTAGGTTGTTGTCGATGAGCGCGGCGAGCAGGTTGTTCGCTTTCTCGATCGCGCTGAAATCCCCGGTGAAATGCAGGTTGATGTCCTCCATGGGCACCACTTGGGCATACCCGCCGCCGGCCGCGCCGCCTTTCATACCGAAGACAGGGCCAAGCGAAGGTTCGCGCAGCACCACGATGCTCTTCTTGCCGAGCTTGTTCAGCCCTTCGTTCAGGCCGATGCTCGTGGTGGTCTTGCCTTCACCGGCGGGCGTTGGGCTCAGTGCGGTAACCAGGATGAGCTTGCCCTGGCTGGCCCGTTGGTCATCGATCAGATCGATGGGGAGCTTGGCCTTGAAGCGTCCGTAAAGTTCCAGCCTTTCGGCGTCGATACCGAGTTTCGCACCGATGGCGGTGATGGGCTGCATCTGCGCATTCTGCGCGATCTCGAGGTCTGAAGGGAATGCCATGGTGAAGTGTAGGTGGTGAAGATGCGGTTTTCCTGTTGTTGGTTGTCGGTTGTCGGTTGTTAGGCTGCCGATGCTGCCCACGACACTGCGCCTGCCCGCGGCAAGCAGGTCCGCCCAGACCGACAACAGACAACCTCTGTTTGTCAGCATTACCACCGACAACGCTCGCCTCGCGCCCCGCCCAGCCCGGCAACCGACAACCTCCGCTCGTCAGCCCTAACACCGACAACGCGCGCCTCGCGACCCTACCTCACCACCACCCGCTCCACCCGCGATACCCCGCTGGCAAGAAGCTGCACGAGGTAAGTGCCAGGGGCCGAGCCGCGCACATCCCAGGCAAAAACGGAATTTCCGACCGGTCGCGCACCGAGCGACTTCCGCAGTACGAGGCGTCCGTTCACATCGCATACGCGCACGTCAACGATGCTCGCATCGGGCAGGTAGTAATTGATGTGGACCACATCGGCAGCGGGGTTGGGCCAAGCGTTCGAAGTGGTGAGAGCCGTGGCCTCACTGATGCCGATGGGCGCGGCGGGCATGTTGCTGGTGAAAACGCCGCTGCCGTGCGAGCCCACCACCACCAGGCCATCGCTGCCGCGGGCGGTGATCATGTTGATGGGCACGTTGCCGATGAGGTCCGGGCTCTCCTGCTCCCACACCGTGCTGTCGGCGTTCAATTCGGCGGTGCTGTACAGGCCGGTGCTGGTGCCGATGAAGTAGCGGTTTCCGAGTGCATCATAGGTAGGGTAGATCAAGGCCCAGAAGACCGCCGGGCCATCGCCGGTGCCGTCCGGGTTTTGCTCCAGGTTGCCGCTCACGCTGGTCCACGTGGCGCCGGTGTCGGTGGTAAGAAAGACGCTCTGCACGCCGTAGTTGCAGAAGGTAACGAGCCATTCCC
Source organism: Flavobacteriales bacterium (assembly GCA_031421755.1). Taxonomy (GTDB): domain Bacteria; phylum Bacteroidota; class Bacteroidia; order Flavobacteriales_F; family PHOS-HE28; genus PHOS-HE28. Next base: position 14,786 of record JANOPI010000293.1, on the reverse strand, counting down.
CGGCATCATGGTCGTTCGGGGCCACGCAGCTGATGTAGGAGCTGTTGGGCCATTCCGGCGGATCGATCAGGGTGCGCACCGGTGTGCCGTCCAGGCTGTCCACCTTGTACACGCGGCCGGTGGAAGAGCCGTACCACAACGTATTCGGCTGCGCCAAGCTGATGTCCAACGCGGTCAAGCGGCCTGACCCGGTAACCACCGTGATCTGCTCCCAGAGGGTATCGGTGGAGACGTAATAATCGTTCGTGTACGGGATGGCGGCCAGATCGGTATACCGGTATAATTTCGTACCCACGCACCAATAAAGCTGGTTATTGGTTGCCGGGTCCAGCACCATCTGGTTGATGAAGTTGTAGGTGCCGGAGACATCCGGATCGATCCGGGAGAACTGGCCCACGGCGCCCAGGTCGTCCACCTCCCCTTTGTAGAGCTTGCCGAGCTGTGTGCTGGCCAGCATGAAGGGCCGCCCTTCCGGCAGCGCGCAGTAGGACCCATCGCCCCCGCCCACGGTGGTCCACGGCTGGTCAGGGTCGCTGCTTACGCACATGTAGGTACCATTGTCCTGCATGCCGCCCACGATGTACGGGGTGGTGGCCGCGCCCTCCTCGATGGCCACGGTGTAGAACTGCGAAGTGTAATAGCGGTCGTTCAGGTCGGTCCACGCGATGCTGTCGGCCATGGGGTCCGTGGTGGCGAACACACCGCCATCATTGGTGCTGTAAAGGAGGTCCGGATTCCCGTTGGGGAACTCCAGCCAGTGCTGGTCAGGATGGTGGTTGGGCCATACGTAATTCTTGGGATCGTCCACATCGCACTGGTAGCCGCCCACCCACGTGTAGGTGCCGGGGGTGGTCCAGCCGTCGGTACTGCGGTACACGTTGGTGCCGCCGATGAACACGGTGTTGCTGTCCGTGGGGTGTACGGCGATACACATGTCGTAGCTCGTCTGCGTATTGATGTGGGCGAAATCGAAATCGAAGTAGCCCGTGCAGCTGCCGTCCGGCAGGTTCGCGGTGCGGTTGCTCCACATCCCGCCCGCGCCGGAGCCATCGCCGCCTACGTAGGTGTAGCGCAGCAGGCTGTGGTCGAACTCACCGATCCCGGGCGATTCCAGGAAGAACCACACGCGCCGTTCGTCCTGCGGATCGATGGCGATCACCGTGCGCTCATTGTTGTTCGGGAAGTTTCCGCCGCCGATGTTGGTCCAGGTAAGTCCGTCCGTGCTGCGGAACACGCCGCGGTACAGGGCAGGGCGGCTGAGCACCGCGTAGTACACCCCGGTGGGCGTTACCCGCACCTCGGTATAGGAGCTGGCTTGCGTTACGGAGGTATCCAGGCCCAGTACCGAGTGCCAGGTAAGGCCCCCATCATTGCTGCGCACCAGCCCGTCGAAAATGGCCGCTACCACGATGTCGCTATCGTTGCGCACGGGGTCCACCGCGATGCTGTTCACTTGTTTGAAGGAGCCCTTCTCATTGTACAGCCCGGGGTTTCCCCCCACGGTGCTCTCCAGGATGTTCCAGCTCAGTCCACCGTCGGTACTTTTGAAGATACCGTCTCCGGGCAGGCGTGACTCGAAGCTGGTTCCGCTTATCACGCCGTAGTTCTCGCCCGTACCGCAATACCAGGTGAGTTCGCGCCCAGCGCGCCTGTCCTGCGCAAGGCAGCTGGTGTTCTGGATGTCCAGCGGGGAAGAGGTCTTGGTCCAGTTCACCCCCGCATCCGCGCTGCGGAAGATGCCGCCCGAAGCGCTGCCAGCGATCAGCACGGCGCTGTTGGTGATGTCCACGCCGAAGGCCCGCGTGCGCCCCCCGCGGTTGCGCGGTCCCTGCTGCGTCCAGTCCAAGCTGCGGTCGCTCGCGCGCTGCGGCAGCCGCCGGGCGAACTCAAGTTCCTTCGTGCGGATGTTCTCCGGGATACGACCGGTGGCCGGATCGCGCAACCGCTCCTCATTCCATTCGCGCAAGGCCGCGCGGTCCTCCGGGGTGCCCATGCCCATGGGCGGAGCGGACCGTGGCGTTGGCTGCGGAGCGAAGCGCACCACGGCGAACACGGCCAATAAGAACAAGGCGGTAGGGAAAAGGAGACGGATCATGTGCAGGGTACAAGGAGGGGGAAGTTAGCGTTCCGGTGGGCACTTGCGATGCGGCCAGTAGGTTATTGACAAAGGTGATCGGTCCAAGCGTCCACAGAAGGGCTTGGATCAGCTGACCCAACGAACCTGCCAATTGGGCAATCGCTACACCGCCCTTCGACCCACCCACCCCTCTCCCGTACATTTCGCCAATGCTCCGCCACTCGCTCACCACCTGCAACTTGGGCCGCACGCTTGTTGCGACATGTTTACTGGCCGTTGCGGTATCGGCCAATGCACAAAGTGCGAGCATCCTGATGGATGGCCGCTTCGATGACTGGTCAGCGGGCTTGGCCACGTACACGGACGGTGATCCGCCGGGATCGGGGATCGATCTGGTGGGCATGCAGGTCACGAACGATGCGGGCTACTTGTACATCAAGCTCACGGTGGGCAGCGAGGTGGACCTGCTGGATGATCTGGTGCCGCAGACGCTACGCCTGTATATTGATGGGGACAACAACAGCGCTACGGGCACCGCGGTGCAGGCGGGCTATGGGGCGGAGCTGCAGGTGCGGTTCGATACGCGCACGGTAACGGAATACCTCGGTACGAGCAGCAATGTGAGCTGGAGCGCGGTGGACCTGGTGCCCTTGCCCACGGTAACGAGCTCCGTGTTCGAGATCGCCATCGCTCGTGCTGCTCAGCCTGACGGGGTGAATGCGCTGTTCACCGCGGGCACGGTGAAACTGCTCTTCCGCGAAACGGACGGCGGGGATGCGATGCCGAACAGCGGGTCGGTATTCAGCTACACGTTCGACGGTACACCCACGGTGCAACCGGGCCCGATCGCGGTGGGCCGGGCGGCTGCTTCGCAGGTGCGGATCACAGCGTGGAACGTAGAGACGGACGGCCTGACGAACGCGGCGGTGCAGGGGCAATGCCAGCGGATCCTGACGGCGCTCTCGCCGGATGTGATCGGCTTCAGCGAATGCGCGGGCAGCACGGCGGCGGCGGTGAAGACGCGGCTGGATACGTGGCTGCCGATCGGTGGCAGCGGCTGGTACACGGTGAAGGACGATTACGACCTGGTGATCGCCGCGCGATGGCCCATCGTGCAGAGCTGGCCTGCGCTCACGCGCCAGTTCGCGGCGTTGATCGACCTGCCGGGCGCCTATGCCACGGACCTGCTGTTCACCGCCTCGCACCTGCATTGCTGCACGGCGGATGGCAACCGCCAGAATGAGGCGGATGAGTACGTGGCCTTCGTGCAGGACGCGAAGAATGCGGGGGGGAGCTTCACGTTGCCCGCGAACACGCCGATGGTGTACGCCGGCGACCTGAATACCGTGGGCTACGCGCAGCAATTGACCACGCTCCTCACAGGCGACATCGTGAACAATACCACCTACGGCGCGGACGGACCGATGGACTGGGACGGCACGGCGATGGTACCTGCGGCCTTGATCCAGACCGATGCGCGCATGGCCTACACCTGGCGCAGCAACACCAGCGCTTACCCGAGCGGCCGTTTGGACCACCTGCTCTACACGGATGCGGCGATGTCTTTGGCCACCTCCTTCAGCTTGCGCACCGAAGTGATGCCCCCTACCACGCTCGCCGCGCTGGGCCTGAACGCCACGGACGCCAGCGTGGCCAGTGACCACTTCCCCATCACGGCGGACTTCAACATACCGCTGGTTAACGTACGGGTGAGTGCGCGCTGTTTCCTGGAAGGTCCATACGTGGCGGCCAGCGGCCTGATGCACGACAGCTTGCGCGCTGGCGGCTTCCTTCCGCTCACGGAACCCTACTCGTCCCTCGGTTTCATCCAGGTGGGTGGTGGCGGCGAAAGTGTGTTGCCCGCCGTCCTCACCACCAGCGGCGCGAACGCCATCGTGGATTGGGTGCTGCTGGAGCTGCGCGACAAGAACGATCCGGCGCTGCTGGTATGCACGCGGTGTGCCCTGGTGCAACGGGATGGGGATGTGGTGGATGTGGACGGCAGCTCGGCCGTGGCCTTCGCCCGCCCGAGCGACCTGTACTTCGTGGCGGTGCGCCACCGCAGCCATCTGGCGGTGATGTCGGCGAACAGCATCGCAATGAGCGGAACGCCCGTGGCCATCGACTTCACCGCGCCTTCCACGGCCACCTACGGCACGAACGCGTCAAAACCACTGAACACGGTGAAGGCCCTCTGGGCCGGCAACACGGTGCGCGATGGCGCGCTGAAGTACACCGGCACCGGCAACGATCGCGACGCGATCCTGGTAGTGGTGGGCGGCAGCACGCCGAACAACGTGAACAGCGGCTATACCGTGGCGGACGTGAACATGGACGGCCTCATCAAATACACCGGCGCCGGGAACGACCGCGATCCCCTACTGGTGAATGTGGGCAGTACCACACCGAATGGTACCCGCACAGAGCAGCTCCCCTGATGCGATCCGTGAAGACAGGTCAAGCGCGTGCGTCTTCGGAACCTGTGCGCTTGATCCGCATGGATCGGCGGTCAACTGGAGCTATCTGTGTTCATCCCCATTCCTCTTCGTGTACTTGGGTCCTATGCCAGCGAAGGGCGGCGATCCGTTCATCTGCGGATACATGCGTTCATGGTGAGCGAAGCGGCAAGTCCTGCATCCGCATCGATGGCAAGCTTAGCGCAGTGCCACATTGCTGACATGGGCGGTCACGCGCAAAGCGTGGCGAGCGCATTGCTCCTTTCCGTGTGGCTGGTGGCTTGCACAGGTGCGCAGCCCGGTGGAGCGGACCAGCGGCCCAGCGGCACTGCTTCTTCGCAGAGCACCCTGATCTGTGGTGTGGAATGGACGACGCGTAACCTGGATGTGTCCGCATATCGGAACGGCGATGCCGTACCGCAGGTGCAGGATCCGGAGGAATGGGCAAAGTTGACCACCGGGGCCTGGTGCTGGTACGACCATGATGGGGGCATGGTCGAACGCTACGGCAAACTCTACAATTGGTATGCGGTGAACGATCCCCGAGGTCTGGCACCAGCGGGCTGGCACGTGCTGAGCGCCGGGGACTGGGAGGACATGGAAGCGTGCCTGGGCGAGGATTCCGTAGGCTACCGGATGCGCGCTACCGGTGCAGCGGATTGGCCCGGACCGGCCACGGCGGCGGACAACAGCAGTGGGTTCAAGGGCCTGCCCAGCGGCATGCGCGTGGCGAACGGGACCTTCAGCGCTGCCGGTTCCTCGGCGGTATTCTGGACGTCCACGGAAGGCAGCGCGAACGACGCGTGGTGCGGGCGCCTGATCCACTACGTGAACAAGAATGGTGTACCGGCCATGGTCACGGGTGTTGGCTACATGAACAAGGCGGAAGGGTATGCGGTGCGCTGCGTGAAGGACCGCTGAGGATGCTCCCACTTCTGGCGCGCGCGTCCACGCGCGTGTCTTTCAGCCTTACAGCTGAAGATGCAACCGAGCGTGGACGCGCGCGTGAAAAACCGGTATCCCGGGACAATTGTGGATGTTGAGCTGGTTCGGAGCTCCTCGACCTGGCGCACGGTCAGGTCATCAACCATGTCATCGGCTCAGGTCACCCCGAACCCCGCCTTCTTCAGGTCGTCCCAGAACCCGGGGTAGCTCTTGGCCACCACGGCGGGCTCACGCAGGGAAATATGGGCGAGTCGCAGAGCGAGGGGTGCGAGGCCCATGGCCATGCGGTGATCGCCGAAGGTGTTGAAGAGGTGACCGGCGGCAGCGCGGATGGGGACTTCGGCGAAGGGTAGCGCGAAGCCGTTCTCCGGTACCTCAGGACGGATATCAAAATGCCCGAGGGCATCGATGACGGCGGCGATGCGGTCGGTCTCCTTCAGGTGCAGGTTTTCCAGTCCGGCGAAGCGTGCGGCCTGGCCGAGTGCGGCGCAGGTAAGGGCAAGCGGCTGGAAGAGGTCCGGGTGATTGCGCAGGTTGAAGCTGAGTTCCTGTCGGCCATCGCCGAAGCCGGGCGAACGTTCACTCACGAGCAGTACCCCGGCGGGCGTCGAGTCGGCGCGCACCCAAGGTTTCCAGAGTTGGCAGGCGGCCTCATCGCCTTGCCAGCGATCTCGGTGCAGATCGCGGAGGAGGATGCGCGCTGGACCGTTCGCGGTGCCGACGAGCGCCGCGATCTGGAACCAGAAGGAAGCGGCGCTCCAATCCGGCGGCACCACGCTTTCCTTGGCGCGCAGCGGGCGGGCCCGCACGCGGATGCCGTCATCGTCCACCACGGGCGGCACATCGAAGCGCTCAAGGGCGAGCATCGTCATCAGCACGTAGGGCTCGCTCACGCGGGTGCCTGTCCAGCGCAGGTAGAGTCCGTTCTGCATCAGCGGTGCCACCAGGAGCAGGGCGCTGATGAACTGGCTGCTCAGGGGGGTATCCATCACGATGGTCCCACCGGCGAGCCGCTTACCGCGCACGCGGTAGCCCACATCGACGGCTTCGATATCCGCACCGAGCAGGCGGAGTGCGTCCACAAGTGGTTGGTGTGGACGCATCAGCAGGCGTGCGTCGCCGGTGAGGATATGCTCCTTGCCTTCGCGCACGGCAGCCCACGCGAGGAGGAAGCGGAACACGGTGCCGCCCATACCGCAGTGCATCACGCGTGGCCGATCGCGCAAGAGGTTGCGCAGGATGCGGGTGTCTTCGGCATCACCGGGGTCCTTCACCACGTTGAGGTCGCCTGCCAGTGAAGCCAGCACGAGCAGGCGGTTGGCCACGCTTTTGCTGCGGGGCAGGTCGATGGCGGCATCGATGGGCCGCTCAGGCCGCGTGATCGTCAGCCGTTCGGGCATCCGTGGAGAGCAGTCGGTAATGGTCCAACGCGTCGGCGGCTTGTGCGGCGGTAACGGGCACGTCGATAACAGCGTCTCCAATGTCCGTGAGCAGGGTGAAACGGAACCCACCCTCGCGGTTCTTCTTGTCGCTGCGCATGAGTTCGATCACGCGGTGGTGGTCCGTGGCTTGGAGGTGGAAATGCGGGAAGAGGCCGAGGAGGTGTTCCTGGATGGCGTCCATTTTTTCGCGGTCCAAGCGGCCCAGTCGCCAGCTGAGCCAAGCTTCGCATATCATGCCCACGGCGACGGCCTCCCCGTGCAGGAGTATGCGCTGGTCCCCTTCGAGGGCGAAGGCTTCCACGGCGTGGCCGATGGTGTGGCCGAAGTTGAGCAGTTTGCGCGGTCCGTTCTCGCGCGGATCACTGGCCACCACCTCGGCCTTGATGGCGGCGCTGCGAGCGATGAGGGGTGCGAGGGCGTCCATATCGTGGAGGGGTGCGCGGCGCACGGCGTTCCAATGTGCGACATCGCGCACCAGGCCGTGCTTCACCATTTCCGCCACGCCGTTCAGCAGTTCGCGTTTACCCAAGGTGCGCAGGAAGCCCGGGTACACGTAGGTGGCCAGGGGTGGCGCGAAAAGGCCGACGAGATTTTTGATACCGGCATGGTCGATGGATGTCTTCCCGCCGATAGCGGCATCCACCATGCCCATGAGGGTAGTGGGCACATGCACGGTGCGGATCCCGCGCATGTAGGCCCCGGCCACAAAACCACCGAGGTCCGTGATCACTCCGCCACCCAGGCACACCAGCAGCGCCGTGCGGTCAGCGCCGCGCTCGGCCAAGTGGCTCCAGAGGGCACGGCACACCTCGATATCCTTGCTGCGCTCTCCGCTGCGCACCTCGATGGTCTGCGCATCGGCGAGCATGGGCACCTGGTTGATCAGCTCGCTGTAGCAGAGGCGCAAGGTGTTCTCATCGCCCAGGATGAAGCCTTGGGACGGCCGCAGGTCGCGTTGCAACGCGCGCTCCAAGCCCACCAGCGCGCCATCGCCGATGCGCACGGGGTGCTCTCCGGCACTGAACTCTTCTATGACCGGTCGCGATCTCGACATCACAGGATGGTAGCGCCAAAGGAACGAAGTAGCGGTCTGCTTCGCACCTTTGGGCCGCTTCGCATGTCCACAACCCTCCCTTCAACGGCGCGCACCGCGCAGACTTTGCCCGATCTGGGCGATACGCGCATCGCCTTCGCGCACATGAGCGACGCCGATCTGTGGCGGGCGCAGCAGCTCTTCCGCATCATCGGCAACCCGACGATCACCAGCGTAGGCAGTTGGGTCACCAAGGCTGCCCTCGCGTTGCGGCTGCCGATCAAGGCCCCCATCAAGGCCACCATTTTCAAGCAGTTCGTGGGCGGGGAGACCATCGATGAATGCCTCAGCACCGCCAAACGCCTGGCCCAAAGCAGCGTGGGGACCATTCTGGACCATAGTGTGGAAGGCCAGGAGGACGAGGACACCTTGGACCACACCGTGGAGGAGATCCTGCGCACGATCGCCGTGGCGAAGACGCGGAAGGACATTCCTTTTTGCGTGTTCAAGCCTACGGGAATCTCGCGTTTCGCCCTGCTGGAAAAGAAGAGCGCCGGCACCCTCACCGCGGACGAACAGACGGAGTGGGCGCGGGTGGAAGCGCGCATGCTGCGCCTGTGCCAAGCGGCCTTCGATGCCGGTGTACCGATCCTGGTGGACGCGGAGGAAAGCTGGATACAACCCGCCATCGATGCCTTGGCGGAGCGCATGATGGAACGGTTCAACCGCGAACGCGCCATCGTCTTCAACACCGTGCAGCACTACCGGCATGATCGGCTGGCCTACCTGCGCGTTTCGCTCACGAAAGCGGAACAGGGCAGGTACCACCTCGGGGTTAAACTGGTGCGCGGGGCGTACATGGAAAAGGAACGTGCCCGCGCCGCGGAGAAAAACCACCCTGACCCCATACAGAAGGACAAGGCGGCGAGTGACGCGGACTATGACGCGGCCTTGCGCCTCTGCGCGGAGCACCTGGACCGGATCAGTGTCTGTGTCGGCACGCACAACGAGGCGAGCACCCTGCTCATGGCACGCCTGCTGGCCGAGCGCGGGCTTCCGAAGAACGATCCCCGGGTGTGGTTCGCGCAGCTGCTCGGCATGAGTGACAACATCAGCTACAACATGGCCGCGGCCGGGTACAACGTAGCGAAATATGTTCCCTACGGTCCGGTACGCGAAGTGATGCCCTACCTCCTGCGCCGTGCGAACGAGAACACCAGCGCACGCGGGCAGACCGGCCGGGAATTGGGTTTGATCCTGGCGGAGATGCGGAGGCGGAAGAAGCGTTGAACCACACCCGCGGTCGTCCTGATCCTGTTGGGAAAGGGGAAGAACCGGAACCGCTCAGGAACGTCCGATCCGGGATACGGGCCACATCACTGTGAAGGAGAATTGAGGATGCGCACGTTCCCGACTACCGCACCTTGCTCCACCGCCCGGATGGTGTAGAGGCCGGCCGCGAACCCGGACAGGTCGACCACCCACTGGCCCACTGCGGGTGTGGACACCACCAAAACCACATGCCCCTGCTGATCGATCATCTCGAACCGGGTTCCGTGGCTGAACGGTTTGTCGCTCACAACATGCACCAAGCCGGTGGTCGGGTTGGGAAAGACAGCGAATCTGCGACTTGAAGAGAACCGCTCGAGCACACCGACGACGGTAAATGGGTCGGTCAGGAGCGCGCAACCGAATTCATTGGTGACCACCACGGAATACGACCCGGGTACTTCTGCGAAAAGCTGTTGTGCCGTGGCGCCGGGGATGGGGACCTCATCCACGAACCATTGGTACGCGTCACCGGGGGTGCAAACCAGCACTCCATCCCCCACCTGGGTGATCGTTGCGGAATACTGCGAGCAGTCAACCAAGGTCGTGAGCGTGGTGTTGGTTATCACCGCTTCGTTCAGATCGAAATAGATACCGGCTGTGTTGTTGATCACTGTTGCGGAAGGCAAGCCTGCCAACGGCCGTATCCTGAAGGTGATGAAGCCTTGGCTGCCGAGGGGGTCGGCTGCGGAATCCGGCAGGTCGATCCCGTCGAAGGTGAACACGAGTGCCGCATCGGACCCCACATGACAGGCGGTCAATGCGTGGGAGGTCGCAATGAGTTCCAAGGTCTGCACATCGAGCACTGGGGACAGTTCATCCCTGATGGTGACCGAGGCCGCGGTATCTGTACCGGTATTCTGGAATCGTACGGTATACTCCAGATAGGGGATGTTCATGTCCACGGCATGGTGGATCCCGTAGCCGCCAGGGAAGACCTGCTTGTTATTCGGATCGATGGCACAGGTAACTTCCTGCTGGAGCGTATCGGCGAAAATGGCGAGGACATTGCCCAGCTCGTCCAGTGTGGTCAAGGTGAACACCAACTGGAGCGTCTGCCCGAGGTTGTAGGCCGCAGGATTGAGCACCGTCGCCTGCACGCTGTTGGTCGCGAACCAGGGGAGGTCGCTGAATGACCAATGGCTCAGCTGCCCAACCGTGGAATCGGTCGGCGGTTCCGCGGTCAGGTAGGTGACCATGGTATCGACCTCAAGGACCGCCAGGCCGCTTTCGATCACGGTCCCTGCGTTCACATAACTGAGCCAGACCGGGACGGGTGTACCGCATACGCCCGAACCCAAAGTGATCGACGGGATGATCAAGGAGACATCCTGAATGGGATGCAATCCGAAAGAAACCCCGGCATACTCCTCATCAAAGGTCTCCAGGTCCACGTTGTAAAGCGCACTGTCCGTGGTGAGGTCCCAAAACGGGCCTGGATCGGTGAGGCTGATCTGGTAGCTACCGGTATCCACGTAGGCGGTGAACGCACCGGTATCATTGGTCAACCACAGTGTGAGTGGTGGCACGCATTGGAGCGGGTAATTCATGATGCCCATGTCCTCCGCATCCTGTAGGCCATCACCATCCAGGTCAGCGAATACATGTCCATGTATCAGCGCGCCTTGCAGGAAGAAGTTCTCACGCCAGACCAAGGGGGCCTCCTGCTCGATCCCTTGCCCGAATACCAGGTCGTCATCACCGTCGCCATCCATGTCGAAGAGCTCGCACGCGGTCACATACGATGGGAGGTCGAACCCGAACTGAGGCAGGTAGGATCCGTCCCCTTGCCGTTGCAGGACCACCAGGTGGAAGGGGAGCGGCCCTTGCCAGACCACCAACTCGGGCTCAGGATCGGCATCCAGCTGCGCGAACTCGACGCCCGTGGCCAACGGCGCGGCATAGATCAAGGTGCTGGTGAACGTTCCACCGGTATTCACCAACAGGTTGACGGTCTGGTCGCCGGCCAGCACATAGACCACATCGGGGTCGGTGTCCTGATCCGCATCGCGCACATCGAAGCGTAAGGGCTGTGCCGGAGCTCCTCCCCCGACACCGGCGGCCAGCAGCAGGGGCGCGGCGAAGGTTCCGGCACCGTTGTTCCTGCTGAGGACCAGGTCAGCGTTCAAGCTCGTGCTCAACACATCCACGTCCCCGTCCTGATCCATATCACGCACGGCCGTGAGGCCGAAGCCGGGATCGGGGCTCGTTACCACCACCTCCATAGCCCCGAACTGTGCGGTACCGTCGTTACGGTACAGCCCTACCTGGGCCGTGGCACTGTGATCGCCGGAGAGCACATCAAGGTCACCGTCGCCATCCATGTCAGCAAGGGCCACACCACTCACATCCGACCCGGAGCCGTTCAAAAGGAGGGGCGGGTCGCACATCCCGTTCCCGGTGTTCAGCATATAGGCGGCACCGTAGGCGTTCGCCACCACCACGTCCACAACGCCATCACCGTTCAGATCACCTGTGTCCATGTCTCTCGGAGAATACGCCGCATGATCGGCGTTCATGAGACGCTGCCTGCCATAGACGCCATTCCCCTCGCCTTTGAACCAGCTTACAAGGCCATCATCATCACCCAGGCTCATGGTGGAGAGCACGGCAAGATCCATGATCCCATCCCCATCCATGTCCTCCGGCAACAGCGCCTTCGGACTCACCACGAGGGTATTCACGAGATGAGGGACGAATTGGAACGGTGCGGTCTGCTCCAATACGAGTACAGCGGCGATGGGCCCATCACAGACCACGACATCCGGCGCTGGGCCGCCCAGGAGGTCCTTCCACAGGATGGACTTCGAGCCACCTCCGTGTTCCACCAAGGGCGTCAAGGCGGGAGCGAACCCCGTTGGCTCGGCGGGGTCGTTCAGCAGCACCGCGAGTTCCGGCGCACTCGATCGGGATACCGTCAGGTCAAGATCGCCGTCCTGGTCCACATCAGCGGCCGCGAAACCGATGATGTAATAGTTGAGCGGCCCGAGGAGCGTATCGGGCGCGAAACCGGTGCCGCTCAGATTCTGCATGTGCAGAAGTATCCTGTCGTTCGTGGAAAACCCGTTCTCGGCGATCACCAGATCGGTGTATCCATCACCATCGAAGTCTTCCGCCACGGTCCACTGCGGGTTGTTCGTTTGGTCCAGCTGGAACGGTGCTGTATAGGCCTCCCCGAACACGCCGGATCCATTGTTATCGTAGATCACGATCGACTCGGTTACCACACAAAGGTCCCGATCCCCATCGTTATCGCGGTCCAAGAGGGTCAGCTCGGTGCTTTCCGTCTCACTCGCTATGGAAGAGGCGATGAGCATAAAAGGACCGAAACCGCCATCCCCATCGTTGGCATACCAGCCCAGGTCATGCACAGGTTCACGTACTACGACCACATCGTTGTCCCCGTCCATATCCAGGTCCCCCACGGCGAAGGAGAGGTTGGGTGTGTAGTACGCCACGGTATCCACAGGCCGCTTCGGCCATACCCCTGTTCCCGTATGTTCATGCCAACTGAAGCCGTGGGCCTCATCATACGGTGAGCCCACCAGGTCCTCGTCCTGGTCACCGTCCATGTCCGCGGAGATCAGCCGGTGTTGCCCCCCGAACTCCTTGGCCAAAAGTTGTGACACGGCGAATCCACCGCCGAGGTTCTTGCTCCACTTGGCGCTGAAACCATCCATCCAATACGGCCAGGTGGCCACCACGTCTTGCAGCCCGTCCGCATCCACATCCAACAACACCATCCTACCGGCCAGTGATCCATCGGAAATGGCGATCGTATCCGGCAGCCCGAATTGGGCCCCGGCGCACCCGCTGAGCAGTAGAATACCAAAGGAAAGCGGAGCACGCATGGGTGGATGGTAGGCCTACAAACCTACACCATACCGGGTCTGATCAAGGATGGACGTGGGTTCCATGAGGCCGCCAGGAAGCTGCTATCCCTTCAATCCTCCCGTTGAACCGGGATGCCCTCCGCCTCGGTGTTCCGGCCGTTCGGCAATTCGATGAAGAGGCCGAGCATGAGGAAATCGCGGCCGGTCTCGTCCGTGAGGCGGTAGTCGAACTGGTGGAGGTACCCGATCTGCGCAACGAGCGCAGTGCCGAGCCTGTAGTTCAAGGTGATCGCCGAGCGATTGCGTTCGAAATAAGGTACCCGATCTGAAAAGAAGATCTCATTGCTCGCGCTCACCTGGCACGGGCGCTGGCCATCGCGGTCCTGTCCGAAGGCATATGAGAAACCGAGCCGGTAGCGGAAGCGGTTAAGGTAGCCCTTGCTCGTCCAGCGCAGTTCAGTGCGGTAGCGGTGTTCCACCTTCACACGGCCAAGGGACCCATCCAAGGTGGCGTGCGGCCAGATGCGCAATTCGCTGTTCTGCTGCGGCTGCGCGAAGTCGCCGGTTTCCGCGTAGGTATCATAACGCCCACCGCCGATGCCGACACGCAAGGCGGGCAGCACTTTGTAGGAAACCGCCGCCTTGTACTCGTGGTAGTGGAAGGTGTTGTAGAAGCCCACCGACCTCACCTGCCCTTCCACGAGCATGGAGAGCCGATGGCTGTGGTCATACTTCAGGTTCAGGATGTTCCAGCTCCCGAGATCGCCACGTTGCGAAAGGCCGACGGTGGGCACGCACGCCAAGCACATCACAATGCCGAGCGGACACCAACGGGCCAAGGCTGCTGCGGTGATCTTCATCGTTGCCATATCTCCACCCGGAAAATGGGGCGCAAGATCGGTATGACGAGAAGCGGAGGCGAAAGGCTCGTTCACACGGACCACTGGGAGATCGGTTCCTTGGCCTTCAGGGCGCTCAGGTGAGGAAGCTTACGCGAGCAGGCGAGACCGGGTGTACGCCGAGCAACTTCTGCTGACATACGGCAGTTCTGGTTCCGAAGCGCTATCGAGCTTTCGGAAAACGACCGGCCCTATTGTTGAAGGCGACCTTGTCCTGGTTCGTGCGCATGGTGCTCGCCATCGCGAACGGCACGGTGCGCATCAGGTTCATCATCCTATGCACAGGGCTTACAGCGGGCCTGGCCATCAGCACGCTGACGCTGTGCGCGCTGATATTGGCAGCCACGTGGTGGAGCATCCGATGGAAGGGCCCACGTGATGGGGCGCAGGCGTGGGGCATCCGTACGTTGTGGCTGGGTATGACGCTGCTTTTCGAGTTCGGCGCCGGGCACTTCCACTTCAAGAAATCGTGGTTTGACTTGCTGATGGACTACGACTTGGCACGCGGCGGTAGTTGGGTGTTGGTGCCGATCGCTAGCGCATTGGCGCCTAGGTTGATGGCTCTGGCGTGCGGCCTGTTGGCCTGAGGTGGTCCCGTGTGATGTGCGCATCACACGCTCGGATCACCCGCTCCCGAATCTGCGCTCACTAGCAATGGGGTCAACGGATGCACGGTTCACGCCGCCCTGTTCTCCACGGTCCACAGGATCTCGCGGAGCGTACTGATGCTCATAGGCTTTCCAACATGCCTATCGAATCCGGTGTGGGCGGC
>JANOPI010000292.1:0-9576 GCA_031421755.1 Flavobacteriales bacterium | reverse complement strand
CTGCCGATCTGGCTTTGGAACGGGAAGTCCCCGTTGTTCACACTGCTGAACCCCAGGCGGGGTACGGCGTCCCACCCCACACTGTCGGCGCGTACCCAGCCGCTCAAGGTCCAAATGCTGCCGCCAAGCACGAAGGGGATCCGTTGGAACAGGTAGCTGGGCGAGCAGTCCGGGTTGCCCATGTTTTTGCGCACGGCCCAACTGCCGCCCCCGGACGGTGTATCCGAAACGGGTGTCGGTTCCGCGCAGGTCCATTCCCACCCTTCCAAACTGAATGCACCGTCGCTCTCGAAGCTCCCGTTCACCAACTGGGCATGGCAGAACGACGCGATCGTAGCAAAGATGATCGTGTACAGGTATTTCATGCGATGATGCAGGGTCGGCGAATGGCGATTCAGTTGAACTGCTTGGTCATGAAGGTCAGCAATTGCGCATCATCCATTTTGTTGGACGTGCTTTCGCTGGCTGCGGCATGCTTGAACTGTGGCGTGTCCGCAAGGAACTTGATGAACTGCTCCTGCACTTGGCCGGTGCCGGTCACATGCACTTCTTCCACGTTGGTCATCTTGGCGGCGATCTCCTTGAAGTACTTGTGCGTCAAAGCGATCTCCTGGTTGTTCGCCGCGTTCTCGTTGGAGTTCTTGTCCGGCCCGGGATCGGTCACATGGCCCAGCACCACCCAATCGCCGGAGTCCACATGCTCCCTGCCCGCGATCGTCGCATGCCGTGAATCCATCCACACACCGAACTGCTTCTTGTTCTTGCTGCTCATGATCGCTTTTGTTCAAAGGTAGGCCCGCACGCCGCCGCGCCGATGACACATTTGCCGAGCGCGGAGGTCGGGATACTTTCGCGCGGCGTTCGCCGAAGCCCATAGCCCAAGCGGAACTTCCATTCCATGGCCACCAAGCCCTCCATTCCCAAAGGCACCCGCGACTTCTCCCCGGTGGAGATGCTGCGCCGCAAGTACATCTTCAGCACCATAGAAAGGGTCTTTCAGAAATACGGCTTCCTCCCGCTGGAAACCCCGGCCATGGAGAACCTGGAGACGCTGACAGGGAAGTATGGCGAAGAAGGCGATCGGCTGATCTTCAAGATCCTGAACAGCGGCGATGCGTGGAAGGAAGTAAGCGATGAGGTGAAGGGGAAACTGGCGAAGGGAGAGGAGGTCGTGCCGGGCAAACTGGCCGCACAGTTGAGTGAGAAGGCATTGCGCTATGACCTCACCGTTCCATTCGCACGGTACGTGGTCCAGCACCAGAACGACATCGCATTCCCGTTCAAGCGCTACCAGATCCAACCTGTGTGGCGTGGTGATCGTCCAGCGAAGGGCCGCTACCGCGAGTTCTACCAGTGCGACGCGGACATGATCGGCAGCAAAAGTTTGTTGAACGAAGTGGAATTGGTGCAGCTCTTCGACGACGTGTTCACCGGTCTCGGCTTGCAGGTGGTTGTGAAGATCAACGACCGCAAGGTGCTCAGTGGCATCGCCGAAGTGAGCGGCCAGCCGGAGAAAGTCGTGGACATGGTAACGGCCATCGACAAGCTGGACAAGATCGGTCGTGAGAAGGTCGAAGAGGAGATGCGTGCCAAAGGCACTTCGGATGAAGCGATCGGTCGCATCGCCCCATTGTTCGCATTGAGCGGCACATGGGCGGAGCAACGGCCACAATTGGAGTCATGGCTCGCGTCATCCACTACCGCACAACAAGGATTGAAGGATCTGGCCTTCACCTTCGGAGCGGTGGGTGCCATGAAGTCCGCGCGCTTGGAGTTCGACCCAACGCTTGCCCGTGGCCTCGACTACTACACCGGTGCCATCTTCGAAGTGAAGGCCCTCGAAGGCACAATGCCTGGCAGCATCTGCGGTGGCGGCCGCTACGACGACCTCACGGGCGTCTTCGGCCTGAAGGGCATGAGCGGCGTGGGCATCAGCTTCGGCGCGGACCGCATCTACGACGTGCTGTTGGAGACGAACAAGTTCCCGGCGGAACTGGGTGCCAGCACCAAATTGCTCTTCGCCAACTTCGGTGAAGCGGAGGCCATGCACTGCCTGAAACTCTTGCGACAGGTCAGGGAAGCAGGCATCGCCGCTGAATTGTACCCCGATGCCGTGAAGATGGCCAAGCAGTTCAAGTATGCGGACGACAAGGGCATCCCGTACGTGGCCATCATCGGCGGGAACGAGATAGCGCAAGGCATCGTCACCATCAAGGACATGAAGACAGGGGAGCAGAAGGCTGTGAAGCAAGAGGACCTGTTGTCGGTTGTCGGGTGACGGTTGTCCGGCTTCCGACAGATCCTCGGCAAGCGCATATCGATGCTCCTTCCAACCAGCCCGACAACCGACAACTGACAACCAACCCATGCGTCCGCACACCATCGGAACCGTCGGCCTTGAACTTGCCGAACTCGCGCACATCCTGGACACGCGCAGTCCCATCGCCCTTACCAAGGAAGCGGTTGCGGCGATCAAGCGCAGTCATGCCTACCTGCGAGATCGCCTGAAGAACAGCGACGCGCCGATCTACGGTGTGAACACGGGCTTCGGCTCGTTGGCTGATACACGCATCGACAAGAAGGACCTGGCGCAACTGCAGAAGAACCTGGTGATGAGCCACGCGTGTGGCAGCGGTGATCCCGTGCCTTCGGAGATCGTGCGCGCTATGCTGGTACTGAAGGTGCAGAACATGGCTTTCGGTCACAGCGCGGTGGCACCCGCCACGGTGCAACGCCTCATCGACATGTACAATGTGGATGTGCTGCCGGTGGTGTACGAGCGCGGTTCGCTCGGCGCATCCGGTGATCTGGCCCCGCTGGCGCACTTGAGCCTGCCCTTGATCGGTCTCGGCGAAGTAATGGTAGCTGGCAGGCGGATGTCCTCCGCGCAAGCGTTGAAAAAGTTCGGTTGGATGCCCTTGGAGCTGGGACCCAAAGAGGGTCTCGCACTGCTCAACGGCACGCAGTTCATGAACGCGTACGCATCGCTGCTCACGCTGAAGGGCACACGCCTCGCGCAATTCGCGGACATGATTGCGGCGATGTCGCTGGACGCGTATGACGGCCGCATCGAGCCGTTCCACCCGTCGGTTCATGCAGTGCGCCCGCATCCCGGTCAGGCGGTAGTGGCAGGCCACATGCGCGAGCTGTTGAAGGGAAGCAAGCTCATCACCCAGAAGAAAGCGCACGTGCAGGATCCGTATTCGTTCCGCTGCATCCCGCAGGTGCATGGCGCATCGCGCGATGTCATCGCTTACGTGGAGCGCGTGGTGGAATGCGAACTGGAATCGGTCACCGATAATCCTACCGTCTTCGACGATGAGGACCTGGTGGTGAGCGCCGGCAACTTCCACGGTCAACCTTTGGCCTTGGCGCTCGACTTTCTGGCGATCGCGGTGGCGGAACTGGGCAGCATCAGCGAGCGGCGTACCTACAAGCTCATCGGCGGGCAGCGTGGGCTTCCGGCGTACCTCGTTGCGAAGCCGGGCATCAACAGCGGCTTCATGATCCCGCAGTACACGGCGGCCTCGTTGGTGAGCGCCAACAAGCAGCGGTGCATGCCCAATAGTGTGGACACCATCGACAGCAGCAACGGCCAGGAGGATCATGTGAGCATGGGCGCCGCCGCTGCGCTGAAGACTTGGGCCGTTGTGCAGGACGTGGAGCGCATCCTTGCCATCGAACTGCTCAACGCCGCCCAAGCGCTCGAGTTCCGCAGGCCGACGAAGAGTTCCTCTTCCATCGAGAAGCTGCACAACGACTTCCGCAAGCGTGTAGCCTTCGTTCAGAACGATGTCGTCATGCACGATCACATGGAAGCCGCACTCGCTTTCGTTCGGGATGCGATCATCTGATCATCTCATTTTCTGATCTTCTGATCAGTGAAACTCTACCTCCTCCCCGGAATCGGTTGCGATCATCGCATGTATGACCGCTTTGACCTGGAAGGGGTGGACGTCAGCAAGCTGGACTGGCCACCGTTCCCGAAAGGATGCACCCTTGCGGAGATCGCGCAGGCGATGAGCACTGAAGTGGATAGGAGTGAACCGCACATTCTCGCTGGTGTGAGCATGGGCGGCATGGTGGCGCAGGAACTGGCGGCGATAACGAAGCCGGAGAAAGTCGTGCTCATCTCCTCGTGGACGGGCCCGCACGAATGGCCGTTGCACGCGCGGCTCGGATCAACGCTCCGGCTGCACAACCTCATCACGCACTTCACCGCATGGGCCAGTTGGCCGGTGAAACGCGTGCTCGGCCAACGCGACCGCGCCACGGACAAGCTGCTTTGGGACATGGCGCGAAGCGAGTCGGTGCGCAAGATCCGCAATGGCACAGGTGCCATCCTACGCTGGAAGGGTTCACCCTGGAAAGGGCCGCTCGTGCGCATCCATGGCGACAACGACAGCGTGGTGCCGATGCGCTTCCCGGTGGATCATGTGGTGCGCGGCGGTGCGCATATCATGGTGCTCACGCGGGCGGAGGAAGTTTCGCGGGCGTTACGGGTGGCCATCAGCGCTTGACGAAACGCGAAGTGAGCGATCCCCCATCGGTGGTAGCACGCAACAGATATGCCCCGCTATTCAACGCGGACAGGTCAACCACCTCGGTGGTGCCGGAAGCGCGCTGGGTGAGGAGCCTGCGACCGGTAGCATCGAAACACTCCAGTGAGCGCATGCGGGCCGTGCTTCCTACGTTCAGGCGATCGCTGAGCGGTTCCATGAACAAGGAAACCCTGAGCGGAAGCACCTCGCCGACCCCATTGGCGATGTCCAGCGTCAACTGGTCGAATCCGGCCGGTATCGGGTTTATCGGTCCTCCGATGAAACCTGAATTCACCACCACGATGGCGGTATCGCCCACACCCGGATCGAAGACGTGGTCAGCCGTGATGAATGCCCACTCCGGAACAGTGCTGGTGGTCAATTGGGACAGGGCGAACACACCATTGCTGATGCTGCCGAAACCGATGCTGCCACCGATACAGAACGCGACGTCCCCGATGGGGCATTTTACCCAAGCGGTCAACTGGTAAGGGATGCCGTACTGCACATTGGCCAAGCGTTGGAAGAGGTGGTTGGGGAAGCACCCTTTGGCATGGCCGGATTCTTTCCAAGCGGACCAGACCCCGCCGCCGGTGGGGACGTCCATGACCGGCTGGGGTTCGTCACAGGTCCATTCCCAGCCCTGCAGGGTGAAGCCTCCGTTCACTTCGAAACTGCCATTGACAAGTTGCGCATTGGTGCTCAGCGCGACGAGGAGAGCGAGCGCTGCGGAGAAGTGTTTCATGGGATCATGCTTTGATGAAGCGGACCGTCCGAACGCCGGTGATCGACTTCAACAACATGACGCACGGACCGGGAGGGATGCTGCTCACGTCCACTTCCAACGAGGCACCGTTGTGATGGAACGTTGCCAAGGCATGCTCCCGACCGGTCGCATCGATCACGCTCAGTAGCTGTGGTCGTTCGGGCACATCGATCCAGATCCGCTCGCGTGCCGGGTTCGGTCGGCACCGGAGCTTGTCATGGTTGTGCTCGCCCAAGCCCGTAGAGAGCATCTCCAATTCCACCGCATCGAATTGCGCAAAGTTGAAACCGCCGTTGCCGCTCACGAATCCGCCTTCGCACATCACGAACGCCGTATCGCCGGGGGCCATATTGAAGGTGTTCGAGAAGCTGAGGTTGTACCAATTCGCGGAATTGATCACACCGGCGGTGAAATAGGTCATGGTGCCATCTGCGAGCTTGATGCCCATGCGGAAGCCGATGTCCGGGTTCGACTGCATGAAGTTCAGGTTCATGCACCAGCCGCTGATGTTCCAGGTCTCGCCGTCCTGGATAGCAGGTACATATTGGATCAGGTCGCCCGGCACGCATCCGTTCGCTTCGCCGTGCGGCACGGCCACGCAAAAATCCCCTTCGTAGTAACCGATGCCCATGAAGGCGTTGTTGCATAGCGAGGTCCAGCCGGTGAGGTCGAACTGGCCGTTGCTCTCGAAGCCGCCGTTCACCAGTTGGGCGCTGGTGGCTTCGGAAAGGAGAATCGCCAAGAAAGTGTACGCGTGCTTCATGCTTTGACGAACCGCACGGCATGTGTGCCAGCGGCGGTCGTTATGCGAAGCAAGCAAATGCCAACGGGAAGTGCGTGTACATCCACTTCCAATGTCCGGTCGCGGTGGGTGAAGTCCTTCAGGTCGTGTGTTCGGCCGCTGGCATCAACGGCGAGGATGGAGATCGCTGTTTCCGGCAGGTCGATCCAGAGCTTGTCCGTGGCGGGGTTGGGGCGGGATGAAAACTGCCGGTCCCAGCCTTCGGCGAAACTTGTTGAACCGGCGGGTTCGATCTTCAATTCATCGAAGTAGGTATACGGTATCGCGCTCCCATCTTGTAAGAACTCGATTCTCAGGCTGTCGAGGTCCGTCTCTTCGGCGACCTCGAAGGCGTTCTGTTGGAAGATCCATTGGTCGGTGAAACTACTGAGCTCCGCAATGACGTCACCATAGCCTGACGTTGTTGAAATACCTACGTAAGCACCGAAAATATTTCCGGGTGTCGCACCCTTGATCCAGCCGCTGAGGAGCCATGGTCCGGGTGTGAGCCAAGGCAAGAACTGATGTACGGGCGAGTCCATTCGGCAGTCCCAATCGACAAAGGCGCCAAGTCCTAAACAATTTGGACTAGCATCCGGAATGAAATTGAAATGGATGACGGCCTCTTGGCATGCGGGGATGGACCATCCGTCAAATCCATCCTCAAAATCCCCATTAACGATCTGCGCATCGACCATTACGGCGCAAGAACCGAGCATCAGCAATAGTGTCGTTCTCATGGTTTCACATTTTGAGGAACCGCAGGTTCTGTGTTCCGGAGTTCGTGGTGATGCGCAGTAAGGTGATCCCGGCAGGCAGGGAGCTCACGTCCACATCGAAGGTATGGTTGAGGTGGGTGAAGTTCTTCAATGTGTGTGTTCGGCCACTGGCGTCGATAGCGGTGATGGAGAGCGGCCTCTCAGGAAGATCGATCCACAACTTGTCAGTGGCGGGGTTGGGCCTGAATGCCGGAACAGGATGGTGCAGGATCCCCACTTCGGTGCTGATCAGGGGTAACAGCGAGATCCCGTCGAAATAGCAGATCGAAGGCGGTTGCTCGTTGCCGTCGTCCGGCACCAACGAAACGCGGAGGCTGTCCGTGTCGATCAGGTTGTCGACGACGAAGGTGTCCGCCTTGAACTCCCAATCGCCGGTGGAGGAAACGAGGTTGCTCAGGATCAAGCTGCTGAAAGCAGGCCCCTCGGAAAACCGGATGAAGGAGCCGGGGATGTCGCCCGGCACCGCGCTTTTGATCCATCCGCTCAACACCCACGCTCCGGGCGTTACCCATGGCGTAAGTTGTTGCGTGGCGTTCATCACCATGCACAGGCAATCGAAGTTTATGTTGTCCAGTCCCAAGCACTGAGTACCTCCACCGGGGGCACCGCCGGGTGTGGGGTAGCCCGGTGCGCAGTCGCATGGCACGCTCCATCCGTCGAGGCCGCTCTCGAAGCTGCCGTTGATGAGCTGCGCGTTCATGGAACCGATAATAAGGAGACAGGTCAGGAGTAGTGGTGCTCGCATCGTTCTGTGGTGGTTTCCGAAGGTAGACGCCCAAACCGCATCTTCGTTGCCGCTTATCAGCCCCATGGAAGAACTCTTTTCGGTCGCCTCGCTCATCAGCCTCGTCACGCTCACGATCCTGGAGATCGTACTGGGCATCGACAACGTCATCTTCGTCAGCATCATCCTGGGGCGCATTCCGGAGAAGGACCGGTTGCGGGCACGGCGGATCTGGATGATCGGTGGCATCCTGTTGCGATCCGCGTTGTTGATCGCCTTGGGTTGGTTGGTGAAGAACGGGGAGAACGCGCTGTTCCACATCGGGGAGACGCCCATCAACCTGCGCAACCTGATCATGTTCTTCGGCGGCCTCTTCCTGCTGTACAAGGCGGTGAAGGAGATCCACGAAAAGCTGGAAGGCGGGGAGGAGCATGCCACGCCCGCTGACGCGAAGAAGGCGTTCGGCGCGCTGGTGGTGCAGATCCTATTGGTGGACGCCGTGTTCTCCTTCGACAGTATCGTAACGGCGATCGGACTGGCGGATCACGTGGAGATCATGATCGTGGCGGTGATCATCGCGATGATCGTGATGTTCTTCTTCGCCAGCGCGATCAGCAAGTTCATCGAGAAGCACCCGGCGCTGAAGATGCTCGCCTTGTCCTTCTTGGTGATGGTGGGCTTCATGCTCTTCTTCGAGGGCCTGCACCCCTTCCACCACAGCGAGATCCCGAAAGGCTATGCGTACGTGGCCATGGCCTTCAGCTTCGGGGTGGAGCTGCTGAACATGCGCTCCAGAAAGCACGTCGTCAAGCTCAACAAGTGAGGGGCGAAGGCTGAAAAGTGGAACGCGAAAGTTGAAAGGCAGGGCTGAATGTTCAGCGGTTCGTCAGGGCTGCCTATCAGCTTTCATTTTTCCCATTTCAAGTTTTGAGGGACCGGTCGCGCTACCCAGTTGTGGTGATATCGGCCACTTCGCTTGATTACTAACGAGGAAGCCGCCACCTTCGGCCGGCACAAGCGCAGCGCCATGGAACCCGAGATCCCGATCCATACACTCGAGCACGAGCACGGGCGCGCGATCTCCTTCGAGCGCATCGTGAAGACCGATGGCGAGGTGCGCAACTCGGTGCATCGGCACGATTACCATGAGCTGTTCGTGTTCGCAGGTGGAAGCGGTACGCACATGATCGATCTGCGCCCGCACGCGCTGGTGACCCCGGGTGTGCATGTGGTGCGCGGTGGGCAAGTACATCATTTGGTGCGCAGCGGGGACATGGAGGGCTTTGTGCTGATGTTCGCGCCGAGCACCTTGGGAGACCCGATGCGCCGACAGGACGCGCAAGCGGTGTTTGACGGAATGGACCACACGCCGGGCCTGCCACTCGATGCGCACAAGCTTTCTATCCTGAACGAACTGGCCGCCATGCTGGAAGACGAGCGGGGCGATGGCAATGCGGTGCAGACGTACGTGCAGGAGGGGTATCTTGGCATCATACTCGCCAAGTGCGCGCGCTGGTGGCGTGAACGGCAGCCCGATGAGAACGCGCGCGACGCGGTGGTGAGCGATCTGGTGCAGCGGTTCCGTTCGCTGGTGGACCAACACTACCTCGAGTTCGATCAGGTGCGCGACTACGCGGACAAGCTGCGTGTTACACCAGGCCACCTGAACGATGTGGTGCGCGCACGGCTGGGCACCACGGCCGGCGCGGTGATCGATGCGCGCATGTTGCTCGAAGCCAAGCGCCTGCTCCTGCACAGTACGCTCAGTGTGAAGGAATCAGGTTACACTATCGGCATGAAGGACCCGGCATATTTCACCCGGTGGTTCAAGAAGTTGGAGGGCGTGTCGCCGGTGGAATTCCGCACCGCCATCCGCGATCGGTACAAGTAGGACTCTGGTCACCGGCTTCCAGCCGGCGTCTTCACAGAACGGCTGGAGGCTTCACGATCGATACAAGTAGGACTCGGGTCACCGGCTTCCAGCC
>JANOPI010000291.1:0-14135 GCA_031421755.1 Flavobacteriales bacterium | reverse complement strand
CACCGGGGAGGGCCGGGGTGGGGTGCATTCCTCCCTCCCCACCGGGGAAGGCCGGGGTGGGGTGCATTCCTCCCTCTCCACCAGGGAGGGTTGGGGTGGGGGGCATTCCTCCCTCCCCACCGGGGAGGGCCGGGGTGGGGTGCATTAACGCGATGTTCACTGTGAACTCCCCATTCCGCTTGATGAACTCCTTTGTGCCATCCAGCGGGTCCACCAGCCAGTACTGCAGCCAGGTCTGGCGTTCTTCCACCGGGATCTCCTTGCCTTCCTCACTGAGCACAGGAATGCTGGTAGAGCGTAGTTCCCGCTCGATCGCGGCGTGCGCACGCTTGTCGGCTTCGGTCAGGGGTGAGCGATCCTCCTTCAGTTCCACATCGATGGGGCGCGCATACACGTCCAGGATCTCACGCCCGGCCGCGAATGCTGCGGCGATGGCGCGATCCATGAGGGGGATCAACTCACTCACGGGGGCCGAAAGTACCCCGGCTCGCTCCTTCTCTCCGGCCGGGGCCTGCCACCCTATCACCATCGCGGTGTTCACGTGCGGCACTACGGTTTGGCGTAGCGCTGCTGGTACTGCCGGTAAAGCTTCTTCTGGTGGTCGTCCAGATCCAAATGGCGGCCATCGATGAAGGCGTGCGCTACTTGATTGGTGCGCATATCGAGCGCATCGCCGGCGGAGATGAAGAGGGTGGCGCTTTTGCCCACGGCGAGGCTTCCATACCGCTGATCGATACCGAGCACGCGCGCGGCATCGAGGGTGATGGCTTGCAACGCATCTTCCCGCGGAAGGCCGTAAGTGCTGGCGGTACCTGCGAGGAAAGCGAGGTTCCGCGCGCCCATGCGTTCCATGTCGCCGGTGTATCCGAGGCAGAAGCGGATGCCCTTGGCCTTCAATAGGGTCGGCAGGCGGAAGGGCAGATCTACATCGTCGTCATCGCGCAGCGGCAGGCTGTGCAGTCGCTGCAGGATCACATCTACTTTTTTCTCGCGCAGCAGGTCAGGCAGTCGCCACGCATCGTAGCCGCCCACGATCACGGTGCGCTTCACGCCCATGGCATCCGCGAACAGCACGGCCTCTTGGATGTCTTGCGCCCCATCCGCGTTGATGAAGAGCGCCTGCGTTCCGGAGAACAGCCCACGCATCGATTCCATGCGCAGGTCGGTCTCCACATGTGTGGCCGTGCGCGCGTAGGCCTCGGCTCTGCGGAAGAAGTCCTCGATGTTCCTCAAGCGTTGCGCGCGTTCATCGTCGGTTGACTTGTCGGTCTCCCCGGGCTCGGCCCACCAGCCTGAGCGTTGGAACGCCTTGGGCCAGGTCATGTGGATGCCGTCATCCGCCTTGATCGCCGCGGAGGCATTGTCCCAAGCGTCAAGTTGTACCACGCTGCTGGTTCCGGCTATGATACCGCCACGCGGTGCGGTCTGGGCGAGGAGCACTCCGTTGCTCTTCAGGGTGGGAATGATGCGCGAGTCCGTATTGTAGGCGGAAAGTGCGCGGAGCTCAGGTTCCAGTTCACCGGTATCGTCCTCGTCGGAAGTCGCGCGCACGAGGTCCACCTCATGCAGGCCGATCGAATTGTCCGGCAGGATCAATCCCGGATACAGGTGCTGGCCAGCTGTGTTGAATGTGGTGTCGTAGGTGGCGGTTACGCCGTAGCTGTGTCCCACGAAATCGATCGCACCATCGCGGAAGCCGACCGCAGCATCATCGATCACGGTGCCATCACCGACATGCACGGTGCCTCCCTTCAGTAGGATGCTCTTGGTTTGTGCCGGGGCAGGGGTTGGTTTTTGGGAATACACCGGAGCAAGTAGCAGAAAGCACACAACGAGCAGCGGGCAGCGGACGACCGACCCGGGTTCGCTGCTTGCTGCCTGCTGCCACCTGCCTGGTCGTATGCTCATGGCTCCTCCCCGATGGTTTCGCAATGCCAATGTCCTTTCTCCTTGTGCTCAGGCTTTCGGGCGGGGGCACCCGACTTTTTCGCCGCGATCATCTTGGTGATGAGCCGTTCACGCTCGACCATCATCGCTTTGCGCAACTCGACATCCTTCTTCCGATCGAAGCGCCGCACCCCGTCCACGAAGGTGATCTCGGCCTTGGCATCGATGCTGAGCGGGTTGGCGCTCCAGAGCACGATGTCTGCGTCTTTGCCAGCTTCCACGGAACCCATGCGCGCGTCCAGGTGCAGGGCTTTGGCGGCGTTCAGGGTGACCATTTTCCATGCATCCTCTGCGGAAACACCTCCATACTTCATCGCCTTGGCGGCCTCTTGGTTCAGGCGGCGGCTCATTTCGGCATCGTCACTATTGATACAGGTGTTCACCCCCGCTTGGTTGAGCAGCGCAGCGTTGTAGGGGATCGCGTCCGCCACTTCCATCTTGTAGGCCCACCAATCGCTGAAGGTGCTCGCGTGTACCCCATGCTCCTTCATCCGCTTGGCCATCTTGTAGCCTTCGAGGATGTGGGTGAAGGTGTTCACGGTAAAGCCCATGCTGTCCGCCACCTCCATGAGCATGGCGATCTCGCTCTGCACGTAGCTGTGGCAGGTGATGAAGCGCTTTTTTTCAAGGATCTCGGTCAGGGCGTCGAGCTCCAGATCGCGGCGGGGCATAAGTGTTGGGGCGGGAACGGCTCCTCTACGCGGCGGGGTCTTGGGCATCGAAGCTTCGGTACGCGCCCATTCCGCGCGGTAGGCTTTCGCCCTGTGGAAGGCATCGTACATCAGTTGTTCCACGCCCATGCGGGTCTGCGGAAAGCGCGAACCCTCATTGTTCCAGTTGCTTTGTTTCACATTCTCGCCGAGTGCGAACTTGATGAAACCATCAGCGCCCGTGATGCGCATCTGCTCGCCGTTCTGTCCCCAGCGCAACTTGGTGAGCGCGCTCTGCCCACCGATGGGGTTGGCGCTGCCGTGCAATTGTTGGATAGTGGTAACGCCCCCGGACAAGTTGCGGTAGATGTCCACGTCCTCCGGGTCCACCACATCACCCATGCGCACTTCCGCGGTGATCGCCTGCGAACCCTCGTTCACGCCACGGGAGATGGCGATGTGCGAGTGCTCATCGATGATCCCGCAGGTGATGTGCTTTCCGGCAGCATCGATCTCCGTCACGGTGGGGCGGCGGCGTTCGGCGAAGAGGGCACCGAGGTCGAGCTTCTCCCCCACCCCGAGTATCCGGCCCTGGGCGATGCAGACGTCCGCATCGCGCAACACGCCTTGCGGTCCGTTGGTCCACACGGTGGCATGGCGGAATATGACCATCTCCGTATCGGGCAACATGGGCTCACCGTAGGCCCCGAGGGGGAACCAGACTTGGCCCGTAGGAGCGGACCACAAACTGTCCAGTGCGGCGTGCTCCCCGCGCGCCTTGCTCTGCACGGTCTGCCCACCGGCCTGGCGCACCGCGCTCCATGTGATCCATTCCCCGCCGGGCATCTGGCCTTGGCCATCCCATATTGCGCCCCGCGGACGGATGGTGCCGTTCAAGCGCACCGGTCCTTGAGATCCGAAACGGGAACCGTTGAAGACCAGCGTTACCCCGCCCCGGACTACGTCAAGCTGGGCTTTCTCGCGTACGCCGTCATTCCCGGGTTGGCTGATTTCCGCTTCTGGCTTGTCCAGTTCACCGGTCACCTTGAGCTTGAGGATCGAGCTTCGCAGGTTGAGGTCGAAGGTGCCGCGTGGATCCTCGCCCGGGATAGGTTTCTGCACGAAGCGTTGCCCACCGGACCAGATCTCGTGGATCGCATTCTTCTCGTTCAGCAAGTGATGCGAGGAGATGATGAGGTTGGCTTCAGCCCCCGGAGCGATGATGCCCAAGCGCTCCTCCAGATGAAAAAGTGTGGCGGGAACGGTAGTGAGTGCGGCGATGGCCGTGGTACTGTCGAGGCCGCAGCGGACCATGCGCCGCAGCACACCCCAGATCGCTCCGGGGTCTTTCAACCCACGGGTGGTGAACGCGAAGGTGCCGCCCACTTCGGCTATGCGTGCGGGGTTGGTAGGGGCCAACTCCCAGTGCTTCAACTTGGCCAGGGGTACTTCCAGCGCTTCGAACGGATCCTCCACATCGTACGCTTCAGGCATCACCAATGGAACGATGAGCGGTTGGCCGGTGGCGAGGATATCGCCCAAGCGCGCGTAGTCATCCCCTGCGCTCTTCACAATGAAGCGGATCCCGAATTCACGCCCGATGGCGGCGATGCGCATTACATCATTGCGGTCCGACGCCTCGAAGACCAAAGGCTGGCTGAGCTGTGCCTGCAGTGCGGACAGGTCGGGATCGGTCTGTTCGCGCTGCCCTTGCGCCGCATACCAGCGCGCGTCGTACAGGGCCTGCCTCAGCAGCGCGAGGCTGCCCGTGAGCGAAGAGGGATACGCGTCTTTGCTTGTCCCCTTCCTGAAGGAGAAATGCGCAGAGGCGTCGGGAACGATGATGTCCTCGTTGGCGTTGCGGCCCGCGAGCAGCACAGCGCACGATGTGCCGCGCGCGATGCCATCCATGCGATGGGTGATGACGGTGGTGAAGCCTTGAGCGCGCAGTGCGCCCGCTTTCTCCTCGTCGAGCGCATAGAGTTTCACCGCTTGGGTGGCGGCCCTGATGGCGGGGTTCCAAAAGCGCGCGCCCGCCGGTTTGGGCCGATCGGTGGCCTCGGTGCTCGGTATACCCAGGTCGCAGTACGGCTCCACCAGCCCCGGCCACAGATGCAGCCCGTGAAGATCATGGATCACTGCATCATCCGGCGCGATGCCGTTCTGTCCTACGCGTAGAATGCGCCCATCCTGCATGAGCACCGTGGCGTCCAGAAGGACCTTCCCGGGTGCCGGGTGCACGGTGGCGTGTGTGAACGCGATCAGCTGCGACCTTGTGGCAGGCCCGTTGACCGGCGCGTTCACCTGAGCTGAGAGGCTCAGCGCCGTTGAGAGCACGAACGTGCAAGCGAAGAAGCGCGAGCGCATGGGCGGGGCGAATGTAGCCGGAGAGAACACTGGGGAGCCAACCGCCCGGATCGGTCACCGTTGGGCCCGGCGTCTACATTTGGGCCATTCCACGCTACCCTGACCATGAGCGACTCCGGCGGCATCCTTCAACTCTTCCACAGCATATTGCGGTGGGTTGTTCTGTTTTCAGTCGCTGGCGCGGGCATCGCTGCGCTAAAGGGTTACCTGCGCAAGGAACCGATCATCGTATGGGAACGCACGCTCTCGATCATCGCCATGGTCGCCTGTCACATCCAACTGGTGCTGGGGCTCGGGCTGTACGCGATGAACTTCAAGACCTACGACGCGATCACGGCACGCGGAAACCAGAGCTGGATGGGCGACACGGTCCGACGCTTCTGGAAATTCGAGCACGTCGGTATGATGGTCCTGGCGATCGCGCTGGTGACGATCGGGCGCATGGTGAGCAAGCGTGCGCAGACCGAACCGGGCAAGCAACTGCGGATCTCCATTTTCTACCTGCTCGCCCTGGTGGTCATGTTGATGATGATCCCTTGGCCGTTCACGGAGATCGGCAAAGCCCAAGCGCTCGGATGGTTCTGAAGCGGCTCCGTTCTTTCGGTTTCCTCGGGTCGGCACTGCTGCTCGCGTGTGGTAATGCGATCAGCGGCAACGCGGATACTCCCCCTCCGACGGAAGGTGAAATGGTATACAACACCAATTGCGCCTTGTGCCACGGACGCAAAGGCGATCTGGGTATGAACGGCGCGAAGGACCTGGTGTCGAGCATCCTCTCCCGCGAGGAAGTGATCGCGGTGATCACCAACGGCAAAGGAGCGATGATGCCTTACGGAAAGTCGCTTTCCGCCAAGCAGATCGAAGCAGTAACCGACCATGTACAGACGCTGCGGGCCAAAAGCGATACACTCCCGAGTGACAACTGAACGAACGCACATCCCGGGGCGATCGCTCCGATGCAAAACCGCCTTTCGATGATCGACCTGAAGGAAACCCGCATGAAGGGTGAAACGGCCGTGCTCGTGGGCATGATCACCGCGCCGGACCGTGACAAGCCGGGGCAGTCCTTGGAGCAGGTCACAGAATACCTGGACGAGCTGGAGTTCTTGGCGAACACTGCGGACATCCGTTCCATCAAGCGCTTCACGCAGAAGATGCACCAGCCGGATGGCAGGAGCTACGTGGGCAGTGGCAAGTTGGGGGAGATCAAGGCGTGGATGGAGGAGCATGGTGCGGACATGGTGATCTTCGACGATGAGTTGAGCCCGGCACAGCAGCGCAACATCGAGAAAGATCTGGGGAAACCGGTACTCGACAGGCCGCGACTGATCCTGGACATCTTCGCCCGTCGCGCCCGCACGAGCCATGCCCGCACACAGGTAGAACTGGCGCAATACCAGTACATGCTGCCACGCCTCACCAAGTTGTGGACCCACCTGGAGCGCCAGCGCGGCGGCACGGGCACCCGCGGTGGTGCTGGGGAAAAGGAGATCGAGACGGACCGGCGACTGGTGCGCGACCGCATCGCGTTGTTGAAGTCGCAGTTGCGCGACATCGACAAGCAAATGGCAACACAGCGGGGCAACCGCGGAAAATTGGTGCGCGTGGCGCTCGTGGGCTATACGAACGTGGGCAAGAGCACGCTCATGAACCTGCTCAGCAAAAGCGACGTTTTCGCCGAGAACAAGCTCTTCGCCACATTGGACACCACGGTACGCAAAGTGGTGATCGGCAACCTGCCCTTCCTGCTTAGCGACACGGTGGGCTTCATCCGAAAACTTCCCACGCAACTGATCGAGAGCTTCAAGAGCACCTTGGACGAAACACGCGAAGCCGACCTGCTGCTGCACATCGTGGACATCAGCCACCACAACTTCGAGGAACAGTATGCCACGGTAAAGAACACCCTGCAGGAGCTCGGAGCGGGCGGCAAACCGACCATCGTCGTTTTCAACAAGATCGACGCGTACCGGCCCACCGGGCACGACCCCCATGATCTGGCCCCGAAACGCACCGACCAGTATACCCTGGAAGAATTGAAGCAGACCTGGATGGGCCGCATGGGCGATGAGGAGTGCATCTTCATAAGCGCCACGGCGAAGGAGAACATCGACACGCTGCGCAAGCTGCTTTACCAGCGCGCCAAGGCGCTGCATGTGGCGCGCTTCCCCTACGAGAGCGACCTGCTTTTCGGCGACGAATACCTTGCTGGCGGGACAGCCGAACAGGGCAACCCTTGAAGACGCGAGCGTCTCCTGAAAAACCGCCCACACCCGCGTGAAGTCCTTGCTCAAACGGCTGTATGCCGCGCTTCCGTTCAAGCAGCCCGCATTCAAGGTTCTTCGCCTGTTGCCGGTGCCGCGTGGCGTTTTTCAGCACTTGCACTTCAAGGGCATCATCGAAGTGCCAGTGCCCGGCAGCGGATCTTTCCGTATGCGGCACCATGGCTATACCATCGAGAACGAGCTCTTCTGGCGCGGCGTCAAGGGCTGGGAGCGCATCTCCCTGGAGCTGTGGATGCGGCTGTGCCGTCGCTCGGATACCATCATGGATGTAGGCGCGAATACCGGAGCGTTCGCGCTGCTGGCGCAGGCTGTTCGCCCGGGTGCGGTGATCATCGCCGTGGAACCGGTGGAGCGCATCTTCCGGAAGCTGGAGGAGAACATCGCATTGAACGGTGGAGGTGTTCATGCGCTTCATGGGGCGGCCACGGATCACGAAGGACCGACCACCTTGTATGATCTGGCCGGAACGGACCACGTACTGTCCGTGTCGTTGAACGCCGACTTCAACCCTGCGGGGAACAAAGTGGCCGTGCCGGTGATGGGTTTCACCATTGCGGGAATAGCGGAACGGCGTGGGCTCCGCAGACTGGACCTCCTGAAGATAGACGTGGAGGGTCACGAACCCGAGGTACTCAGGGGCTTCGCGGATCTTCTCCGGCGGGATCGGCCGAGCATCCTCCTCGAAGTGTTCAATGAAACGGTGGCTGCCGGCGTGCGGCCCCTGGTTGAAGGCCTGGGGTACCTGTACTTCAACATAGACGAGAAGACCTGGCCGCCGGTGCGGACGGAACGTATCGGACGCAGCGGGCACCTGAATTACCTGCTGTGCCAACCGGAGATCGCACGCGCGATCGGGTTGCTGTGAAGGGTTGATCAGGCGAACGCCTGCATGCCGACCAACCGCGCGTAGGCCCCGTTCGCCGCCAGGAGTGAAGCGTGCGTACCGCGCTCCACGATACGACCTTCCTGCAGCACGCAGATCTCGTCGCAGTGCTGGATAGTGCTCAAGCGGTGCGCGATCACCAGTGAGGTACGGTCCTTCATCAGCTTGAAGAGGGCGTCCTGTACAAGGCGTTCGCTTTCCGTATCCAGCGCGCTGGTGGCTTCGTCCAATCTCAGGATCGCGGGATCCTTCAACACGGCGCGGGCGATGGCGATGCGCTGCTTCTGGCCACCGCTCAACCGGTTGCCTCCGTCGCCGATGTTGGTGCGGTAGCCTCCGTCCAGTTGACGGATGAATCCGTCCGCATTGGCGATGGCCGCTGCTCGCGTGATATCCTCTTCGCTGGTGCCGGGGCGGCCGAAAGCGATGTTGTTGGCGATGGTGTCATTGAACAGGATGCTGTCCTGCGTAACGATGCCCATCAACCCGCGCAGATCGCCGATGCGCAGATCGCGAATATCCGTACCGTCGATGAGCACGGCGCCGGAAGTCACGTCGAAGAACCGTGGTAGCAGACCGGCCATGGTGCTCTTGCCGCCACCGCTGGCACCCACCAGGGCCACGCTCTTGCCTTTGGGGATCGTGAGGTTGATGGTGTCCAACACCGGTCGGTCAACATAGGCGAAGCTCACCTCCTTGAATTCCACGGAAGAGCGGAGTGCATGGATCGGCCGTGCATCCGGTTTCTCCTTCACGGTATTTTCCACGGCGAGCAGATCGAACACGCGTTGGGCGCTGGCGCTGCCCCGCACGATGCCGCTCCACCCTTGGGAGAAGCCCTTGATGGGCGTGAGCAACTGGGAGAAGATGGCGATGTAAGCGATGAAGGTGGTGCCCGCCAGTTCCGGGGGCGTACCCAAGGCGAGGGAGCCCCCGATGTAGGCCATCACGGCCATCACGGCAGCACCCATGGTCTCGCTGAGGGGTGAAGCGACATCTTGGCGGCGCAGCAGGGCGATGCTCGCGCGAGTGAGCAATTCGTTTTCCCGTTCGAACCGCCGCCGCATGTCCGTTTCCCCGTTGAAGGCCTTCACCACACGGATGCCGCCGAGTGTTTCTTCCACTCGGGCAAGCAGGTCGGCGCTCTTCTCTTGCACACGTGTGCCGCGCTTGCGCAGGCTCTTGCTCACGCGGGCGATGATGATCCCGCTTATGGGCAGCAACAGCAGGGAGATCAACGTGAGCTTTCCGCTCATGGACACCATGGTGCCGATGAAGAGGATAACGGCGATGGGCTCGCGGAAGACCATTTCGATGCTGTACATCACGCTGTACTCCAGCACCTGCATGTCGTTCGTGATCACGCTGAGGAGATCGCCTTTGCGCTCACCGCTGTGGTAACGGAGGGGCAGCTCCAGCATCTTGTCATAGATGCGCGCCCGAAGCTCGTGGATGATGCGGTTCCGGAAAACGCAGATCGCGACCACGGCGAAGTACCGGAAGACGTTCTTCATCAAGAAAAGTGTCACCACGCCGGTGCAGATCCACGCCAGGGCGGGCAGTTGTCCCTGCGTCTCGATCAAGTGGGTAAGTCCGTACTGGAAGGTCTGTTGGATAGCATCCTTGTTCCAGGCGAAGACGGGGCGCACATGCACCTGGTCTGTCTGGCCCATGAGCAACTGCAGGAAGGGGATCAGCAGCAGCATACTGCCCAAATGGAACGCCGTGGCCAGCAGGTTGAACACACCGTTCAGCACCGCATACCGGCGGAAGGGCCTGCCGAAGCGGAGGATCCGGAAGAACTGGCGCATGGGGTGCGCGAATGTACCGGTGCGCGGCCCCGTCAACCCCTCAGCGGCCGCGGTCTATCTTCGCCGCCCTTCCACCATGGACAGCCTGCGACAGAACAAGGTGAACAGCCTGCTGCTGAAAGAGATGGCCACCATCCTTCAGACCGAGGGGCGCCGTTTGCTCCCGGGCGGGTTGATCACCGTTACGGGCGTACGGGTGAGCCCCGACCTAGGCATCGCCAAAGTGTATGTAAGCCTGTTCCCGGTGAAGGACAAAGCGATGGTTCTGGAGCGGGTTCGCTCTGACGCGCAGCACATGCGCGGCATGTTGGGGCACCGCATAGGCAAGCAGGTGCGGATCGTTCCCGAGCTCATCTTCTACCTGGACGATTCGCTGGACAAGCAGGAGGAGATCGATAGGCTCCTGAAGAAGTGATGAAGCTTCAAGACACCAGGCTCACTTCTGAAGATACCTGTCTGGCAGCCGCGCGCGGGTGTCGTTCGTATGCCTTGAAGCTCAGGTCGTGTGTCTATTGTCTTGAAGCCTGACAATGCGGTACGATCCGGTCAAAAGACAACTCGGCTCGGTCTTCAACCGGTCTCCTTTCCTGCGGAAGGTATTCTACCGGTTATTGGACCTGCTGATGCTGCGTGCCTGGCATGTGCAGAAGGAACTGCGTGATTGGGCCCGTGGATCAAGGTCAGGAAAAGACACGTCGATCTACGACGCGGGTGCAGGCTACGGCCAATACAGCTACTGGCTGAGTGGGATCAACAAGGACTGGCGGATCACCTCGCTGGATGTGAAGGAGGAGCAGGTGGCGGATTGCAACGCGTTCTTCCAACGGATCGGGCGCCCAAGGGTCAAATTCCAGATAGGCGATGTGACGAAGTTCACGAACCCCGGCGCGTACGATCTGGTCGTCTGCGTGGATGTGATGGAACATATCCTGGAAGATGAGGCCGCACTGCGCTGCTACAGCACATCGTTGAAGGCCGGCGGCATGCTCATCATCAGCACACCGAGCGATCAAGGCGGCAGCGACGTGCATGACGAAGGCGAAGGGTCCTTCATCGAAGAGCATGTGCGCGACGGCTACAACATCGAGGACCTGCGGTCCAAGTGCCTGCGCAACGGATTCAGCAAGGTGGAAGCGCGTTACAGCTATGGCACACCCGGGAAGGCAAGTTGGCGCCTGAGCATGAAATGGCCGTTGCTGATGCTCAACACGAGCAAGGCGTTCTACCTGGTGCTTCCTGTTTACTACCTCATCGCCTACCCCATCGCTTATGTGCTCAATCGGTTCGACGTATCAATGAAGCACACGACCGGCACCGGGTTGATCGTAAAGGCGTGGAAGTAACATGTGGCCATGTGCCCATGGCGAGCGCTCGTAGGTTTGCATGCGATGACCGAACGGGCATTACACGGGCACAAGGTGCGATGGCCTGCTTGGGAACCACGTGAGCGTATGGGCACATGAACCTCCCCCTGCTCTTCGCCCGCCGGTACCTTTTGGCCAAGCGTTCGCGCAACGCCATCAACATCATCACGCTCATCAGCATCGTGGTTATCGCGGTGGTCACCGCGGCGATGGTGGTGGTGCTCAGCACCCTGAACGGCATCAGCGACCTGGTGGACAAGCTGTATAGCCCTTTCGATCAGGACGTCACGATAACGCCCGCCAATGGCAAGACCTTCCCTAAGGAAAGCCTCGCCCTGGACGGCATCCTCGCTTTGCGGGGAGTTGGGGAGGCGAGTTGGATCATTGAAGAGAACGTGGTATTGCGAAGCGGCGATCAACAGGCGGTGGCCACGATGAAAGGCGTGGAGCCCCAATACCTGGCGATGGCCGCGCTACCTGGGAACATGTACGATGGTGAGGCCAAGTTGGAAGGGAACAACGGGCCGCTCGTGATCCTCGGAGCAGCGCTGAAGGACCAGCTCAGTGTACCGCGTGACGACGGCGTGATGCGTCCGCTCACCATCAGTGCGCCGGTGCGCGGTCGTAAACTCCTGCGTTACAAGGATCAGGCTTTCGAGCAGGAGCAGGTCGCGGTGGCGGGGGCATTCTCGATCAACATGGAATTCGACCAGCAGTACGCCATCGGCCCCATCGCGCTCGTGGACTCACTGTTGCACTATGGCGGCGAAGTGACAGCGCTGGAGATCAAGGCCGTGCCCGGCACGAACATCGAAGACCTCGCTGAAGCAATCGGGGCCCTCGCCGGTCCTGGCTTCAAGTCCACCTCGCGCTACGCCAAGAACGCGCTGATGTACCGGACGAACGCGACGGAAAAGTGGTTCACGTTCGCGGTGCTGGCGTTCATCGTGCTCATCGGGGCCTTCAACATCATCGCCTCACTCACGTTGATGATGATCGAAAAGAAGCAGGACATGCGCACGCTTACCGGTATGGGCGCTACCACCTCCTTCGTGCGCCGGGTCTTCTTCGCGGAAGGCATGCTTATCGTCGTGGTAGGCAGCATGGCAGGCCTGCTGCTGGGCCTGCTCATTTGCGGCGTACAACAATGGACCGGCGTGGTCGGCCTTGCCAATTCAGTCGTAGAGAGCTACCCTGTGAAGGTGATGGCCGGAGACATGGTGCTCATTCTGGTCGCCGTGCTGGGCATCGGCACCTTGGCCACTGCGGTATCCTTGCGCGGGCTTGGTCAGCGGTACTTGACGGCACGCTGACCCATACGATCAAGCGGCCAGTGCGAAGGCGCTGCGCACCTCTTCCAACAGGGCGATCAGGATCGCGGGATCCCGCTCGGTCACCAGCTTCATGCGGTGTTCCTTGAAGTTGGGGAGTCCACGGAAGTAGTTGGTGTAATGCCGGCGCATCTCCACCACGCCTTCCCATTCGCCTTTCCACACGATGCTTCGTTCGAGGTGTTCGCGTGCGGCATCCACGCGATCATCCAGCGTGGGTGCGGGCAGATGCTCCCCTGTTGCGAAGTAGTGTTTGATCTGGTCGAAGATCCACGGGTGCCCGATGCTGGCCCGGCCGATCATAAGGCCGTCCACGCCATACCGGTCGCGCATTTCCTTCGCCTTCTCGGGTGAATCCACGTCGCCATTCCCGAAAATGGGGATGTGGATGCGCGGGTTGTTCTTCACCTCACCGATGAGGGTCCAATCCGCCGGGCCCTTGTACAGTTGCGCGCGTGTGCGGCCGTGGATGCTGAGCGCTTGGATACCGACATCCTGCAGGCGCTCGGCCACCTCCATGATGTTCTTGGTCTGATCGCTCCAGCCCAGACGCGTCTTCACGGTTACCGGCAGCTTCACGGCCTTCACCACTTTGTCAGTGAGCCGAACCATCTTGTCCACATCCTGCAGCAAGCAAGCCCCGGCTCCTTTGCTCACCACCTTGTGTACCGGGCAGCCATAGTTGATGTCGATCAGCTCAGGGCCGGCGGCCTCCGCAATACGTGCGGCCTCTTCCATGGCATCCTCGCTCCCGCCGAACAATTGGATCCCGACAGGCCGTTCGTCCGGGAAGATGTCCAACTTTTTCATCCCCTTGGCCGCCTTGCGGATGAGGCCCTCGCTGCTGATGAACTCCGTGTACATCAGGTCCGCGCCGTGTTTTTTGCACAGCGCACGGAACGGCGGATCGCTCACATCCTCCATGGGGGCAAGGAGCAGCGGGAAGTCCGGAAGTTCGATGGGGCCTATGCGGGGCATGTGTCTCTACCGACCATATCGGGGGCGCGAAAGTACGAGGACCGCCCGGGGCGGGCCTTCTTGCTACATTCGCCGCCCATCCGGAGAGATGGCCGAGTGGTTGAAGGCGCACGCCTGGAAAGTGTGTTTACCTGAAAGGGTAACGGGGGTTCGAATCCCTCTCTCTCCGCCGATCGAACAGCCGCCCCGCAGGGCGGCTTCTTCGTTCAGTCGAACGCCAAGCGAAGCTTGATCGGGCGGCAGAACGAAGAAGCTGGTGAGCGAAGCGTGCGCGGCTGTGCCATCGAAGCCACCCCCTCCGGGAAAGCCCGCTTCGGGCAATCCCTCTCTCTCCGCCGATCGAACAGCCGCCGCAAGGCGGCTTATTCGTTCAGGCGTGAGCAAAGCGAATGCGGCTGAGCGATCGAAGCTCCCCCCTCCAGGGAAAGCCCGCCTCGGGCAATCTCGTCACGCCAAACGAAGAAGCCGCCCGTGAGGCGGCTTCTCATTAAAAAGACCGTTCTGTACGTTGGCTAAGGC
>JANOPI010000290.1:0-16982 GCA_031421755.1 Flavobacteriales bacterium | reverse complement strand
ACAGCATCCAGGTCAAGAGGCTTTGGAAGAACTACTACCCGAAACGTTCACCTGTCAACCCACTTCAGGACGACCGTTCACCTGTAAACCTATCTTCGGACATCAACACAAACCTGTAAACCTTTTTCAGGACGGGTCAACTCTAAGGGTACGGGGGCGCCCCCCCCCGTTCATGGGGTTTCCCGGATGTCGCCACGATCCGAGGTTTGCCGTGGACGACGAGCATTCCTCGTACGCCACCCATTTAGCCCCCATAGACCATGACTTGTCGCTACACCTTGCCACAGATCCAACCGCGATCCAGTGGCTGGCTGAAGAATGCCCTGCTATGTGCAGCGTTCATACTGTTCAGTGCAGCGAACGCACAGACCGAGTCGGTCACCATCAACTGCACGGGTGCCGCAGGGTCCTTCGCATCGGGGTCCGTGAACGCAGCGGGCACCAAGAATGACGGAGACTTGATCACACTCCATAACGGCGCGGATGGAAACCGAGGATGGGGCCGTTTCAGTCTCGCCAGCATTCCTCCTTTGGCGACCGTGACTTCCGTAACGGCCAATTTCACGACCTATTCAAGCGTGTTGTCCAATGCGAGCAACAACATCTATGGCTTTACCGGTGATCCGGCGAGCATAGCAGGAGCAACACTGTACACGAACTGTGGCAGCGGCACAACTTTCAATGCCAGTTCATGGACTGCGAGCGCGGTGCAAACAAAGGTTCTGAACGCGGCAGGCATCTCCTTCGTGCAAGCCAACCTTGGGGGCTTCATCAACCTGGGGTATGTGCGCGGGTCCACCAATGTCTACAACATCGGGGGCTATCCGGGCGATCTGGCGGCGGCACCGAGCATCGTGGTCACCTACACAGGAGGTAGCCCATGCGCAGGAACGCCGAACGCGGGGGTTACGGTAGCGTCCGTGTCGCAAGGATGCGGCTCCATTCCAAGCTCCAACCTCTCCTTGTCCGGTGCCACCACTGACAACGGGCTGAACTACCAATGGCAGTTCGACAATGGTGGTGGATACACCGACTTCGGAACGAACCAGTCCACGCAATCAGTGATAACGGTCTCCACAACAACGAGCTACCGGTGCATCGTTACTTGCACCCATGGTGGTGTCTCTGCTACCAGCACGCCGGGAACGCTTTCGGTTTATCCCGCTGTTACCGCAAGCGCGAGCGCTGCCCCTGCTGGTGTGGTCTGTGGTGGAACCCCCGTCACGCTTACGGCTACGGGCGGTCTTACCTATGCTTGGTCTCCGGCTGCCGGTCTCAGCGCAACCAACGTTGCCAGCCCTGTAAGCACGGTGAACACAACCACCACCTACTCGGTAGTGGCCACTGGACCCGGCGGTTGCACAGGCGCGGCTGCCGCAACGGTTACAGTGAACCCCACCCCGGCGTTCTCGTCAGTATCGGCTACGTCGAACCCGATCTGCATGAACGGCAACACGCAGTTGAACGCGGATGCTGGCGTTCCCATGGCAGCGAACCTCATGACCTTCGGTACGGGAACGGGCGCGCTCGATCCAATGGTAGGTGCCGGGACAGTGCTTCCCTCTGGTACCAACAACAGCCCCAGCGCGCTGCAGCCGATCGGATTCGACTTCTATTTCAACGGAGTGGGCTTGACCCAATGGTCCTGCACGCCCTATGGATTCATGCGGCTGGGCAGCTCGGTGGTGGTTGGCGCAAGCAACTCCCTTCTCGGCACAGCGAATTTCCCGCTGATCTGTCCCTATTGGGATGAAATGACGACAGGCACCACCGGCAATGTGACCGCGATCACCACCGGTACCGCCCCGAACCGGATCCTGAAAGTGCAGTGGTTCGTAACGATCCCCTGGAACCCGACCGGGCCGGCGAACTCCACCTTCCAATGTTGGTTGTACGAGGGCTCGAACGCGATCGAATTCCGATACGGAACAATGGCTGCCGCAGCCATGAGCGCAACCGTAGGCATAGCGGCCAGTACATCGAACTTCCAAAGCGTGACCTTGGCAGGACCCACCATAAGCACCAGCACGGCGTATGATTCGAACGCTGGCCAGCCCGCACCGGGTACGATGTACTCGTTCAAGAATTCCGGGAGCACCTATTCCTGGTCACCGACCACCTTTCTGATGGGGTCCAATGTCCCCAGCCCACTCGTCATGTCGTTCAACGTGGCCAGCCAAGCCTATACGGTAACCGCGAGCAATGGCCCTTGTTCCGCCACAGGCACCGTCACCGTTTCTACCAGTGGTCCGGCCACGGCAGCAACGATCACGGGGAACTTGGGCTTTTGCGCAGGAAGTAGTGCGCTGCTCACAGTTGTTCCAGCGGATGGAGGTAATCCCTACACGTACCTCTGGGCACCCGGTGGCCAGACAACGAAGTCGATCAGCGTGAACATGCCCGGCACCTATAGTTGCCAAGTAGACAACTGCGGTGGAAGCGTGAACACCGGCAATGTGAGCGTAGTGCAGCATCCGCTGCCCACAGTGGCTATTTCACCGACCAGTGCCAGCTACTGCACGGGCAATGCCCCTGTCGTCCTCACCGCGTCCGGCGCGAACACGTATGCATGGACGCCTGCCACAGGCTTGAGCGCCACAACGGGTGCGAGCGTGAACGCTACCCCTTCCATGAGCACCATTTACTTCGCGATCGGTACGGACGCCAACGGCTGCCAGAACTCGGCTACCCGTTTCATCACTTACAATGGCGTTGCTCCGACCATCACCTCAACGACGGCCTCCCCCGACACGATATGCCCCGGTGGTAGTTCGCAACTGCAAGTGGACTTGATCGCCCCGATCTACTGCTCAGCTACATACAGCACCGGAACAGGTTTCGGCGATTTCATCACCAACGTGGCCATCGATACCACCACACTGAACAGCCCGTCCGGTGCGTCCGCGTCGCCGTACTACACGCTTTTTCCGGCTACCGGTTCCACAACGGCCACACTGGTGGCTGGTGCTGCGTACACCTTGAAGGTGAAGGCGGGCAACAGCACCTACGCCAACAATATCGCGGCATGGATCGACTACGATCACGACGGCGTGTTCAGTCAGTCCAGCGAGAAGCTTGGCCAGGTCTTCGGGCTCTTCCCTGCCACCGCTATCGGTACGATCCCCTTCACCGTGCCCGCGGGTGCGCTCAATGGGACCGCGCGTATGCGGGTGCGTAATGTCGGGGGCCTTTCCCAGGGTGACCTCTTGCCGGCTTGTGGCACTATGACCTGGGGTGAGGTCGAGGACTACACCGTGACCATCACCGGAGGCGTCGTCCGTATTTACGTTTGGTCCCCAGGCGGCACTTTGAACAACGCCGCGATCCCCAACCCCATGGCCAGTATAACCACACCGGGTACCACCACCTACACGGTGTCGGTGTCGTTGGGCGCCTGTACATCGACCGGTACCGCGAGCGTGACCTTACCCGTTACGGATGACGGCGACCCCTGCACATTGGAAGTCTGCTTTGGTGAAGGCCATGTGACCCACCTCTTCCAAGATACGGACGGCGATGGGGTGTGCGATGGGAACGACAACTGCCCTTTCCAAACAGGCCAGATGGGTTCGCCCTGCGACGACGGGAACCCGGGTACCATGAATGACGTGCTCAGCGGTACCTGCATGTGCGCCGGTACGTTAGCGCCAAGCGTGAGCGTGAAAGTCTTCCTTGAAGGCCCCTATAACAGCGGCACCGGCCTGATGAACGATGCGTTGCGCAGCCTCAGCAACTTCCCGCTCACCGACCCCTACCCGACACTGGGCTACACGCATACCGGTAGCGGCAACGGCGGCTCCGTATCGCTTGGCACCCTCTCCGCACTGGGCAGCAATGCCATCGTGGACTGGGTGGTGATCGAATTGCGCAGCTCGGCGAACCCCGCCAGCATTGTCGCCAGCCGCAGCGCCTTGGTGCAAAGCGACGGCGATGTGGTGGAACTGAACGGGCTATCGCCCGTAACATTCGCCGTTCCTGACAACAACTACTACATAGCGGTGCGCCAGCGGAACCACCTCGGTTGCATGACGGCAAGTACGGTCGCGATCAGCCCGACAGCGGCATTGGTAGACTTCACCTCGAAC
The DNA here is from genome assembly GCA_031421755.1 of Flavobacteriales bacterium. Classification (GTDB taxonomy): domain Bacteria; phylum Bacteroidota; class Bacteroidia; order Flavobacteriales_F; family PHOS-HE28; genus PHOS-HE28. Next base: position 12,897 of record JANOPI010000290.1, on the reverse strand, counting down.
GCCATGGTGACCTACGGCACAGCAGCGCGCAAGAGCGTCACGGGCACTTTCCCGGCCGCAGTGCTTTGGGCAGGCGATGTCTCCTTCAATGGAGCGATCAAGTACACCGGCAGTGGCAATGACCGTGATCCCGTCCTGGTAACAGTGGGAAGCACAACGCCGAACAATGTGTTGACCACGTACACCACCCGCGACGTCAACATGAACGGGCAGGTCAAATACACCGGCAGCGGTAACGATCGCGATCCGATCCTGGTGAACGTGGGCAGCACGACGCCTAACAATACGCGGAGCGCGCAGCTCCCTTGAGGCACGAATACGTGGAGGTCGGCGGTCGCGGAGGAACGGGTAAGCCTTGGCTGTGATCGTTGGCCTTCGCGGTTCCACCTCAGCGCTTCAGGGGAACTTCGGGAACTGCTGGAAATCCGGCACCCGATCTTCCATGAAGGCGTTGCGGCCTTCTTGCGATTCGTCCATCAAATAGTACATCAGCGTCGCGTCACCCGCGAATTCCATCAGGCCACGTTGGCCATCGAGTTCGGCGTTGAGGCCCCGCTTGATCATGCGCAAGGCCATGGGGCTGCGTTGCAACATGATCCTGCACCATTCCACCGTCGTGTCTTCCAATTGCGCAAGCGGCACCACCTTGTTCACCATGCCCATGTCCTCGGCCTCCTTCGCCGTGTACTGCTGACAGAGGAACCAGATCTCGCGCGCCTTCTTCTGCCCGACGTGCCGCGCCAAGTAGCTGGACCCGAAGCCCGCATCGAAGCTGCCCACTTTCGGTCCGGTCTGCCCGAATCGCGCGTGGTCCGCAGCGATGGTGAGATCGCACACCACATGCAGCACATGCCCGCCGCCGATCGCGTAGCCATTCACCATGGCTACAACAGGCTTGGGGATCTCCCGGATCTTCTTGTGCATGTCCAGGATGTTCAGCCGCGGCACACCGTCGGCACCGACATAGCCGCCGCGCCCTTTCACGTTCTGATCGCCGCCGCTGCAGAAGGACTTGTCTCCTTCACCGGTGAGCACCACCACCCCGATGCGTTGATCCTCACGCGCGATCTCCATCGCATCGATCATCTCCTTGGTGGTTTCCGGCCGAAAGGCATTGTACACCTGCGGCCGGTTGATCGTGATCTTGCCGATGCCTTCGAAATACTCGAAGCGGATGTCCGTGTATTCCTTGATGGGGGTCCAAGCGCGTGATGCCACTGTGATCGGTTGTCGGTTGACGGTTGTCGGTTGTCAGGCTGCCGACGGATCAGTCTCGCAGCTTCTTGAAATAGTCGCGCAACACTTCGGGTGAGATGATAGCGTCGGTGGTGATGTGGAGCACGGCGGGCCTTTCGTGCGCCGCGTAGAGCTTGTCAAGACCGGCTTCCAATGAAGCTTGGTCGTTCGCGTGGTAGTAAGGCAGGTCGTAGCTCTTCACCAGCTTCTCGATGCTGCGGGTGTGTGGTGCTTCGAACCACTTCAGCAGGTCGGGGTCCTTGTCCGGCCCTTCGATGTACCGAAAGATGTTCCCACCACCATTGTCGATCACGATCACCTTCAACAGCGGCGAAAGGTGCCCGTTCCAGAACGCATTGCTGTCGTAGCAGAACGCGGTATCCCCAGTGATCAAGGTGGAGATCCGTTGCGAGGCGCATGCCGCACCCACGGCCGTACTGGTACAACCATCGATCCCGCTGGTGCCGCGATTGCTGAACCAGCGATGGCCGCGTACCCGATCGAACAGTTGGACGTACCGCGCAGGTGTACTGTTCGCCACATGCACATCACTGTCACCCGGTATGCGGTCGTTCAACGTGCTGAAGACGGTGAGATCGCAGAAGGGTGCCGAAGCGACCGCTCGGTGATGCGCGCCGCGCGTTCGTTCATCCACCATGCGCCAAGCATCACCATAGATGCTCGCGCCCGGTTGTGCCCCGTTCATGATCTGTGCGAAAAAGACTTCAGGCGATACCGCGATGTCGTGTGTAAGGCTCTGGTACGTATCGTAGTGCCGTTGGCCCACGTCAACGTTCCAATGCTGCGATGGCCTCCACGTGCGCAAGAGTGTCTTGATACGCTTGCTGACAATGGCGCCACCGAAGGTGATGAGCAGATCAGGCTTCAAGTCGTCCTCGTTCTGCCCGTTCACGCCTTCGATCGCGCGATCGATGCAGGTGATGAAGGCGCTATCATCAAGGTTGCTCGTTGCTTCAGTATGTACCGTGACCTGCGGCAGCGCCGCAGCGCGTTTCATCTGGGCTTTCAGGCCTTCACTCCATACACCCTGCCCGGCGAGCACCATCGCCTTCTTGCATGCGGTCAACTGGCCGATCAGCCAGCCTGCGTATTCCGGAAGAATGAACGGTTCGGCCATCACCGGAGCAATGATGGTTGACTCCGTGCGTGCAGGGGCCCCATCATCGGCTCTGCTGGAAGTCGGCCTCCCCTTGCCGTAAAGCGGCTCTGCGAACGGCACATTCACGTGGACGGGACCCGGTACCGGCAAAAGCGTGGCATCGATCGCTTCGTTGATCAACCTGCCGCAATGCCAGCGCGAGAGCTCATCACTCGTGAGCCGTGGAAGCTGCACGCTCTTCTTCGTGTGGAGCGCCAGGACGCCTTGTTGGCGGATCGCCTGGCCCTCTCCTTGGTCCACCCATTCTTCCGGCCGGTCCGCGGTGATCACCAGCAATGGAATGCGCTGGTAGAACGCTTCAGCGATCGACGGGCCGTAGTTCAGCACCGCGCTGCCACTGGTGCAGATCAGTGCCACCGGAGTGCGCAGCTGTTGGGCCATACCCAATGCGAAGAATCCGGCGCTGCGTTCATCGATCACTTGCAGGCACCGGATCCCGTCCTGCCGGCTGAAGGCGATGACCAGCGGGGCGCTGCGCGAACCCGGACTGATCACCGCATGCCGTATGCCTTTCGCGTGACATAACCGTGCGAGTTCCGAGGCCGAGAAATGGTCGCTTGACATGCGGGTCGCGAATCTACCGGTGTTGTGCGTGGTGCGCGATACCCTCCCAGGTCCCCGGGGGAAAACCCGAAGGAATCCCGCTGTCAATCCGAGGGAACATGGTCAACCTGACCCATGATCGCGATCGGTCTCACCCAGGTCTGCGCCTTCTGTTCGGTCTCCTCCCACTCTTTCACCGGATCGGACCCACGGGTGATACCAGCGCCCGTGAAGATCACCGCCTTTCCAGCAGCATGCCGCAGGCACCGGATGTTCACATACAGTTCTGTCTTCCCATCAGGGTACCAAGGTCCCCAAAAGCCGGTGTACAAGGCACGATCATGCGCTTCATGCAGCTTGATGAACTCCCGCGCGGCCTCTCTCGGCGTGCCGCACACGGCCGGGGTGGGATGCAACGCGAGCACGACATCACTCAACGTGCCCTCTCCAAGATCCGCTTCGATGCGTGAGCGCAGATGCACCACCTCGCCCGCACCTACCGTTTCTGCTGGAAAAGCCGTCACATTGAGCGCGGCACCACGTTCAAAGGTCTCCAGGACGCTGTTGATCACCAACTGTTGCTCGTTCCGCTCCTTTTCGCCCCACGCCGCCGGATCCGCGGGCGCACTATCGCTCGTCATCGTGCCCGCCAAGGCGTCAACCCGCACATGATCCTCCTCTGCGAGGATCAAATGTTCCGGGGAGGCTCCCAACCAGGTGCCATGCTCGGGCGTATGCATGAGCACCACGAACGCGTGGGCCCGCTCGTGGCAAGCTTGCATGAACAGGTCGGCCAGCTTCTCCTTGGCCAAGGATACCGTGCGGGTGCGCGAAATGACCACCTTCTCCAATGCACCGCTTTCGATAAGGGACTTCGCCGCCTCCACGGCCCCCATGAACTCGGCTTTACCGGTATCAACATAGCGCACAGGGCGGTCACTCTCATCTCCGGCACATTCGAACAAGGCACTGATGTCTGACCCCCATTCACCGAAAGAAATGTCCACGTCCGTCCGTATCATAGCGATACGCTCACGGTCAAGCTGGAAAGGACCGACCAGGAATACATCGTTCACTTCCCAGAGGAGCGAACCGTCCACGGTCTCCACTTCAGGTTGGCGCTGGGCCCATATCGATACGGGCATCCCAGGGCGTCTGAATGCCGCGAATGTCAGCCCTTTCTTCAGGCAGCGGGCCAGCGCATCGTGCAGGGAGGGATCTGTGCTCATGTCTTGCGTTCGATGATCATGTTCGTCAATCGGCAGATGGCCACCAGGCTGTTCTCCTCATCCGTTATGCGGATGTCCCATACATGCGTCGCGCGACCCTTATGTACGAGTTTGCCGGTGGCCTTCACAGTACCGCTCCGCACGGATCGCAGATGGTTCGCGTTCACCTCGATGCCCACCACCGCCTGGCGTTCCCGGTCGATGAGCAGATAGCTGCTCGCACTGCCCAACGATTCTGCCAGCGCCACCGTGGCCCCGCCATGCAGCAGCCCCATCGGCTGGTGGGTGCGCGGGCCCACCGGCATGGTGGCCGCCACCTCATCCGGGGCTGACGCGATGAAGACGATCCCCAATGTTTCCATAAGGGTACCCATACAGAGGGCATTCGCTTGGGCCAATTGCTCGGGCGTGAACATATTCCTTGGATGTGGCGAAAGTACCCGCCTTGCCCACAACAGCCTCACCCGCACTGCACGATCTTCGCGCCCAATGAGCGAACGGCTGAAACGGATCCTGCTGGTGGAGGACGAGGAGACCCTGCGTGCCACCCTCCGCCTGAATTTCGAGCTTGAAGGCTACGATGTGACCACAGCGGTGCGCGGCAGTGAAGCGCTGGAACGCATCCGGGGTGCCCGATTCGATGGGATCGTCCTGGACGTGATGCTCCCCGATGTGGATGGCTTCACCATCTGCGAAACGATGCGCTTGGAAGGCAATGCCACGCCGGTACTTTTCCTCACCGCCCGCACTCTGCCCCAGGAGCGGATCCGCGGCCTGCGAACGGGCGAAGACTATCTGGGCAAACCCTTTGAACTGGAAGAATTGTTGCTGAGGGTGGAGAAACTCTTGGCCCGAAGTGGGAACGACCATCCCAACACCGGACCCAGCAGGCGGGCATTCGGCGGGAACGAGGTCGATTTCGATTCCTATGAAGTGAAGGGCCAACGAGGGTTGGCCAAGCGCCTCACCCAACGCGAGATCCTGCTGCTGAAGCTGCTGATGGACCGGGCCGATGAGGTGGTCAGCCGCGAGGAGATCCTGCAGAAGGTCTGGGGCTATGACGTGTTCCCCACCACCCGCACGATCGACAATTTCATCGTGGCGTTCCGCAAGTATTTCGAACCGGAACCACGCACCCCGCGCCACTTCCATTCCATTCGTGGGGTGGGGTACAAGTTCATGCCCTGAACTTTTTCACACCAACGGGCAACCCTCAAATATGGCCCCCGTCTTCCTTGTGTCAACGGTCTTCCTTTCGACCCTGACATTGGTTCCATAAATCCTTGCAGGTTTCCACGCAGGGGCTTCTTCGGAGGCCCCTGTTTGGTTTTTAGAGGTATCGACCAGCCGTGAATGATGCCTGATCTGGCGATCTGTGCCCCCTCGCTGTAGCGCTCCTCTCCCCGTTGGACGAGAACTTTTGTCCTTCCCTCTTGCCGATCAGCCTTCCCGCATGTACTTTCGGCTCACCAATCACCCAGAAATGGTACGCACCTACACTTTGGCCATCGCGACCGCTGTCGCGCTTCTTCCTGCCGTCGTCTCCGCACAAGGATCGATGGACATCGGACTCTTCCACAACGACGGGAATCTGGAGGTGAAGGTGCGCCCCACCTCCGAATTCGACGGGGTGTTCAGCAGCGTGGTGTTCACGCTCCGATGGGATCGCGCGACCAGCCTTTCTTTGGGCGAGGCGGCCACTCCTGAAAATGCGCCTATCAGCACACGGCGCTCAGGAACGATGCATGAGGACGGCATGTTCAACTACCTCGTGTTCGCGGGTTTCGGCTTCGACAACATGGCGGAGACCGGACTTCGCTGGGTGGCCGGTGAGGAGTACACCATTCTCACCATTCCGGTGCAAGGCCTGGGCGTGGTGGAACTCGTCAACGACAATTGGACGGGCGTGCCGACGAACAATGCGGACTACTATGTTTCGCTCGGCGGTCATGACAAGACGGGCGTTATCTACAAGAGTTTGGCGGCAACCACCGACCTTGAAGGCACGGTGCAGATCAAACCGAACCCGAACGAGGGCCTCTTCCAGTTCTCTTTCGTGAGCGCCGAGGCCGTAGATCTCCGTGTGGACGTGGTGAACACCTTGGGTCAATCAAGTTTCACACAAACCCTTCGCGGTTTCGAGGGCACCTATGTGAAGGACATGGACCTTACCCACATGAGTGAGGGTATCTACTACCTGAAGATCACGCGCGGCGAAAAGACCAGCGTACACAAGATCGTGTACCATTGATCATCGCACATTCCTCGTGGAAGAAGGAGCCCAGTGGGCTCCTTCTTTTTTTCCCCCGAACGTCAATCCACACGCGCGCAAAAAACGCAGTAAGCACTGTCCGGTTCGTGCGCGATCGTGGTTCCCAGGTCAAGCAAAGAGCTGACCATTCCGGTCAGCACCTCGGTTATCGCTGGCAGATCGGACCGTTCGATCACTTCCCGATCACCGACACGCAGGAATACGCCGGCACTGCCTGATGCGCGCTGGAGCGGTTGAAGTCCCGCTCGCACTTGGGGCACCTCCGTGAATTCTGTGAGGTACAGCCATGCATAGACCAGCAGTTGTGCGGCATAGCCGCCGTTGGCCCTGAGGGCATCGATGGATATCTCCGGGATCCGCAGGTCGGCGTCGTCCACACGGCCCGTCTTCAGGTCGAGGATATGCGGAAGACCATCCCGATCATCGACCCGGTCCAGTCGACCCTTGACAAACGCCCTTACCCCCGGATGCAGAGCCGATCCCGGTATTTCCGCACGCAGGCCGAGTTCCAATGCTCGCGGCACGATGCGTATCCCGCTGCGCACGGAGTTCGCTTCACCTTGCAGGAAATTGGCGGCGGCTCGTGCCGCCATCCCGATCTGCAACAAGGGCTGACCGCTCTCCAACCGCTCCGGCGGAGCATCACGAAGCAGCCGATCATGCAGCGCCTGGTGGATACCCGCGATGGCCGCTTCTACCTCTGATGCCACCAGCGGCCTATCCAACCACGGACGATGCACCTCCTCGAGCACGGCGTGCAGGGCATTGCCCAGCACATCGCTGCCGATGCGTGCGCCCGGGAAGTCAGGTTCTCGGAGTCCGCACACATAGCGGAACCAGTGGTCCAACGGGCACCTCAACCATGCGCGCAGCATTGTCGGGGTGATGCCCCGCTCCAAGAGCGTGATCACCCGCTCACGATCCGCCGCTGCGATGTTGACAACGATAGGCCGCACTGAACGGACTGGTACCGGAACATGGGTATGAACGAAGGTCATTCGCCCCGATCGCGCGCCGGACCATTCGTGGCGCAGTTGCGCGATATGGCGGCTGGGGCCGCTCGCCGCCTGCTCGTCATGCACCAGCAACACTTCCGAAGCGCGTTGGATCAAACGCAGAAAGTTGTACGCCTGAACCGCATCACCACTATCACGCAGCGGAAGGCCATGGGCTTTGCGCAATTCGAACGGGATGTACGTCCGCTCCAACGACGCGGCCGGCAATTTGCCCTCCTGCGCGCCGAGCAGGATCACGCGTTGGGGATCCAACCCGCGCGCCTCCAACAAGCCCATCACTTGCAGACCGGAAAGCGGCTCTCCTACCAGGCCGATACGGGCGCTCCGCAACAAGCGGGTCAGGATCGCGATGCCCGCGGCTCCATCCGGATCATGATGGTAACGACCCATCAGTTCTGTCGTTCGGCCCAGCACGATCGACGTTTGATAGAGCTGCTCGATGGCGAGCGTGTCATCCGCCATGGACCATCTGGCCCAAGAAAGAAGGCCCATCACCCGCGTTCGGTCATCCGTTCCAGGAGCAATGCCGAAAACCGCTCGCGCGTTCAACGCCACCTCGGGGACCACTTCCTCCAGCACCCCCAGCAGTTCCTCCCCCCGGATCCGGTCGCGGCCCTTCGAACGCAAAACCGATATCACGGTATCCATTCGCGCGCTCGCGGCCGATCCGCGAAGGAACGGATGCCCGAGTACACCCAAGACCGGCTCTATCGGCCGATCAGTATCGCCCGACGAGGACGCGACGCACTGGAAAAAAGCATCCACCAGCGAACCCACAGGCAGACCGGCCAACGGCAAGCCCATGGTCACGTTAACTGGACCGATATCCGCGGGCAAGGCGCCGAGCAACGCGGGCAGGAGTCCTTCATCAGCCAGCACGACCGCGGTAAGGGCGCGCTCCTCCAAGGACAATGAACGCAGACGATCAGCCGCACTCCACGCTTGGGCAACGGCATTCGGTGCGCTCATCACTTCGATGGCCGGTCCCGCTGTGCGCAGGTCATCCCCGACCGGAACCACGCCGTCACCGAACCGCGCGATGGCAAGGCGCAGGTGCGCGCCGGCCTCTTGGTCCTTACCGTTCAAGTAGTAACGGTCAGCATCCCATGCGAAGCGTGCCGTGCCTGCATTCCGCGCGGCGTCAAGAACGCGCTGTTCCGCCACGGTGAACGCGTTCAGCCCAGCGAACCATATCAGGTCCCAAGGCATGGCCTCCGCGCCACGTTCGGCCGCCTTCCTCGATACGAGACCCGCTGTTCCTGCACCAGCGCCCAGCAACCGCTCTGTGAGTGACTGATGGAAACGGCCCGCCATGGCCCAATAACGCACCATCCGTTGCTGGCCGTCGCTCAATGGAGCGGTGTTGAAGCTCCAATCCAGTTCTTCCCACGAGCGCAGGTCCCGATAAAAACCATCGAGACGTACCATGTTCGCGTCGGCCTCGCTCATGTCCGCAAGGGTCACCGGTGCCCATTCCAAGAAATCCACAAGCGCCTGCGCATCTGACCCGGCAACTGACCGGTAGGCTTCATACGCTTCCAGCAGCAATTCTTCAGCAGGCAGCGTGCGTAGACCGGACAAGCGTTCCGTAAATGAGGACAAGGTGAAAAGCTCAGGGCTCCACAATGCCTTGCCCGCATTCCGGGCGAGGGCCAAGCGCAGGTAAAGCCCTGCGCGACGGCTAGGAAGGACCACGGCCACGCGCTCCAGGTCAGTGCCGTGTTCCCGCAGGAGAGCCCCTGCCAATTGTTCAAGGAAGGCCATGATCGATCTTCGCCGTGCGTTCCCGATGAAAGCCCGGGACAGGCTTGCAAGATGAGCACAACCCGCTTCCCCATACACGTGCGACTGAACGGCGGACATAGTATCTACCGCATCGAGTCGACCATCTCCTTCGTTGAGGTGCAGCGCATCGGCCGCCGTTACCTGGCCCACCGCGTTCAGGCCCTCACCTGGCCGGAACGGCTGCGCATCGCTGATATGCTGGCGAATGTGGACGGCTCCTTGGTCGCGACCACCCCGGCTGAATTCGAGCATTGGTTGGGCCGGGCGGATACGCGCGGGACAACCGTATGACGATACCGAACATCCCCAAAGGTTGGTCGGTGACCGGTCATAGCGCCTTCGGTTGAACGTGAGGCAACCCGTACACCTATCTTCGGGTCATCCCCGCATGCGCACCGCCACCGCATTCCTGTTCCTGCTCTTCGCTTCAACAAGCTATGGGACGCACCTGATCGGTGGTGAACTATTCTACACATGGACCAGTGGTGACAACTTCGAAGTCACGCTCAAAATGTACCGGGATTGCGGCCCCGGGAACACGAATCAGACCGGCTTCGATGCCACTGCGGGCATCGCGGCCTACGACGCGAACGGGTTCCTTTATGGGACCTGGTCCTTTCCCTTGGGGACCGTTGAAACGGTGCCCATTGTTTGGAACAACCCTTGCCTGAGCCCGCCAAGCACCATCTGTGTTGAAGAGGGAGTCTACACAGGCACGATCACATTGCCCGCAGGGACGGGCGGGTACACGCTAAGCTTTCAGCGATGCTGCCGTTCACCTGTCGTGATCAATCTGTTCGACGCTTCCAGCCAGGGTCTCACATGTGCCGTGACGGTGCCGGATACGGATCTCAGTGGTGATAACAGCAGCCCCCGTTTCGCCAGCTACCCGCCCATCGCCTTGTGCGTTTCACAGCCCATGGCGTTCACCCACGCAGCCACTGACCTTGATGGCGATCTGCTCGTTTATGACCTTTGTGCCCCCCTCAACGGCGGATCGCAGCTCGATCCGATACCGAACCCTCCGCTTGGCCCTCCTTTTTTCCCGGTAACCTGGGAAAGCGGTTATTCGGTCGCCAACATGATCGATGCGGCACCTCCGCTCGCGATCGATGCGAATACTGGCGATGTGACATTGACACCAAGCCTGATCGGTTCGTTCGCCGTTGGGGTCCGCGTGAAGGAATTCCGGAACGGTATCCAACTCAGTGAGGTGATCCGTGACTTCCGATTCGATGTAGTGCCCTGCGCCGCCGCGGTCACTTCCACCATCACACCGCAACAGACCCTGGTGAACAATGGTGAACCCAACACCGGCGTGTGCGATGGGCTTACCGTGGACATGCAGAACCAGAGCAACGGCGCGGACAGCTGGCATTGGGATTTCGGCGTGGCCGGAACAGATACGGATGCAAGCGAGGAGGAAGAGCCCTCCTTCACCTACCCGGGAGCAGGAAGTTATACCGTGACGCTTGTCGCCAATCCGGGGTGGCCGTGCGCGGATACGTCCACGAGCCTGTTCTATGTCGCCCCTCCAGTGAGTGTCGATTTCAACAGGCCGGCCATCACTTGTGCGGACGAGCAACCGGTAACACTGGATGCCAACGGGTCCTTCTCTTCCGCTGCTTCCGTCACCTGGACGCTCGGCACAGGAAGCGCGCCTGACGCTGATCAACACACCGCGCACGCCATCTTCCCCGGCCCGGGCACATTCGCCGTAGAAGTGACCGCAACGGACTTCGGTTGTACGAACACCTACACGGACAGTGTGGTGATCCATCCGCGGCCAGTGCCCATGTTCACCACCGACACGGCGAGTTGCGCGCCCCTCTTCGCCCAGTTCGACAATACCAGTGCGGCCTGGACGCCCATGGCCTTTCAGTGGTCGTTCGGTGACGAAACTTCGAGCACGGAAGAACAACCCCTGCATACGTATGGTGCGCCGGGTTTCTATGATGTCTCCCTGACGGTGATGACCGATTCGGGCTGCATCGCCACAGAAACGTTGTACAGGCCAGACCTGATCCAAGTTTGGCCCCAGCCGATCGCGCGCTTCGCCGTGGACCGGCCCGTGACCGACCTGATGCAGCCGACCATTGAGGTACAGGACCTTTCCGCAATGGCGTATGATGTGACCTTCGAACTGGATGGACATGTATTCGACAGCACCTCGTTCACCTACACCTTCGATGATGCCGGCTGGTACACGGTGACCCTCTACGCCGTAAGCGGTCTTGGATGTTCGGATTCCACCAGCATGCCCGTGTTCGTCGGTGGGCATTTCTTCTTCGCGCCATCGGCCTTTTCCCCTGATGGAGATGGAATGAACGAGATCTGGCGGCCCGAGGTGAAAGGCGCGCGCAAGTACAAGCTCGACGTGTTCGATCGCTGGGGCCGGAACGTGTTCAGCACCACCGACCCGGACGAAGGCTGGAAAGCGACGGATTTCCCCGTAGGCACGTACGCCTTCAAAGCCTGGCTCACCGAATGGGGGCCCTTGGAAAAAGAGTACAACGGCTCGATCACCTTGATCCGCTGATCGGCCGACGTTCATGGGCATGGCCCCAGGCATCTCCGCACTAGCGCTCGTCCTCTCCGCTTCCCTTCACATTACAGCCCGGATCCCGGTGGATAGCATACCGCCGCCAGGGTACACATCCCTGTGGGGCATACTCCCCGTGGAAACGCCCGCCGGAAGATCAACACGGCGCGTGGCCATAAAGTGAACGGCGCGAATGGCTTGCCGGCCGGAGCTCAAGCTGTCGCCTGCCGCTCTTTGTACTCTCCGCTCAACACGGCGTGCTGGTCCCAGAAACCAGGTGAGGTCCGACCATTCAAGTGATCCACCAGAATGTCCAAGTGCGTGTGCCAGCCGCCGGAAACACCGAGCAGGTCATCTTGGTTCGGCAAGCGATGATGGGTGAGGACCAGCAAAACGGCGCTGCCTTGTTCACTGAGTTCGAAGACCACTTCGGACAATGCTTCAGCGCGTGCGCCCCAGGTGTAGCCCAGCACATTCGGTGGTTCGCACCTTGTTATCGTCGCCTTCATACTATGGCCGTTCTTGTACCGCTCCGGTGCTTCGCTGGGTGCAGCGTCGAGGTTGGTGTGCAACCAGTTCAATCGCATTTCACCGCCTACGCGAAGGTCCATGGTGCCGCTGGCGAGCCACTTGGAGCGCTTATCCGATTCCGTGAGGTAAGCCCACACCCGTTCGATAGGGCCGGGAAGCAGGCGCTTGAACTGGATCGTGTTCGGCGCGATGACGGTTCCGTAGTTATCCATGTTCCGTGGTATTGGTTGTTCACTTCTTTACGACATCCTCTTTACGCAGGAGTTGCTCCAGCACATCCAGGCGTGAGGCCCAGAAGTGCCGAGTCTCGTCGATCCATTGCGCGGCGGCATCCAGCGGCGCTGCACTGTAGCTGAGGTAGTGATCGCGGCCCACCTTGCGGCGTTGTACCAGCTTGGCGCGTTCGAGCACCAGGATGTGCTTGCTCACGGCATTGAGTGACATTTTGAAGGGCTGCGCTACTTCCGTCACGCGCGCTTCGCCTGAGGAAAGACGCTGCAGGATCGCACGGCGTGTGGGGTCCGCCAGCGCGAGCAGAGTGCGGTCAAGCGTTCGTGGGGCGG
>JANOPI010000289.1:0-17829 GCA_031421755.1 Flavobacteriales bacterium | reverse complement strand
CAGCGCAGCCAGCGGCCCCAAGGCATACCGCGCGGCGTTCCACCCGAAATGGAGGAAACGGTGCAGGTCGCGTGAAGCCATGGAACGGGGGAGATGTGCCCGGAAGGGGCTCCGAAGATGCCTACTTTCGCCCCGCATGTGTTCGTTGCTACATCGACTGGTCGCCGCTTGGTCGCTCCTTGCGTTGATGGCCTTTGTGGTCTTGCCGCCGTCCGCATGGCATCACCATGAAGAAGTGGCTGACCACCGGCATGCGGAAGGTGGTGCGACGATCGAGAACGTCTGTCCGGTCTGTGACAATGCGCTGCCGATCGCGCTCAAGGAGCATGTGATCGGGCTTTCGGTCGTTGTGGAGGTCATCGGATCAGTGGGCGCTGCCATCTTGCCGAAAGCGGATGTGGGACACGCCTTGCGGAATGCGGATCGGGGTCCGCCCGCACTGGGCTGACACGCGAGGTCATTGCCGCCTGCGGCAGTGCGTTCGCGCAATTCTCCTTTTCTCCACTGAATCGTCTGGCTATACGCCAGGTCCACACCTATGCGGATCCGTTCGCTTTTCGCGATCGTTCCTTTCCTGTTCATGGATCCCTGTGCCACCGCGCAGGACCTCTGCACGCACACGATCAACGGCGTAGTGCAGGACGAACATGATGCCACTGGTCTCGATCTCGCGGACGTGCGTGTGGTTGAGCTCGGCCGATCCGTTCTCGCTGATGAACAGGGCCGGTTCAGGATCGAAGGGGTGTGTGCCGGCGTTTACACTTTGCGGGTAGCGCACATCGGTTGTACGCCGGTGGAAGTGAAGGTGCGCGTGCCAAAGGAGGATCTGGTCCGGATCCGGATGGAGCACCACACGGAAGAGTTGAAGGACGTGGAGGTTGCGCGTTCACGCCCGGATGAGAATGTGGGACAGGCGCACAAGACCATCGACAAGGAGGCGATGGAAAAGGAAGCTGGGCGGAGCTTGGGTGAGATGCTCGCACGTATTCCCGGTGTAACAACGTTGAACAGTGGCCCCACGATCAGCAAGCCGGTGATCCACGGCTTGAGCGGGAACCGTGTATTGATACTGAACCAAGGCATACGTCAAGAGGATCAGCAGTGGGGCACGGAACACGCACCGAATATGGACCCGTTGAGCAGCGATCGCATCACGGTGGTGAAGGGTGCGGCCAGCGTGCAGTACGGCAGTGATGCACTGGGCGGTGTGGTGATCACCGAGCCGGTGGAATTGCCACGCGAGGGCGGGATCTCCGGTGATGTACGCGGCGTCGGTTCATGGAATGGTAGAGGTGCTGGTGGCAACGCATTGGTGCAAGGCAGCATGAAAGGGCTGCTTGGCTTGGGTTGGCGGTTGCAGGGCAGCGGTCGCTATCTCGGCGATAATGAAGCACCGGGCTACGTGCTCAGCAATACGGGACTACGGGAAGGGGGTGGATCGGCGAGCATCGGATATCGCGATCATCGGTGGAATGCGAGCGCCTACTACAGCTTCTTCCGGCGCGAACTGGGCATCCTGCGGGCCGCGCACATCGGCAACGTCACCGATCTGCAGAATGCCATAGCGAGCGGTACACCCTGGTACACGGCGGACTTCACCTACGGTATCGACGCGCCCCGGCAAACGGCGATCCACCACTTGATGAAAGGGGAGGCGGGGTATGCGATCAGCGAGCGGGGCCGTATCGTGCTTACCTACGCATACCAAGCGGACGATCGTCAGGAGTACGACATCCGCCGTGCGGGCCGTGATGCGAAACCAGCGCTCGATCTGTGGCTGACCACGCATACCGCTGATGCCGTATGGAAGCATTGGGTCGGGAAACGCATGCACGGTAAAGTGGGCCTCAGCGGGATCACGCAGGAGAATTCCAACCTTCCTGGAACAGGTGTGCGGCCATTGATACCGGATCACCAGAAGAAAAGCGCAGGTGCTTTCCTGCTGGAGCATTATCCGCTTTCAAAGCGGTTGGAACTCGAAGCTGGCATGCGCATCGAAACCACCCGGCTGGACGTGGCGAAATTCAACGCGGAGGATTCGCTGATCCGGCCGCGACACGACTTCGTGAACAACGCGGTCACGGTGGGTTTGAATTGGACCATCCACGATAGTGTCCAGCTACGGTTCAATGTGGGTACCGCGTTCCGTCCGCCGCATGTGAGCGAGTTGTACAGTGAAGGTCTCCACCACGGATCGGCCGCCATAGAAGAAGGGGATGCCGCATTGCGGAGTGAACGCGCGATCAAAGGAACGCTGGACCTGGAAGCTACCGCGTTGAACGGTCGGTTGAAGATGGATCTCACGCTCCACGGCGGTCGCATCGACGACTTCATCTACCTGCGCCCTGACGGCATCCGGCTCACGATCCGCGGTGCGTTCCCGGTTTTCAGGTACGTGGCCACGGATGCGCTGCTCTATGGCCTGGATGCCACGTTGAAATACCGCATCACCGGACCGTGGAGTTGGCGGTTGCGCGGCACAACGGTCCATGGTCGTGATCTGGTCCGCGATGAATGGCTGTTCCAACTGCCTGCTGACCGGTTGGAGAACGCGCTGCTTTTCGAGCGCGACCTTTCCGGTTCTTGGCGAGCGGTAGAATTCGCAGCGACGAGCCTGGTCGTAGCACAACAGGAGCGCATTCCGGCAGGTCTGGACTTCGCTGCACCACCGCTCGGCTATGACCTCATCGGCCTTTCCGCCACAGCGACGCGCTCGTTGAGGAAGGGCGAATTGCGCATCGGACTTCAAGCGAACAACATCTTCAATACCGCGTACCGCGACTACACGGACCGGTTCCGCTACTACGCTGATGCGCGTGGCACGGACATCACGGTCTGGGTGCGTTACGCTTTCGGGAAAACAACGAACTGATCGACGCGGGTCGATCCCGCTCCAACAACACATCGAACACATGACAACGAACAACAACCCATGGAAAGCAGTGCTCACTGCGGCGATAGTACTGGTCAGTGTTTCCTCCTGCCGCAATGATGATAAGGATGATCCCGTAGCGCCCACACCGGTGAACGAAGAGGAATTGATCACCACCTTGGAGTTGCACTTCCATTCTGCTGGCGGCACGGAACACAAGCACATCAGCTTCACCGATCTGGATGGCGACGGTGGAGGCACGCCTGTGATCGAGGGCGACACGCTCTCACCCGATAGTATTTATGAGGTCGAGGTCGAACTTTGGAACGGATCACAGACCCCGGCCGTGGACATTTCGGAAGAGGTGGCCGAAGAGGCGGAGGCCCATCAGGTGTTCTTTCAAGTAGTCGGAGCCAATGCGACCTTCGCTTACGCGGATGTGGATGCGAACGGTCAACCGATCGGGCTGCTTACGGAATGGACGGTTGGCGCTGCGAGCACCGGCACGGTCACCGTTACACTGCGCCACCAGCCGGACAAGTCGGCAGGGGGCGTAAGCGCGGGCGACATCACGAACGCGGGTGGTGAAACGGACATCGAGGTCACGCTTCCGTTGGTGATCGAGTGAGCGTTATGAAAGGATCGGGTGGGCATTCGCGTTCCATCAACCAACCCGCACCATGCGATCGCTCTTCGCCGTTCTGTTCGCCATTCCGCTATTTTCCTGTTGCCAAGAAGCCCTTTCTTCAGGATCGGCGTGCGTGCCTGAGGATGCGACGGCCGCACCGAGTTTGGAGGATGAAAAGCCATTGGCCACGCTCATCGACAGCCTTCACGTGGATGCCCGGAAAGTCCGGTTCCATGTGGACAAGAGCGAGCGACGGTTCCGGGTGTACGTGGGCGATTCGTTGTTGAAGACCTATCCCTGTGTGCTCGGGGAGAGACCGGTGGGCGATAAGTTCCACCAAGGCGATCGCAAGACGCCTGAAGGCACCTACACGTTCCGGAGCAAGCGTATCCATGCGTCGTGGCACACGTTCATCTGGGTGGATTACCCGAACGCGGAGAGCTATCGCCGCTACAAGGAGCGCAAGGCCCACGGTGCGATCCCGGCGGGCAAGGACATCGGGGGGGAGATCGGGATCCACGGTGTACCTGACGGCATGGATCATTGGATCGATGCGGGCGCGGACTGGACCTGGGGCTGCATCGCGCTGAAGAACGCGGACGTGGATGAGATATACCCGTACATCATCCCGCAGAAGACCGTGATGGAGATCGTCCCGTGAGATCGCGTGCGACGATGTGATCAGCGAGTGATGCCTTGTCAGGTCGAGTTGTGCCGAAGGCGAGGGCCGGAGGGCGCAAAGCGACGGAGGAGGCGAGACGCGGCACTCACCACCCGCTTCAGGTCATAGGGGCTTAATGGTCGAAGGTGTTCGGATGCTGTTGTTTCAGTACGGCGATGCCTTCATGCACCTTGTCGCTCAGCGACCGGCGGTAGTTGTCCAAGCGCGCTGCGAGCTGCGGATCGTGGTGGGCTGCGAGGATGCGCACGGCGAGAAGCCCGGCATTCTTCGCGCCGTTGATCGCCACTGTGGCCACCGGCACGCCGTCGGGCATCTGCACGATGCTCAGGAGCGAATCCCAGCCGTCTATGCTGTTGCGGCTCTTGATAGGGACACCGATCACAGGAAGGGTGGTAAGGCTGGCCACCATCCCCGGCAGATGCGCGGCTCCGCCAGCACCGGCGATGATGCACGTCACACCGCGTTCACGCGCAGTCCGTGCATACTCGACCATGCGCTCCGGCGTGCGGTGCGCGCTCACCACGGTGAGTTCGAACGGGATGTTCAGTTCCTTCAGGATGTCTGATGCGCCTTGCATGATCTCCAGATCACTGCGGCTGCCCATGATGATGCCTACCATCGGTGCTCTTTTTCGGTTGTCAGTTCAGTGTTGCCTGTCTTCCTTTCTTCGCTGCTACCTCGCGCGCAGTATATCCATCACCCATCACCTTCTACCTTCAGGACATCCACGGGTACCACCTTGCAATGCACTTTCGTCACGGCGATCGCCTGGTCCAGATCCGCATCGGTGTCCGCCACCACGGTAACATGTCCCATTTTCCTGCCGGTGCGCGTTTCTTTCTTCCCGTAAAGGTGCAAGAAAGTGCCTGGCACATGGAGCACATCATCGAGGCCCTTGATCGCGACGGGTCCTGTGCCGCCTTCGCCTACCAGGTTGATCATCGCCGCTTTGCCGCGCAAGACTGTATCACCCAATGGCCAACCCATGTAGATGCGCAGAAGTTGATCGAATTGACTGCTTGCGCAAGCTTCGATGGTATGGTGGCCGCTGTTGTGCGCGCGGGGCGCTGTCTCATTCACCTGCAGCTCGCCCTGCTTCGTCAGGAACATTTCCACGGCGTACAGGCCTGGTTCGCCGAAGGCTTGTGCCACACGCAACGCGAGTTTTCCCGCCTTTTCGGCCAATGCCGCATCAATGCGCGCAGGGGCCCGTAGATGATCCACAAGGTTGAACCGCGGATCGAAGACCATTTCTACCGGATCATAGACCGCGTGCGCGCCCTTGGCTGAGCGCACGACGATCACGGCGAGTTCCAGCGCGATGTCAGCCATTTTCTCCAATACGCACGGACCTTCGAACGCTGTATGAACATCACCCGGTCCGTTGATCGGCATCACACCCTTGCCATCGTAGCCACCGGTGCGTGATTTCAGGAAGGCAGGAAGAAGTGAGGCGTGAGCGACGATCTCCGAACGGTCATTTATCAGTGCGAAGTCCTGGGTCGGGATGCCGTTATCTCGGTAGAACTGCTTTTGGAGTCCCTTGTCTTTGATGATGGACAGGACGCCGGGATCCGGGATCACCGTTTTGCCTTGGACCTTCAACTGTTCGAGGGCCTCGATGGAAACATGCTCGATCTCGATACCCACCACATCAGCGTCCCTCGCGAAGCGGATCACGGTATCGCGATCATCGAACGGGCCGGGTACGAAGCGGGAAGCGAGGTGGGCGCAGGAGCAACCAGGGTCCGGGTCGAGCACATGAACGTCCACATCATAGCGCAGGGCGTTCTCCAAGAACATGCGGCCAAGCTGGCCGCCTCCTAGCAGTGCGATCACGGGGCGCTTCGACATCCTCATACGTAACGAGCCTCATCTTGAGGTCGCGACGCGGCGAAGATATCGGCCGCGATAGGCCCGGCTCAGCCTTTGTGCAAGCGGTATTTGCGATGGCTCAAGCGCATCACGCGATAGCCGGCTGTCAATTGTAGCAGCCGGTGGCGGGGATTGACCCCGGTGTCATCCGTGAAAACAGGTGTTGTTCCACCGTAGTAACGGGCCGTGAGGTCGAATCCACTCCTCATGTCCAGCCCTAGTCCTGCGACGAAACCAACATCGAACGGTCGGATATCTTCCGTGATGGATTCATCGGCCACTGTCGCGGTCATGCACTTGCCTACTTGGAGACCGCCTTGGAGATTGAGGTTGTTGGTGAAGAACACCTTGGCGCTCACTGGCAGATGCACGTAGAGCATGCGCAAGGGAAACGCATCTGCGTCAGTCCGGTGTACGTCAGCTCCTTGATAGGACAGCAACAGTTCGGGTTGGAGCTCGAACCGGGTACCTGCGTGAAGGGGCAAATAGATGCCGGCGATTCCACCCGGAACAGGCGAATAGACCAGGTCAGGAGCCAGCAGAGTACACCATTGAACGCCCGCTTTGATGCCCAGTCCTGAGCGGCCCACGGATTGGGCGGTCGCTGGAGGCGATGGAACGAAGACAGTGAGCAGGGTTGAAAGGGGTAGAGCGAGGCGCATGGGTCGGGATTCGCGTTCGTGTACGCCACGCGTGCTGCCCGGGTTGAGGTTCGGCCAAGAATTTTCGACAGGTTTCAACATTCCCCTGACAAGTGGATCAGAGCGGCTGTCGTACGGCACATTGAAAGTGCCGCGCTGTTCACTTGGCGTGCTGCACGCTGAACGGCATGCTACTCACGCGCCCATCCACGGTGCAACGGAGTAAGTAGTGCCCATTGGCCAGGGAAGCTGTGCCGATCATCCACGGGCCAGCTTGTGCAGCTCCGCGCATCAGTACCCGCCCGAGCGGATCAAAGATCTCGGCGATCCGCGTTTCGCCTTGGGGGATCCGCACGTGCAGAACGTCATCCGCGGGATTCGGATACGCCAACAAAGGGGCATTCGTCGCGTCGTCGAGGCCGGTGTTGGTCTCGATGATCACCGAATAATCCTCCGTTTCGCCCCAAGAGAAGTTGAAACAGGGATCGGCGTTCTGTGGCTCGCCATCAGCCGGGTACATGCAGCGCACGCGCAGGATGGTATTGCCCAGGGCCGCAGCGTTCGGCACGTTGAAGGGAAGGTCCACTACCTCATAGGCTGTCGAGGTCATGGCTTCACCCAGCAGTTCATCCACTTCGAACACATCATTCGCATTGAGATCGATCCATGCACCGATGAGGTCGGTTTCGTATTCGCCTGAAGTGATGGAGAGGGTATACACATCGCCACGCACAAGGTCGGTGCTCTGTGAAGTGAAGTCGTTATAGGTGGGGCCAGAAACGCCACCGCTCCCGGTATTGTTGATGTTGCCCAGTTGCACGCCGTCCACGAAGTCGCCATCATCCGTGCCGGCGAGCGAGTTGGGGATGCAGGGGCCGCTGCCTCCACTGTCGGTTATCGTAATGCCGTAGTCCTCCGTTTCGCCATAGTCGTACGCGAAGCAAGGGTCGGTCGGATCGGGCTCACCCGTGTTGAAGTAGACGCCGCGTACACGCATTACTGTAGTTCCGAGCACGGCGTTGGCCGGAACGGTGAAGGAGATGTCCTGGGCCTCACCAGCGGAGGAATTGGTGAACTCCCCGATTTTCTCCCCGTTCTCGAAGAGGTCATCCTGGTCGTAGTCGATCCAAACCGCGAAATGGTCCGGTGTAAAATCACCGGACGTGATCGTCACGGAGTACGTGCTTGTGCGTTGGAGGCTGGTGGAGAACTGGGTCGAGTAATCCGTGTACGCATCGCCGCTGGCACCACCGCTGTTGGTATTGTTGATGGATCCGAGTTCCACGCCGTCGATGAAGTCGCCATCGCTGGTTCCGGCGGGGCTGGCCGGAATGCAGGGTCCGGTTGTCAGGGTCCCGCACGCGTCATTGTTCATCAGGCTGGACCGCGCGCCATTGAGGATACCGTTCATGTACGCGGCCTGGTCATTGGAGAACATCACATCGCAGTTGGCGTAGTCCATGAAGTTCTCGTACTGGGTGAGTTCACCGCAGTTCATCAGGTTCGTGTTGGCACAACTGAACGTGGCCTCATCCGTGGTGGGCGTATCGTCCATTCCGTCATCGCTGCCACAACCGCCATCACCCCACGGATGGAGCAGGCCGAGGTAATGGCCCACCTCATGCGTGGCGGTACGGGATCCGCCGCCGATGCCATAGTCGAAGTCGAGCACCAGTCCATCGATGTCGCTGCCCACCATTCCGCCCAGTGGCAGGTAGGCGTATCCGGCGGTCACGAATCCACCGCTCGCACCGCTGCTGATATCGCAGATCCAGATATTCAGGTAGCTGTTCGGGTCCCACGGTGCGATGCCGTCCGGCGCGCTCTTCATGTCGTTGGTCTCTTCATCCGGATCGAACCAGGTCTGGCCCGTCTGCGTGCGTGTGATGCCGGTGGTCGTGTTGCCCTGTGGATCCGTGGTGGCCAGGCAGAACCCGATCAATGGGTTGCCGCGGTCATCCAAGAAGGACGCGCGTACGTCGTCATGGTCGCTGTTCTGGGCCTGGTAGTCCTCATTCAACGTGATGATCATCTCCTGGATCAGCGCGTCCGGGATGTTTTCGGCGGCCGAATTCCACACCACATGTACCGCGACGGGGATCGTGGCGAGGCCACCCGCCTTTCGTTCGCCAAGGTGTGCCGATCGCGCTGCGAGGTTCAGATCGGTCGCCAGGCCCTGCTGTTGGAGCCAGCGTTGTGTGAGGGTGTGCGACGTGCAATGTTCTTGGGCTTGCGCAGCGGGCAGCGCTATGGCGAACAGGGCGGAGAGGATCAATGTCCGGGACATGGTGGGTCAGTGTTGACGGTGGCGAAAATAGATGCCGCCAGATCGGAGCCACCGCGGCTCACCAGCGGATGCGAACGATCGGGAACGGATAGCGCCCGCGCACGAGTGCGACCGGTCGTGACCGCGGCGGCTGGTAGTGGAAATTGGTATCTGGGCAGGCGTTCTGGATCGCCTTCAATGAGTGATGATGATAGTGCGCTGCCATATCGGGCACCCCGACCGAGGCGTAGTAGGAGCGCGAACGCTCGCTCGCGGTGGCAGCGGAACCGGCATCGGTGTACAGCGGGGAGTCGGCGATGATCACTTCGCCATGCACGGTGAGCAACTCGCGGCAGCGGGTGAACAATGCGGGCAGGTCAGGGAAGTATTGCAAACTGGCGGCGAAGAGGACCACATCATAAGCGCCTTCACCCAAGCCGGAGGACCAAGGGTCACCTGCTACCCAACGGATGGGAAGCCCACTGAACACGCGTTCGGCTTGTGCCAGCTCCGCGATGCCCGTATCAAGCCCGGTAACAGAGTGCCTGACCTCCGCGAGCCGTGCGGAGAACCAGCCGTTGCCACAGCCGATCTCCAGGATATTGCGCGGTCGGTCGTTGAGCATGCCGACGACACGCCGGAGCCCGCGGGCACGAATGCGCCACTCCGCAGGATGGGCCGTTCGATCACCGCTGAACGGCAATCCGCGCACGACCGCATCGTCGTGTACGCGTCCTTCGCGTTGGCGCACGGCGAAATAGGCATCCACAGCGTTCACGGCCGAGCGGGTTTGCGCAGGATCAGCAGGTAATGATCCCCACGCGAGCGGATGAACGGCCATCGGCAGAGCGCGTGCTCAAGATGCGCTGCGGACCGGGTGAGGCGCGGATGCCGTGCGGCGAACGGGCCCAGATGCGGCGGCGGCATGAAGAAGGACAAGCCAACACGGTCGAGTACGGCATATCCCGGAAATGCGCGTCGCACCTCTCGTGCATCGTGATACCAGCAGCGGAACGGGACACCTTCCACCTGAGCTGACGCACCGTCTTTTTGATACCGCCTAAAGGCCAGGGCGAAGTTTCCGCGGAACAATTCCAACAGTTCCCACGGCGAGCAGCGGGGCATGATCACCAGCGCAAGGATCCCGCCTGGGACCAGCCGAGCATCGATGCCCTTCAACACCGTGGACAGCCGTTCCGTACAATTGATACCACCGAAGTTGGAGAAAACGACATCGGCCTTCAGCGGAGCGAGCTGCTCCAGCTCCAGGAATGAGCAACGACGCTGCTCCACCCGGGCACGCAGCGTGGGTCCGATCTTGGTTTCCAGTTCCACGAGCATACCGGGCGCGTCATCCGTTGCCGTTACATGCAGACCCTGCTCCGCGAACCAGAGACTGTCGATACCGGTACCACAGTTGATCTCCAGCATGTGCTGGCCTGGGCGCAACCAGCGCATCGTGGCCGCGCGTACACGCCCACGGACCCATTGGATCAGCGGGGCCTCATCGAGCGCATCGAACACGGGGCCCTGTCGGCTGAAGGCCGCGCTCACCTGTTCCCGTTGCGCGCTGTTCATGCGGAGGCGCTCAGGCGCTGAGCTTGGTCAGCTTGTGCGCATCCAGCAGACTTGCCGGCCAGTAGTAGGCGCCGGAGAGCAGACGGGCCAACGAGGCCGGTTCCCCACGGAAGAGCGCTTTTCCGGCAAGAGCCGCCTGCCTGCGGCGGAAGCGCTTGTGTACATAACGGTGGAGCCGCTTATAATAGACCGGGCGCTGTTGCTGACGGAACATCATGGCCAGGTCGTCGCTGTCGGTCCAGTTGCGTTTCGCGCCGAGTTCATCTTTGACCTTCTCGAAGAAGCCGGTGCCGGGCAAGGGATAACTCACGCTGATCCCGATGTCCTCCGGCATGAGGTCTTCCAGCATGCTGATGGTGAGCCCGATGTCCTCGGCGGTCTCGCCGAGATAACCGAATTGCAGGAAGAATCCGGTACGCACGCCATGCTTTTTCAGCATCGCGCGGGCCTCGGCGATCTGCGCCACCGTGATGCCCTTATCCATGGCATCAAGTATTTTTTGGGAACCGCTTTCGGCACCGATCCAAACCTCGTGCAATCCGCTTTCCGCCAGCGCTGCGATGGTGTCGTTCTCCAACAGCAGGTCGGCGCGGCTCTGGATCTTGTAGCGGAGCTTCAGGCCACGTTCCTTCACCAGATCACGGAAGCGTTGTGCCCAGCCTGGTTTGAGTCCGAAAATGTCGTCGCACATCCAGAGATGGTCCGGTCCGTACTGGTCGCGCAGTAATTCCAATTCGCGCACCACATGCTCCGGTGATCGGCTGTTGTAGCGGTTGCCATAGATCGGTTTCGCGCACCAGTTGCACTTGAAAGGGCAGCCGCGCGTTGTGGCCACGTTCAAGGAAAAATAGCCATGGGCGGCCATCCAGATAGCGCGATAAGGTGCCACCTCGATCAGGTCCCACGCGGGCAAAGGCAAGCTGTCCAGATCACGCAGCACCGCGCGCTTCGGGTTCGTCCGTACCTCTTCACCGGAGCGGTAGGCGATGCCGGCCACACCATGCCAGCTGGTCCCTGTGCTCCAGCGATCCACCAGTTCGCGCAGGCTGATCTCCCCTTCACCAAGGATCACCGCGTCAGCACCGTGCTCGAGGTAGTCGGCGGCGTTGTCGGTACTGTCGCTGCTGCTTACCGCCACCTTGCACCCGCGCGCCTTCGCTACGGCGATCATGCGGAAGCAGGCCTCGCGCATCACGGTGAGGCACATCTTGGTGAGGTAGTTGAACCCGTCATCATGTATGGCCAGAATGTCCGGTGAGAACGCATCCAGCTGGGCGCTCAGCTCATCCGGCGACTTCCTCAGCCCGGTGTCGAACACGCGCACCTCATGTGTTGGTTCCCCTGCATTCCCCGGTGGGTCACCCGCTCCCGGGTCCGCCTGGTTTTCTCTGAGGACGGCAGCGGCCATCAATGTACCCAGTGGAGGGTACGGACGAGCGTCCTTCCATTGCTTCGGATCGAGGCGGTAGAAATACGTATTGGCGACAAGTACGCGTGCCATGGTCAGGCGTGCTGTACTTCCACCTGCCCGATCCGCTCCAGCCGTTCAGCGTATGCGTCCAGAACGCGCTGTTGGAAATTCCGGGGATGATGCTTGCTCACATATTTCCGCGTGCGCAGGGCCAGTTCGAAGCGCGGCCTATCGAACTCGGCGAATTTGTTCTTCCAATGGCGGAGTGTGCGCAGCATGCACCACTCATCCACCTCGTCGCCCATACCGTTACGCATACAGCGTTCGACGAGGCGTTTTATCGACCCGTCAGTACCGGGGACATCCCGTGTGTCGGGGCTCGGCAGGTCCGGGAGGAACGAGCTCGCCCAACCGTTCTCGCGGAAGAACGCCGCACACGTTTCCGCACCGTACACAGGTACGAGCGTGAGGATCTCCGTTGCCGTGAAGAGGTTGCGGTCCTCGATCGCCAAGTGGTCCAGGTCCACGAAATAGTTCACGCAGAACGCCTTCCGGCTGTTGAACAGGAAGAGCTTCTTGAAAGCGATGAGCAGGGTGCGGGCGATCCAGAGACGGCCCGGTTCGGTGATCACGAAGTAGTCGATGTCGCCATCCTTGGTCAGGCATCCTTTGCTGATGCTGCCGCTGAGCATCACGGCCCGCACAAAGGGGAAACGCCCGATGAAACGCCCGATGCGATGTGCTTTGGCCAAGCGGGCCTGTGCGCGGGCATTGTCAGCGACACGCTTCTCCAGGTTCGCCGCGAGCGCACCGAAACCGTAGTGGCCCTGATGCTGCAGAACGATCCCTTCAGTGACAAGCTCGTACAGCTTGGCCTCTACCTCTTCCACGCTCAGCCCGGCCAAAGAATTGAAACGGATGATCTCCTCCATCGTGAGCGGGTGATGGAATACATCGAAGTAGAGCAGGGCCCGCAGGATGGATGAGCGGGCCGAACAGATCGCGGGTGCGGCCGCCAACTTTGTGGTGTGCATGGGAGAATGCGGGAACGCTGGGTGCGCTTGGAGGAATGACGGAGCGGGAAGATAGTCCGATGCTCGTACCTGCGGGGGTGGGCGATCTGGCGGACCGGTCGGCCAAAGGGACGGATGGAGCGGGTTCAGGGGTTGCTCAAGGCGGAGATCGCTTCCGCCGGATCCTTCGCATTGAATACGCTATTGCCCGCCACGAGCACATCGGCACCGTGTTTCACCAGTTCGGCCGCGTTGTTCTGCCCAACGCCGCCATCGATCTCGATCAGGCAATTGGCACCACGGGCGGCGATCATCTCGCGCAACGCTGTGATCTTCGCATAGGTGTTCGGTATGAATGACTGCCCACCGAAGCCGGGGTTCACGCTCATCAAGCACACCAGGTCGATGTCCCCGAGGATGTCCTGCAACGTGCTCACGGGCGTATGCGGGTTCAGCGCGACACCCGCTTTCATGCCAGCCTTCTTGATCGTCTGAACGGTCCGGTGCAGGTGCGTGCAGGCCTCCATGTGAACGGTGAGCAAATCCGCGCCCGCGTCGCTGAAGTCCTGCACGTACTTCTGTGGCTCAACGATCATCAGGTGTACATCAAAGGTCTTGCGGGTGTGGGTGCGGATCGCCTTGATCACCGGCAGACCGAAGCTGATGTTGGGCACGAACACGCCGTCCATCACATCCAGATGGAGCCACGGCGCGGCGCTCCGGTCCACCAATTCAACAGCGGCTTGCAGATTGGCGAAATCAGCCGAAAGGAGGGAAGGGGCTACAATATGGGGCATGGTGATCCGGCACGAATGTAGACGCCGCTCCGGGGTAATTTCGCCCCGATGCGTCTCCCCCTCATCCTGCTCTCCGTGTTCGTGTTCCTTGTTCATGCGCAGGCGACGGAGCCACCGGCTGCGGAACGCCCGCTCGCGGTCTGGAAATTCG
Organism: Flavobacteriales bacterium; assembly: GCA_031421755.1. Classification (GTDB taxonomy): domain Bacteria; phylum Bacteroidota; class Bacteroidia; order Flavobacteriales_F; family PHOS-HE28; genus PHOS-HE28. The sequence goes on along the minus strand of JANOPI010000289.1, from coordinate 3,915 downwards.
CACTGAGCTTGGGCAGCAGCACGGACGGCCAGTTGTTTTCCTTGTTCATGGTGAAAGTGGTGGACGACACCACGGTGGTGGAGAGCCAGCCGCTCACCCGTCCGAACTTCATCCGGCAGGTGCAGGGTCGTGCCTTCAGCCAGGCCAACCCGGAGGGGGAGAACCTCTTCCGCACGTACGGGGTGAGCCAATGCCTCAATACCGTTGACAGCACCGGTTTTGTGACGGACTGCCTGGTGCTGGACGAGCTTTGGAAGCTGCGGTTCTGGGAATTCCCCTTGCAGGTGGAGCAAGGCCAACACGCCATCACGGGTTGGGCGGCCCACAAGCTGCGGCCCGACGATCGGCAATTGCTCCTGCTGAACGGGTACGGCATGGCATACATGCTGGACCTGGTGATCGGGGAGAACATGTTCAAGTTGCTGAAGGATATGGGAGACGAAGAGTGGGTGGCGAACTACCGGGGAGGGTTTTGAGCGGTTGTCGGTTGTCGGTCGATCGTAGTCTGTCTGCTGTCGCTGACATGCGACGAATGGAAACCGGAACTTCGCATACTTGTTCCACGAATCCGGACAACCGTCAACCGACAACTGAGCTTCCCCCGTGGACTTCTACACCGCTCTTCGCTCCGGCGACCGTTCTACGTTGGCGCGTGCCATCACCCTTGTGGAGAGCACGCGGGAAGAGGACGCCGAAGCCGCCCGCGAACTTGTGCGTCGCTGTCTGCCGCATGCAGGTGCGTCACGGCGGATCGGCATCACCGGCATTCCTGGGGCCGGCAAGAGCACATTGATCGATGCTTTGGGGATGTTGATGATCGGGCAGGGCCATCGGGTGGCGGTACTGGCGATCGATCCGAGCAGCGTACGTGGCGGCGGCAGCATCCTGGGTGACAAGACGCGAATGGAGCGCTTGGCGCAAGACGCGAACGCCTTCATCCGGCCATCCCCCACGAGTGGAACGCTCGGTGGGGTGGGGCGCCGCACCCGCGAAACCCTGGTGTTGTGTGAAGCCGCCGGATACGACCGGATCCTGATCGAAACGGTGGGCATCGGCCAGAGCGAACTGGCGGTGGACCGGATGACGGACTTGAACATGCTGCTCATGATCGGCGGTGCGGGAGACGAGTTGCAGGGCATCAAGCGCGGCATCATGGAAGCTGCGGATCTGATCGCGCTTACCAAGACCGATGGCGACAACGCGTCGCGGAACAAGCGCAGTGCCGGTGATCTGCGGCAGGCCATTCAGCTGTTACCGGCCCGCGACCACGGCGGTCGGCCGGAGGTCTTATTGTGCTCGGCGCAAGAGCACACCGGCATCAGCGGGTTGCTCTCCGCAATGGACACACTCGCTAGAAAACTGGATGAACAAGGCCACATCGCGCTACGCCGCCGCGAGCAGGCTCGCTGGTGGATGCGCGCGACGATCGAGGAGCGGTTGGTGTCCGACTTTTATGCGGACCCTCGAGTGAAGGATGCGCTGGCGGCCCTGGAAGAAGCCGTGAGCGATGGCTCGAGAAGTCCGTTCGACGCGGCCGAGGAGATCCTCAAACTCCGGACTTGATGATCATCAACCCACCTCGTCCATCCAGGTTCAGAACAACCGCCGTACCTCTTCCTTCAACGTAAGTATCGCCTCTTGCGTGGGCAGGTGTGAAAGGCGCGATGCGGTTTCGAACACGCGTTGGCTGAGTGCTGTGCCGCTCGTGGTGGGCCCGGTCTGTTCGTAGGCGATGTTGATGATGCGCAGGGTCTCCTCTTTGGCCATTTTCACCTGGCTCCACGCACGATCGCTCACATAGATCTGCTGGGTCACGTTGTGCTCCAACTCTTCGCGCACGGTGGCCAGCAGTTCGCTGTGGAGCATTTGGCTGGTCATGTTGCTCTTATGTACGCGCAACACCAGCGGCCCCGGCCCGATGCGTTCAAGGAAGAGGGTGAGCCGCTCATAGGCCTGCAGTCGGAGCGGCAGCGCATGCTTATGGTCGTCCTTCTTGATCTGCGCCAACCAATCGGCGTTATGCTCCGCGGCGCGGGCCTGCAACATGCCGCGGATCAGGTAGAACGAGGTGAGGAAAACGACCACGCTGGGCAGCAGCGCGAGCAGGACTTGTAACCACTGGTCTCCGGTCATCGTGGAAAAATCGGTTGACGAATATCGGCATCGCGGGCACATGCGGCCGAAGCTCCCCGGTCGAGAGGCCTATTTTCGCCGCCTCATCAACGGATCCCGCGTCCCCCGCTGAGGAAGACCACGGATCCTTCCAGCATGCACCTTTCCCCACTGGTCACATCCCTGGTAGAACCCGCCACCCTGCTGATGGCCCGCAGGAGCCGCGAGTTGAAAGCGCAGGGCCGCGACATCATCGACCTGAGCCTCGGCGAACCGGATCATGAGCCTCCCGCCTTTGCTATCGCAGCGGCCCAAGAGGCGATCAAGGGGCCGTGGCACAAGTACCCCCCGGTGAACGGCTTTTTGGACGTTCGCCAGGCCATCGCCAAAAAGTTCAAGCGCGACAACGGGCTGGAGTACGCCGCTGACCAGATCATGGTGAGCACAGGCGCGAAGCAGTCCATCATGAATGTGGTGATGGCGCTCGTAGGGCCGGGTGATGAGGTAGTGATCCCCGCACCGTTCTGGGTCACCTACGCGGAGCAAGTGAAAATGGCCGGTGGCACACCGGTGATCGTAACGAGCACCTTGGAAGAGGATTGGAAGGCTCCCGTGGATCGCATCGCCGCGGCCATCACGCCGAAAACGCGCTTGCTCATGTTCAGTTCGCCATGCAACCCGAGCGGATCGGTGCTTACGGCCACGGAGATGGAAGCGCTGGCGGCCGTGGTGCGGAAGCATCCGGGCCTGTATGTGATCAGCGACGAGATCTACGAGCACATCGTGTTCAGCGGCACGCACCGGTCGTTCGCCGCACTACCGGGCATGATGGAGCGAACCATCACCGTGAACGGGTTGAGCAAGGCCTTCGCCCTCACCGGCTGGCGCATCGGGTACATCGGGGCTCCGTTGTGGATCACCCAGGCCGCCATGAAGATCCAGGGCCAATTCACCAGCGGCGCCAACAGCATCGCCCAGCGGGTGACCATCGCCTGCATGGAAGCGGACCCGAAGCTGCTCAGCGGCATGCGTGCGGATTTCCTGCGTCGCCGCGATCTGCTCGTAGAGGCGCTGAAAGCCGTTCCCGGTTGGCGTTGCAACGTGCCGGACGGAGCGTTCTATGTGCTGCCCGATGCCAGTGCGAGCTTGGGCTTCTCCCCCTCCACCGGATCGGGCCGGGGGGAGGTGATCCGCACCAGCGTGGACCTGTGTTTGTTCCTGCTGGACACGGCCGGTGTGGGCATCGTGGAAGGAGATTCCTTCGGCGCGAAGGACACGGTGCGGATCAGTTATGCCACCAGCGATGACAAGCTGCTGGCCGCAGTGGACCGTATCGCCAAAGCGCTCTCATCGCATTGAACGTGGGCACGGACGTCCGCTCCATCGCAGAAGGCTTCACCCGCACCACCGCGCTGGTGGTTGGCGACGTGATGGTGGACGCGTACCTGTGGGGGAAGGTGGATCGCATCAGCCCGGAAGCACCCGTACCGGTGGTGCAGGTCACCGAGCGCAGCGCGCGGCTGGGGGGGGCCGCCAACGTGGCACGGAACATCCACGCGCTGGGCGCAAAGCCGATCGTGGTGAGCATAACGGGCGATGATGCCCAAGCGCGGTCGTTGGAGAGCCTGTTGCAGGCGGAAGGTCTTTCCGCGGAAGGGATCGTCCGCTCAAGCCAGCGCCGCACCACGGTGAAGACGCGCATCATCAGCGGGCACCAGCATGTGGTGCGCGTGGATGAAGAGATGGAGGGCGATATCCTCCCGGCCGAAGAAGCCTTGCTGTTGGTACGTGTGACGGGCCTGC
>JANOPI010000288.1:0-14928 GCA_031421755.1 Flavobacteriales bacterium | reverse complement strand
CGTTCCCTCACCCATGAAGGTACACCGGGTGAAGTCGCAAGCCGTGAAGGATGCGTCCACCAATACCGATCGGCCCTTGCCCAGGAAAGTCTCGTCCATCTGGAGCGAACCCCGCAAAACGGCCACGGCCGCCTCCCCTTTCACATCCGTGATCACGCTCTTGGTCACCACCACTACACACCCTTGGAATCCGAACATCGCTTTGAGCAGGCCTTCTTCCGCCATCGGTGCCCCACCCCCGCTCATCTTCAGGCCGGTGATCGCGCAGCGTGTTTCCCCGCTGCCCTTCACGTGGATGCCTGCCCACGCCGCATTTTCGTCCGTGGGGCGGATAAAGACCGGGTTCAGACCCGTGCCGCGCACATGCAGCGCGCCTTGTACGATGAGGCCACTGCCCGGGGCCATGTTCAAGCGGGCACCTTTCTCCAGTACGACACCGTAGCCGGCCGGTACCGTGATCACATGATCGATCAGATGCTTCGCCCGTGGGAAGCGGATCGTGTCGCCCACGAGGTATCGGCGCAATAAAGGGTCCAGTTCGCCGCGCGCCAGTTGTGGTGCTGGGCGTTCCACCTCCGTGCCCGGTGCAGGACCGTCGAGTTCCGGATGGAAAAGCCGACGCAGGAATCCAGCGCGCTCATGCACCAGTTGCGCCCGCACGTATCCGATACGCGTATCTCCCACGAAGGCCGATGCATTGCGCGCATCCAGTTCCGACAGCCGAGCCACCAGGTCCGCGCTGTCTTGGCACATAGTGGCGGAGAGGGCGCGCATCTTCTCCTGCGCATCACCGGTGCTCAGGTAGTTTTTTACCGCTTGGGCCCCTTTGTCAGCGGGATCCGCCGCTGTGCTCGTGCCCACTCCGAACGCCGGTTCATAGCGGCCGTTCGCGGGATCGAACCAGGCCAAGGGACCGGCCTCTTCCTGCTGTGCAGCGGACATTACCAAGGCCCACACCGCCGCCGCGTTCCCGTTGATCCGGGTGTGATCACCATCAGCAAGCGCACGCAAGGACCGGGCAGCCTCCTCCGCCACGAGTCCATTCCCGGTTGCCAATGCACTGTCAACCAGCAGTGAACCCGGTGAGCCGTGCGCATCCACGAAGCGCTGATCGATCACTTCCTCCACCAGGAACAAGCCTTCATCATCTCCGCAGGTAAAGAGTTTCACCACGCGCGCCTTTCCGGTGGGCAACCCATACGCGTGCGCCACCTCGGCGGCGTACAACATGCGGATCGCGGACATGCCCGCAGGAGTAAGCCGTACGGCGTGCTGGCCATCCAACGGTTTCACGCCGTTGAACACCAGGATCCGATCATCGCCATCGCGTGTGAAGGTGACGGTGTCGGTGCGATCCGTGGTCTTCAAGCGGCGCACAGACCCATCGGTATCGGAGCACGGCCCATCGCTGTCCAGTTCGAAACGTTCCACCGCTACTTCGGCCATCGTATCCGGCCGCTGATCGAACCAATGCTGGTAGGCGTGTACTTCTTCCGTGGTAATGGCCATAGGCCACTGCGCCGTCATGCTCTCGTAAGGGATCAACGAGAAAACTCCGAATAACCCCAGTAGCGGCAAGCCAAGACCCGTGAGCAGGGCCACCGGTGTGGAACCCTTCTTTCGCTTCTTCCTCATTTAGCAGCGGTGCGGCTGAACAGCAGCATGATGAAGGCCGCGAGGAACACCACGAGCGCACTCAGGTTCAACCCGAAGCCAAGCAGAACGGACAGCATGAGCACGATGAGCACAGGCGCACGCGTTCCGCTCTTGGAGATGAAGAGCCCCGCAACGGCGAGACCCGCAGCGATGATCACAGCGTTCCACCGGTCAAGGATGAAATGCCGGGCGATCAGCAGCATGGCGAAGGAGGCGATGAACATCGGCACGCTCAACGCCGGACCGCGATCCACCGGGCGCAAGCGCCGATTGGACAGCCACGAAAGGATCAAGGACCCCAGCAGCAACAAAAGGAAATACACGGCATGTTGCCCCCAGCCCTCGGACAGGGAACCCAACAGACGGTCGGTCTGCGTAAGCATCGGCACAAGGTGCGGTCACCTTGTCCGCTTTGGGGAAGGCGCGCGCCTTACTTCGCCAACAGCCCGCCGTGTATAGCCTTTGATCCGCGATGCGAACTCATAGGTAACGCGCCAGCCATGTAGTGCTCAATGGGCTGCGGAAGCGCGCTTGAAGATCCCCGCAGGTATTCACAAGATCATCGTACACCGGGGTTTCGGCGTTCAACGCACCACCCTTGATAAGCCCTTCCACTTCCTGCACCCGGCACGGGGTGATCCCGCTGGAGCCTTCGTACAGCACCACCATACGGTCTGTCAGGTTCACCGCCAGATCGCGCTCCAGTTCCTGCACCAGCCGCACACTCTTGTCAATACTGCATCCGCTGGCCATGGCCTGTTGTTCGTCCACGGCGATCACCACGAAGTGATCGTGCAATACATCCACACACGCATCCAGCGCCGAGCCGTGTGCGGCCCACGCCGTGGTGAACGCCGCTCCACGCTCCAGGATGGCCTGCCGCTGCTGCGATGTGAAAGGCGTTGCGCTCTTGTACACCCAGACTCGTGCGTGGGCGGGCATGCTGTCGATCGTGCGATGGGCAGAAGTCGTGGACATCATGGGGCAAAGGTGCGGCGAGATCAACCGTCCATCCCGTGACGAGGGCTTCCATGGGGCGGATAGTTTAGCGGCCTACCTCATCACCCGTAGCATGAACCGTTCGCTGGCCTTTTTCCCCTTTGCGCTGCTCACCTCTTCACTTACGGCGCAGACCGACCCGCTCTGGCTGCGCAACGCGGCCATCAGCCCTGACGGCCAAACCATCGCCTTGTGCTACCAAGGCGACATCTGGCGCGTGCCCGCTGCAGGTGGCGATGCCGTGCCGCTGACCACCAATGATGCTTACGACCACACACCCGTCTGGAGCCATGATGGAAAACAGCTCGCGTTCACGAGCATGCGCTACGGAAGTGCTGATGTGTTCGTGATGCCCAGCACAGGCGGGTCGCCTGTGCGACTTTCCTACCATGGCAATAATGAAACGGCTTCTGACTTCTCAGGGGACAACAGCCAAGTGATCTTCTACGGTACACGACAGGATGATGTGAAGAACCAGCAGTTCCCCGTGGGCGGTCTGGGCGAACTGTACTCTGTTCCCGTGAAAGGCGGTCGGCCTCTACAATTGAGCACCGTCCCCATGGAGAAGGCCAAGTACAACTCTGCCGGTACGCTCATCGCTTACCATGATCGCAAAGGCTATGAGGACACCTGGCGTAAGCACCACACCTCATCCGTCACCCGCGACATCTGGACCTTCAACCCCGCTACCAAGGAGTACAAGCAGCTCACCACCTTCGCTGGCGAAGACCGCAATCCCGTGTGGACCAAGGATGGCACCACCATCTACTACCTCACCGAAGAGAAAGGCAGTTTCAATATCCACAAAATGCCAGCGGCCGGTGGTGCGAGTTCGCAAGTGAGCCGCTTTGCCGATCACCCAGTGCGCTACTTGACCATGAGCGACGGCGGTGTGCTGTGCTTCAGCTATCGCGGTGAACTCTACACGATGACCGACGGCGCTGAACCGAGGAAGGTGGCGATCCGCATCAACACGGACGGCCGCTACAACCCGGAGAAGACCATCAACGTGAACAAGGCGGATGAGTATGACGTGTCCAGCAACGGCAAGGAGGTGGCCTTCATCCATCATGGCGAAGTGTTCGTGACCTCGGTGGCGGAAGGCACCACACGACGCGTAACCAATACGCCCGAGCAAGAGCGCAACGTGAGCTTCAGCCCGGATGGTCGCACCTTGCTCTACGCCAGCGAGCGCGGGCACAGTTGGGACCTCTACACCACCACCATCACGCGCAAAGAGGAGAAGTACTTCTTCAATGCCACGTTGCTGAAGGAAGAAGTGCTGCTTACCACACCTGCGGAAGAATTCCAGTGCAGCTATTCACCCGACGGAAAAGAGGTGGCCTACCTGGAAGAACGCACCACATTGAAAGTTCTCAACCTCGCGAGCAAAGAGACCCGCGTGATCGTTCCCGGCAACAAGAACTACAGCTATTCGGACGGCGATCAGTGGTACCAGTGGAGCCCCGATAGCAAGTGGTTCACGGTGAACTTCCTGCACGAGGAACAATGGATCGGCCAAGTGGGACTGGTGAGCGCGGAAGGCGGAAAGGACATCATCGATCTCACCAAGAGCGGATACGGCGGCTACGTGCCCCAGTGGGCCATGGACGGCAAGGCGATCCTTTTCATGAGCGACCGCGACGGCATGAAGAACCATGCGAGCTGGGGTGGGCAGGGCGATGCCTACGCGATCTTCCTCACGCAAGAGGCCTTCGACAAATTCAAGATGACGAAGGAGGAAGCCGCACTCGCGAAAGAGGACGAGGACAAGAAGGATGGCGAGGACGATAAGGAGGAGGGATCGCCGCGCTCCGCTCGCGAAAAGGACAAAAAGAAAAAGGAAGACGACAAGAAGAAAGAAGATGAGAACGACAAGAAGGTCGAGCCCATCAAGATCGAGCTCGTCGGCATTGAAGACCGCAAGGTGCGCTTGACGCCCAACTCCAGCAACCTGAGCGGAGCCGCGCTGAGCAAGGACGGCGAGAAGGTCTACTACCTCGCACGCTTCGAGAAGGGCTTCGACCTCTGGCAGTTCGAGATCCGCACCCGCGAAACAAAGATCCTGAACAAAATGGGCGATGGATATGCGGGTGGCCTCACGTTGGACAAGGAAGGCAAGAACCTGTTCTACATGAGCAACAACGCCATCAACCGCTACGACCTGGAGAAGAACGAGAACAAGGGCGTCGGCATCAACGGCGACTTGCTGCTGAACGAGACCGCCGAGCGCGCGCACCTCTTCGAGCACATCTGGCGGCAGGTGAAGAAGAAATTCTACCGCGTGGACCTGCAGGGCGTGGACTGGGACAAGTACAAGGCCGAGTACGTGCGCTACCTGCCCTACATCAACAACAACTACGACATGGCCGAGCTCTGCAGCGAGATGCTCGGTGAGCTCAACGCCTCACACACGGGCGCCGGCTTCTCGCAGGATATGCCCAACGGCGATGCTACCGCCACCCTCGGACTGTTCTATGCCAACGATCCAGGGCCCGGATTGAAGATCACCGAGGTGATGGAGAAGAGCCCTGTGATCAAACAGGGTACGAAGATCAAGGCGGGCCATGTGATCGAGAAGATCGATGGGGTGGAGATCACCGCGGACATGGACTGGGCGAAGCTCTTCAACCGCAAAGGCAACAGACCGATGCTGTTGAGCATGTTCGATCCGAAAACGAATGCGCGCTGGGATGAGAGCGTGAAGCCGCTCGACCAAGGCGGTGATCGCGAACTGCTCTACCACCGTTGGGTGGAGCGCTGCCGCCACCTGGTGGATAGCCTGAGCGGCGGCAAGCTCGGTTACGTACACGTGGAAGGCATGGACGATGGCAGCTACCGCACCGTGTACGAGGAAGCACTCGGCCGCTACCACAACAAGGAAGGCCTCGTGGTGGATACGCGTTTCAATGGCGGTGGTTGGTTGCACGACGACCTCGCGACTTTCCTGAACGGCAAGACCTACATGACATTTCTGCCACGCGACCAGAAACTCGGCACCGAACCAGCGTTCAAGTACCAGAAGAAAAGCTGCGTGGTCATGAGCGAGAGCAACTACAGCGACGCGCACATGTTCCCCGTTACCTACAAGGCGATGGGCATCGGCAAATTGGTGGGCATGCCCGTACCCGGCACCGGTACCGCCGTATGGTGGGAAGGCCTGCAGAACGGCATGTGGTTCGGCATACCGCAAGTTGGCATGGTGGACAACAACGGCAACTACTTGGAGAACCAGCAGCTCGAACCGGACGTGAAGCAGACGCTGGAGCCGGGACTGGTGAGCCAAGGGCGTGATCAGCAGTTGGAGGCGGCGGTGAAATTGCTGCTGGTGAACTGATGATCAGCGCAGTCCTGACCCCCGCTTAGAACTCCGACCGGGGTAACTCGCCTTACGTGCGAGCCGACCAAGTCTGCCTTGGTCATTGTAATCCGCCTCTGTCAAGGTGATGGAGCCACCCCAGCGCTTGCTCCAAGGCGATCCTGTAGACTTGTCCGTAGTGGTCTTCTTGTCGGCCATTGGAATGGCAAGGTATTATCCTTGAGGCATCCCGACTCAACACGATCTTCGCAGCACACAACGTAGTGCCGATGGCCCTCGCCGATCTCCTCACCCGCATTGATAAACTGCAAGCGCGGATCATCGCGGCGGGGCCGTTGAGTGCAGAGGCCAAGCGCAGGCTGGACTATCGCTTCCGGCTGGACTGGAATTATCACAGCAATGTGATGGAGGGCAGCTCGCTCACCAAGCTGGAGACAAGGACCATCATGCTCGGCAACGTGACCGTGGACGGCAAGCCCATCAAAGACGTGCTGGAGATGAAGGGGCACGATGACGTCATCACCAAGCTCCTTCAAATGTCCAGTGGGGAACTTCAGTTGAGCGAAGCACGCATCAAGGAAGTCCACAAGGCCATTGTGAAGGAGGATGACCCCGAGAAGAAGGAATGGGTCGGGCGCTGGAAGCCGGTGCCGAACTACCTGACCAACTACCGCGGCGAACGCATCGACTTCACTCCTCCTGAGCATGTTGCTGAGGCGATGCACCGGCTTCTTGACCGCACCAAGGCCGATATCGAGCGCATTGAACGAAAAGCATCGGACGCCCCACATCCTGCCCTGCTCGCATTTGACTTTCACCGGGAGTATGTCACCATCCATCCGTTCCATGATGGGAATGGACGTACTGCGCGGATCTTTAGCAATCTGTTGCTGATGCGGTTCGGACTTCCTCCTGTGATCATCAAGCTGGAAGAGAAAGAGGCCTACAACAGGTTCCTCGCCGAGGTACAGGTGTATGGTGCATCGCCAGACCTGTTCAACGAGTTCATGGGCGAACGCTTAATGCGGAGTCTGGAACTGGTAGTAGATGCATTGGCAGGAAAAGATCTGGCCGAGTCGAATGATCTGGCGAAGCGAGCGGAGATTCTTTTTGTCCATGCTGAAGGGGCTAGGCTCTCTGACGAGCAACGCCAAGCTCGGACCAGACAATTGGCCCATGATTGGATCGAAGAGAATCTCGAGGGCTTAGTGCAAAGGATCTCGTCGACTTTCAGCGTCTTCAACAAATTCTTTAGGGCCTCGTCGTTTCGCTATCTCATTTCTGTCGAGGGAAAGAGGAACTACATGCCAACGTTCGAATCTGCTTTGGGTGCAAAGGTGAACGAACTGAGAGCCGCTGGAGATATCGATGCCCCTCTTCGCATACGTCTCATCTTCTCTGACTTCAACTTTTCTCAAGTCAAGAAGGAAGAGCATATTGAGGCTGAGATCTGCTTTGAATTCGATAGAGTTGTAATGAACTGGCCACATGGCTATATACCGGATATCTTCAGTTATGGAGCGGCAATAGCAGGCCACCGACTCGACGCAATGCAAATGGCCGCAACCGACTTTTTGGACTCGATCCAAGAACGAGTCAGGACTGGTTCGAACCAACAGGACCGAATACTCTGAGCAGTTCGTTGAGAACTATAACTCCCCCGCCTCGGCGATCAATTCCGCCACGTCCTTCACCTGTACCTCCCCTTCCTTATTGAAGTGCTTCACGCCGTCGGTGAGCATGGTGTTGCAGAACGGGCAGCCTGCGGCGATGATGTCAGGTGATGCGGCCAGGGCTTCCTCGCTGCGTTCGATGTTGACCTCCTTGGTGCCGGGCTCGGCTTCCTTGAACATCTGCGCACCGCCCGCACCGCAGCACAGGCCGTTCTGTTTGCTGCGTTTCAGTTCCACCAGCGCGGCGTCCAGCTTCAGTAATACCTCGCGCGGGGCTTCGTATTCGCCGTTACCGCGACCGAGGTAACACGGATCGTGGAAGGTGATGCGCTTGCCCTTGAAGCTGCCGCCTTCCACTTTGATGCGGCCTTCCTTGATCAGCGCGTTGATGAATTGTGTGTGATGCAGCACTTCATAGCTCCCACCCAGCACGGGGTACTCGTTCTTCAACGTGTTGAAGCAGTGCGGGCACGCCGTGACGATGCGCTTCACACCGTAGCCGTTCATCACCATGATGTTGTTCTGCGCCTGCATCTGGTAGACGAACTCGTTCCCCGCGCGGCGGGCGGGATCGCCCGTGCAGCTTTCCTCCGTGCCCAGCACCGCGAACTTGACTTTCGCCGCGTTCAGGATGCGCACGAAGGCCTTGGTGATCTTGCGCGCACGGTCATCGAACGAACCGGCGCAGCCCACCCAGAACAACACTTCGGGGGTGTCGCCGCTGGCCAGCATTTCGGCCATGGTGGGGATGCGAAGGTCGCTCATTTGGTTGTCGGTTGTTGGTTGTCGGTTGTCTGGCTGCCGACACTGATGATAGTTGTCGGTTGTCAGGCTGCCGACGCTGGCTTGTGCTTACAGCGTGGTAGTTCCATCACGCCGGAAAACTGGCAACTGACAACATGTTCAATCTTCGAATACCTGTACGGTCGCGCTGCGTTCCACCAGATCGGTGAAATGCCCTTCATACCGCGTGGCACGTACCTCGCGATCATCGATCCAATGGTAATTGCCGCCGCGTGGCTTGCCCATCAGCATCCCATGGTATTTGAAGCCGTGCTTCTTCAACCAGATCTCGGTCACGGCGCGGTGCTCCTCGGTGCGGCTGGTGAAGAAGGTGATGATGTGGCCTTGTTCATGCCACAGGTTCAGCTTCTCCAGCGCTTCGGGGAAGACCTCCGCATCAGCCATGCGCCACGGTTCCTCGTTGGGGATATCATCGCAGATCGTTCCGTCGATGTCGATGAGGAAATTCTTGATGTGCGCGGGGAGCTTCGGGCTGATCTTCTTGCCGTTCTCCGTGGTTTCGATAAGCGTGGCCATGTGCGTGGGGGGTAGTGGGCGCGAGGTCTCGCGCCCGTACATGATCTTCAGGAAGGTTCAGCCCATTTCATCCGGTCAGCTTGCGCCATCTGCCAAGGCGCGCCATTGTTCTCCACGTTGGTGAGCATGTTGGCCAAGGCAGGGCGTGTCTTGCTTTCTTCCATCACAAGATAGCGCCTCAGATCGACAATGATGCCAACGGGATCGATGTTCACCGGGCAGGCTTCCGTGCAAGCGTTGCAGGTGGTGCAGGCCCAAAGCTCCTCTTCGCTGATCCGGCTGTGCAGGCTCTTGCCGTCTTCTTCCCACTTGCCTTTCGCGTCGATCACCTTGCCCACCTCCTCCAGGCGGTCGCGCGTATCCATCACGATCTTCCGTGGGCTGAGCAATTTGCCAGTAAGGTTCGCTGGGCACACGCTCGTGCAACGCCCGCACTCCGTGCAGGTCATGCCGTCCATCAGCTGCTTCCAGTTCAGGTCGAAAACGTCCTTCGCACCGAAACGCTCCTGCATCTCAACACCTGCCACCGTGCGCGCTGTGGGCACAGGGGGCTGAACACTGGGATCGAGCATACTCTTCACTTCACCGGTGATGCGTTCCATATTCACGATCTCCGTCTTCGGCTTCAAGTTGCTGTACCAAACATTGGGGAAAGCGAGCAAGATATGCAAGTGCTTACTGACAACCAGGTAGTTCAAGAAGAACAGGATGCCGATGATGTGGAACCACCAGCAGATGCGCTCGATCAACACCAAAGCCGAAAGCTGAAAGGTGTGAAAGCTGAAAAGCTGGGCGACGGCGCTGCTGATCGGGAATGCACCGGCTTTGGTGTAGTGACCGGCACCTTGTTGTTGGAGGCTCCAGTCCGCCGCGTTCATCACGAGGAAGGCGGTCATCAACGCGATCTCGGTGAATAGGATGAGGTTGGCATCGGTGCGGGGCCAGCCGTCGAGTTCCTTCATCACGAAACGCTTCAACTTGATGACGTTCCGCCGCACAAGGAAGATGACGCAAGCCAACCACACGCCGAGCGCGAGCCATTCGAAACTGCCGATGAGGAAGTGGTAGAAGCCGCCCATGAAACTGAGCACGCGGTGCGTTCCGAAGATGCCGTCGATGATGATCTCCAGCACTTCGATGTTGATGATGACGAAGCCCGCGTACACGATGATGTGCAGGATGCCGACGATCGGCTTCACCATCATCTTGCTCTGGCCAAGGGCCACACGCGTCATCACCGCCCAGCGTTCGCTTTTGCGGTCGTTGATCACCACATCCCGGCCCAGCAGGATATTGCGGCGAATGCGCAGGAAGTTGCGCGCGAAGAGCCAGCTCGCCGCGCCCAGGAGCAGGACGAAGGCGATGCTGGCGATCATGGTGTGGCGTGTTGCTTCTGGTAGGACTGATGGATCCGCTCAACGTCGGCTTCACTCAGCTTGGGCAGCTTGTCCTTCTTACCGAAAACGCTGAAGTACCGGTTCGGGTTCACACGCAGGTCCTCCAGCAACAGGTCAAGCTCGCGGCTCGCGCTGTTCATGTTCACATAGAGGCTGTCGTCCTTCATCAGCTTGCCCAAGCTGCCTTCGCCCTCGTTCAAACGTGCCATGGTGCCCTTGAGGGACTCGCTGGTGGCGTTGAGGTTGGCGATCATCTTCTCCACTTTGCCATCGTTGAGCCCTGCGGTGAGCGAATCCATATTGGCAAAGATCCTGGTCATCTCGTCGCTGTTGGCCGCCAGCGCCGCGCTCACCGTTCGAAGGTTCTCCAAGGTCGCCTTGATGGCCGCGCTCTCCGCATCGATGAGCACGTTCAGACGCGAGGTCGTACCCTCGATGTTCTCCATCGTCCCACGCAGGCTGGAAAGACTTGAATCGATGTCGTCCTGTGCTTTCTTGTTGAGCATCGCACCGATGGCCATGATCACGCTGTCCACGTTGTTCAACATGCCCTCGGCCTTCTGCTTGATCGGGTCCAGTTGCTGGTTGATCCCCTCCGTGAAGCTGGCCTGGGTGCCGCTCCCAAGCGTGTCGCCTTTCACCGCAGGTATGCCTGAGCCCAGCACGATCTGGATGGCCCGCGTGAACAGGTCGCTGCTGTAGATCTCCGCACGTGTGTCCTTGGTGATCTTCAGCTTTTCGTTGTCGATCTGGAAGGCGACCACCCACATGCCACTGCTGTCACTCATCAGTTCGGTACCCACCACTTGGCCCACTTTGGCACCGTGGAACAGCACCGGGCTGGCGTCGTTCACCCCGCTCACATCCGCGTATTTGGCGTGGTACACCGCGCGTCCGCCCAGCACATTCATCCCTTTCAGGTAGTTGATGCCGTAGTAGAGGAGCACGAGGGCCCCGATCATCATCAGGGCGATGGTGTACTCTCGTTTGATCTTCGGCACTGGCGCGGGGTTCAGGGGTCGCGGGCCAAGGTAACGGCTTGCTGCAGATCGATCCGCTGGCCGTCCTTGAACGCCACGATGAAACAGCCGTCATATCCCTTGTCCCGACAGATCTTCTGCACGGCACGCGCTGCTTCCAGCGTGCGCTCATCGCCCACGGCATATTTCCACAGGTCGTTGCCCTTCATCTCTTCAACACCTTCCAATCCGTTGAAATTCTTCGGATTCAACTCGATCCGCCTGCTACTTGTGGCGATCTGCACTTTGAATCGGACACCATGGTCTTTGACCTCTGGCTTCTCCACCTCCACGCGGGTGCTATCAGGCTTCTCCGGTATCGGCTCGATGCGAACGTCCTTTCCTTCAATGGCGTTCTTATAGTCCTTGAACGCCCGGTAGATCGCGCTGGCCATGAAGTCCTGCCCTTTCGTGCCTTGCAGGAAGTCCTCTTCCTCGTTGTTGCTCAAGAATCCCAATTCGATCAGGATCGCCGGCATGGTGGTGTAACTGATCACCAGGAAACCCGCTTGTTTCACGCCACGGTCGTTGCGCCCCACACGCTCTTTGAACTGCTTCTGTACGGCACCGCTCAGCATGGCGCTGTGTTCCAGGAATGCGTTCTGGCGCAGGCTCAAGGCGATCATGCTCTCCGGGTCTTTCGGGTCGTACCCATCGTACTTCAGGTCGTGCCCGTCCTCCAAAAGGATCGACGCGTTCTCTTTCATGGCCGTGCGCATGTTCGCGTCGGTCTTGTGCAGCCCCATGAAGTAGGTCTCTGTGCCGTGCGGCTCGTGCTTCTCATTGGCGTTGCAGTGGATGCTGATGAACACATCCGCTTTCGCACGATTGGCGATCTCGCAGCGTTCCTTCAGTTCGATGAAGCGGTCGTCCTCGCGGGTGTAAACCACCTTCACGTCGGGAAAATTCTCCTGGATGTATTTGCCCAACAGCTTGGTAACATTCAGCGAAACATGCTTCTCGGTGGTCTTGAACCGGCCCGTGCCCAAGTTGCCGGGGTCCTTGCCGCCGTGGCCCGCGTCCAGGCACACCACATCGATGCGATTCGGGTCACCGGCTTGTGGCAAGGTCTGTGCGGGCGCGCCAAGCACCACCGCCAGAAATGCCGTCCATCGTATCGCCCGTGTGATCCAGATCATCCGTATCGCCCTGATGCGTCGCGCTACTTTCGGCCGCCCAATGGACCAGCCGCTTCGCCCCGCCGCACCGATGCGCGAATGTAGAAGGGGGCGTTCCGGGCTTCCGCCTATGCCGGGCACGGTTTTCATCACGGTACTGTTGACAGTGTGCATGGTGGTGGAGGTGAAGGCCCAATCGCTGCAGGACCGCGTGACCTATGCGGCCCTGGACAGCATGCGCTATGACATGGCCAACCAAACCGTGTACCTCTTTGGTGCTTCCAAGGTCACCTACGAAGGGCTGGAGCTCACGGCCGCACGCATCGTGCTCGACCTGAAGAACGAGACCACCTGTGCTTTTGGTGCGCCGGACAGCTCCGGCCAGATCGTGGGAAAACCGGAATTCAAGCAGAATGGCAAGGTGATCAACGCGGATAGTCTTTGTTACAACTTCCGGACAAAGAAGGGGTTGATCCAGGAGGTGCGCACCACCGAAGACCAGCTCTATGCGGTGGCCCACCTGAGCAAACGCCACCCGAACGGGGAGATCCATAGCCGCGGCGGAATGCTCACTACCTGCGACCGGCCCCGACCCCATTACCACTTCGCCGTGAGCCGCATGATGGTGATCCCGGACGATAAGATCGTTACCGGCCCCACCATCATGAAGGTGGGCCGCGTACCCACTCCGCTCGCCCTGCCCTTCGGACTCTTCCCCAACCATCAGAACGGTGCCGCCGGCGTGCTGATCCCCACCTACGGCCGCAGTGATGCACTCGGGTATTTCCTCCTGAACGGAGGGTACTACGTGCCGATCAACGACCATGTGGATGCCCAGCTCACAGGCGACATCTACAGCCGCGGCAGCTGGAGCCTCCGCGGACTGAGCCGCTACAAGAGCCGCTACCACTATACCGGCAACTTCAATCTGAGCTATAGCACGCAGTTGAACAGCGACCCGGAGTACCCCGACTTCAGCCGCACGCGCACCTTCTTCATCCAGTGGAACCACCAATTGGACCCCAAGGCCAGCCTGAACAACCGCTTCACCGCGAGCGTGAACGTGGGCAGCAGCCAGAACTTCACCAACAACTTCAACAGCAGTACCCAGAACTATTTGAGCAACACCTTCCAGAGCAATATCGCCTGGAGCCACCTGTGGCCCGGCAAGCCGTACTCGCTTGCCGTGAACCTGCGCCACAGCCAGAACAGCAATACGCAGCGGTACGATTTCACCCTGCCGTCCGTCACCTTCAACGTGCAGCGGATCTTCCCTTTCCAGCAGATGCGACCGGTAAGCGCACCACCGCGTTTCTACGACCAGATCGGTGTGAACTGGACCACCAATTTCGACAACCGCCTGAGCGCCACCCAGCAGGAACTCTCCTTCGTGAACATGTCCAAACTGCAGCAGAGCATGCAGAACGGCTTGCGGCATTCGGGCGCGGTGACCACCACTATCAAGAGCCGCTTCTTCTCGCTGAACCCCGAGATCCGATTCACCGACCGCATGTACTTCGAACAGTTGAAGAAAACGGTGTACACCACGGACGATACCACTTTCACCGTGACCGATACCATCCCGAAGTTCGCCGCGCCGTTCGAGTGGAGCGCGGGCGCCTCACTCACCAGCAAGGTCTATGGCATGTACACCTTCCGCGGCCAAGGCCTCAAGGCCATCCGCCACGTGATCACGCCCAGCGTGGGTTTCACCTACCGGCCGGACCAAGGCACGCAGATCGAAGGGCCGTTCGGCACCAACGGAGCACCGTCCAGCTACTCTCCATTCGATATCGGCATCTACGGCAAACCGCCCGAGGGCGAAAGCGGTGCCATGAACTTCGGGCTGATCCAGAACCTGGAGGCCAAGGTGCGCGACAAGAAGGCCACGCTGGACAGCACAGCAGCAAGCGGCGATGTGCAGTACAAGAAGATCAAGCTGTTCGATTTCGTGGGCGTCACCACCAACTACGACTTCCTGCAGGACAGCCTTGGCTGGTCGCCCATCAACGTCAGTGCACGCACGTCGCTGTTCAACAAGATCAATGTCAACTACACCAGCCTGTGGGACCCTTACGCGGTGAACGAATTGGGCCAGCGGATAGACCGTAGCGAAGCCTCGGTTACCGGCCGGCTTGCGCGCATGACCTACACCAACGTGGCCGTGGGGTTCGATGTCAAGAGCCGCAAATACGGCCAAGCCGCAGTGGCCTCCATCGACAACGATCGCCAAGTGGTGGAGGATACCGACCCCAGCAAAGGCGCAGGCATCAACTTCAACATCCCCTGGCGCCTGGGGGTGAACTACAGCTACGACATCAACCGGAGTTACGCCAACAATACCACCACCGATACCGAACGCCAGAGCATACTCCTGAATGGCGACTTCACCGTGTTCAAGTACTGGAAGATCGGCGGCAGCACGGG
>JANOPI010000287.1:0-11312 GCA_031421755.1 Flavobacteriales bacterium | reverse complement strand
GTGCTGTGCGTTCATGATAGTCGGGACCCTGAGGTTTCAGTGCTCCACCATGAATTTCGCACCCGCCAACCACAACCGCTCATCAGCAAGGTGGACGTGGTAAATACCTTCGGAAAGATCACTCACATCAATGTTCGCCGACAGTCGTCCATTGACCATTTGCACGGGTTGCTGGAAAACGACGCGCCCTTGCGCGTCCTGGATAAACAATGTGCCCACGAGGTAGCCCGCGCTTTGGTCGATGTACATGCCCATGGTGAGGTAGTCGTCGGTCACCGTAGTGCTGGTCATAGCGGTGAAGCGGTTGTTCTTCACGATGCTGTAGGTGCAGACCATATCGTAGATGCCCACCAAGTTACGGTCGAAGTGCATGCCATCCACGCTGTTGGCGAACAGCGGGTCGTTCCAACTGTTCAGGATGCCCACGTACAGGAGCTCGAAGCGGTTGTCCGTGAAGTTCCCGAAACCCTTGCAGCGGTAGGAGGCGTCCAAGGACAGGATGCCGACCCCGCGGTTCTCCGGCGGGCACTGGTTCAACGTTGCGATGTTGATGAAAGCACAGCTGATCTGGGGCCGCTTGGAAGCCATGCCGGAGCAGGGCTTCGGATCTCAGGCCGGTATGCATCCAAGGCACTGCTTGCGTAAGCAGTGTCCGCAGATGCCACAGATGGACCACAAGCGGTGAGCACGATTGAAGCGCCGTCAGGCGCTATCTGTGAAATCTGCGCCATCTGTGAATAGCGGTCGTGGTACTCACACGACCTTGTGAGCTTGTTCATGAACCGATAGCCTTGCGGGCCATGGCGAGCGGAAGTGCCGGAAAGGGAGCTCCTCGTACATTCATCGCGGCAACGCGGGCTAACCTGGCTGCGTCAGACCACCAAAATCACCGGTCATGTTCCGAACGTTATGCAACGTTTCAGTCTTAGCGGGCCTGTTCTCCTGCTCCGTTGTGTCCGCCCAGCTCGCATTCGGTGGGCATCCGTTGGGGGCGGATCGCCGGTCAAGCACCCTTCCTGACGCGCCCACGGTGGAGCTTCCAGCGGTGGATGTGGATGCCTTGTTGGCCGAGGATGCGCAGAACGAAGCCGCAGGGCGAAAAGGTCCGAACCGTTTCGGTTTGGAGCACCAGGTAGCGATCAGCACGTTGGAAGCGGGCCGGTGGTCAGTGCTCGACAACGGCGACCGGGTGTGGCGTGTGGAACTGCACTGCCCGCAGGCCATGGGTATCGGGGTCATCTTCACGGAGTATGTGATCCCGGAAGGCGGTCGTGTGTTCCTGTACAACGCGAACGGGCGCACACTCGGCGGCTATACTGCGCAGAGCAATCCGGGGCATACCGTACTGGGCGTGCAGCCCTTGGTCGGTACACGCGTAACGATCGAATACCAGGAACCGGCTGGTGCTGCGGGCCAAGGCGCGCTCACGATCGGCACGGTGGTGCATGTGTACCGTCCTGCGCCAGGAATGGACCGGGACTTCGGGGATAGCGGTGAGTGCAACGTGAATGTGATCTGCCCGGAAGGCGACAACTGGCGTCCGGAGATCCGCTCGGTAGCCTGCATCATCGCGGGTGGTGGCTACTGCACGGGAACCTTGGTGAACAACTGCAACAACGACAGCGTGCCGTACTTTCTTACGGCGAACCATTGCTTAGTGGGCGGCACACCGCCGGACGCGTGGGTATTCCGTTTCAACTGGGACAGCCCCACCTGCGACCCGACGGAGAATGCGCCCACGGACCAGACGGTGAGCGGATCGACCCAACTGGCCGCGAATGCGGGAAGTGACATGCTGTTCCTCCAACTCAATAGCCAACCTCCACCGGAATTCGACGTGACGTACAGCGGCTGGGACGCCACCGGAACCGTGCCGGACAGCGGCGTGTGCATCCATCACCCGCGCGGTGACATCAAGAAGATCAGCCACGACACCAACGCCCAGGCGCAGCAGAACATCGATGTGGGCAACGGCCCGGCGGATTGCTGGCATGTGTTCAACTGGGACAGCGGAACCACCGAGCCGGGCAGCAGTGGCAGCGCCTTGTGGGACCAGAACCACCGTATTGTCGGCCAGCTTTATGGGGGTGCGGCGAACTGCACGAACAACGTGGATGATTATTATGGGCGCTTCGATGTGAGCTATCCGCTACTCACGCAATGGCTGGGGGAATGCGACACGTTGAACGGGCTGGATCCCGGATGGACCGAGCCGACGATCCCGAACAACGCGGCCATAACGAGCATCGGGAATGTGGCACCCAACATCTGCAGCGATACCCTGATCGCACCGCTGGTAACGCTGAAGAACAACGGCACCGCTTTCCTGCAGGAGGTCACGATCACCTACGGGATCGTGGGCGGGGCGAGTTCCAGCGTGGATTGGAGCGGTAACCTGGCCCCGCAACAAACGGCGAACGTGCCGCTGGCCCCGATCGGCATCCTGGATGGTGCACAGACGCTCACCGTAGAGACCTCGGCACCGAACGGGCTACCCGATGGGAACACGGACGATGACCTGTTCTCGTTCGACTTCGTTGCGGCAAACCCAAGCGAACTGGTCACCTTGAGCCTGACCCCGGACGATTTCGGGGTTGACATCACCTGGCAACTGGCCAACGAAGAAGGGTCCGTACTCTACAGCGGCGGACCTTACGTGAATGGCAATACGACCACCATCCACCGGGAGTTCTGCCTGGGCGAAGCGTGCTACATCTTCACGATCGCGGATGAATTCGGCGACGGCATCTGCTGCGCTGAAGGCGATGGCCACTACGTGATCGGCGGTACATTCAACATCATCTACGAGAGCGATGGCCAATACGGCGATGGGGAGGAGATCGCGTTCTGCATCGGAGGCATCGGCTTCGATGAGCCCGGGTCGCAGGGTCTTTCGGTATTCCCGAATCCGACGGAAGGCACGATCCATGTGGTGTTCCCTGTTCCAAGCGCCCAAGCGGGTGCATGGACCTTGCACGACGTGACGGGTCGCGCGGTCCGCACCGGTATCGTGCCATCCGGTACGGAGCGTTTCACCATTGATCTGGCGGCCTTGGCTGAAGGCGGATATGTGCTGCGAAGTGAAGTGGCCGGTCGGCGTTCGGCAACGGCGGTCTTGTTGCGGCGCTGATCGCACGGAGCCCGGAAGGTGCATGGCTCGAAGGGCAGCCTTCCGAGCGCAACGTTCATCGCAGGAGCCAGAAGTGGAGCCTCCTTGGCTGCAGGCCGTATTTTTCGGGACCTCATCTTGCATATCGAATGCTGCGCGCGCTGCTCGTTCTCCCCTTTTCAGTTCTTGGCCTGTTGTTGGTCGGGCAAGTGGGCGTTGGGGGTCGGCCCATTTCTCTTGCTGATGTGAATACGGCGATCGAGGTATTTCCGACAGTGGATACGGAACGCCTGATGGCGGAAGACGAAGCGCTTATCACCAGCGATGCAAAAGGTCCCTGGCGTTTCGGGGTGAACCACGAAGCGGACCTTTCGACCGAGAACAGTGGGACATGGACCACGCTCGCTGATGGCACGCAGGTCTGGCGCTTGACCTTGCACTGCCCGGATGCCACGAGCATCAACTTCGTTTTCGGCGCATATCACGTTCCGGAGGGCGCACGCGTATTCGTATGGAACGAAGCGGGTGAAATACTCGGAGCCTTCACGCAGGCCAGTTCAGGCGGGTCGCCTTCCATGGGTGTTTCGCCCTTGGCCGGCGATCGGATCACCATCCAGTATGAGTGTCCACCGGGAACAAGCCGAACTGGTGCGCTACGCATCACCCAAGTGACGCACGGCTACCGCGGGATCGGCGCGGAGCGCGGGTTGGGTGACAGCGACGCGTGCAACAACAACGTGATCTGCCCGGAAGGGGATCCATGGCGTGATCCGATCGCTTCGGTAGCGATGATCGTGGTGAACGGGAACGGTTTGTGTACGGGACAACTGGTGAACACGTGCGCGAACAACGGCACGCCTTACTTCCTCACAGCCAACCATTGCTTGACCGGTTCACCGACGAACTGGACCTTTCGCTTCGGATGGGATAGCCCACTCTGCGATCCCACAGGCGCGGGCATCACAACGAACACGGTGAGCGGCGCTACGCTGTTGGAAAGCGACGCGGGCAGTGACGTTGCGCTGCTCCTGCTGAACACGCCACCGCCAGCGAGCTACAACGTGTGGTACACGGGCTGGGATGCCACGGGCACGCGGCCCTCGGCGACCACGGCGATCCATCATCCTTCCGGCGATGTGAAGAAGATCAGCTTCGACCAGAACGCACCGCTCACGGGCGAATTCAACGGCGCGGAATGCTGGCACATCCTGGGATGGGACGATGGGACCACCGAGGGCGGGAGCAGTGGTGGCGGGCTGTGGAACGATGAAGGCCGCTTGATCGGCCAACTCTTCGGCGGGCAGGCTTCATGCACCAACAATGTGAACGACTGGTTCGGGCGCTTCGACCTGAGCTATCCATTGCTCACGACCTGGCTCGGCAACTGCGGCACGCCGGTTATCGACGGTTTCGACCCGAACGCGCCAGCCGTGACCCTGGACGCCTCGTTGCTCGCGATCACGGGCGTGGAGACGAACTATTGCGACATGGGAGAGCTCAGCCCGTCGATCACCTTCCGCAACAACGGCGCAACGATCCTCACCGCGCTCACGATCACCTGCGGGATCGATGGTCAGGTGCTGAACACTACGGAATGGATGGGAAACGTGGCGCCGGGAGCAACGGCAACACTTGCCCTTCCAATGCTCACGGTGGCCTCCGGAACGCACGTGCTGCAGGTGGGCTGCTCTTCCCCGAATGGCGGTATGGACGGCAACGCGGCGAACGACGCGATCAACCGGGGCATCCACGTGGCCGATCCCGGTGAGCCGGTAACACTTACGATCGATACGGATGACTTCGGGTCCGAGACGATCTGGACGGTGGAGTCAGAGGGCGTGCTGCTTTACCATGGCGGACCCTACGCGGATGTTGGTGGCGGGACCACAGAAACGGCGACCTTCTGCCTGGCGGAGGGCTGCTTCACGTTCACCATCATGGACGCAGCCGGAGATGGTATCTGTTGTGGTTGGGGCGAAGGCGATTACAGCATTTCCGACAGCAGCGGTACCGTGTTGCTCGATGGCGATGGTAATTTCAACACGGTGGCTATCTCGCAGTTCTGCACCAGTGATGTGGCGATCGCGGAAACGGAAGACCACATGCTGCCGATCCATCCCCTTCCGAGTTACGGACCGATCACGATCCAGCGGCCCTGGCCCGGTGACCTGATCACGATCAACGTATTCGACCAACTGGGCCGGCGTGTCCATACTGGCGTGCTGAGCAATGCACCAACGACCACCTTGGACCTGTCGCACCTGGCACCGGGGCGCTATTTATTGGACGCTGCGAATGGTATGCGGCGTGCTATCGGCAGCGCAGTGATCGTACGGTGAACGATCAGTAGGTCCCGCTCCTGCGGCGCAAGGCCCATTCCATCGTGAGCAGTGCGAGGAGCAGGAAGAAGATCCAACGCAGTCCGATCAGGTCGCTGAAGCTGGCATGCGCATAGGAGCGCGGCACGATGGTCCCCTTGGCGGCGATGGCCTCAACGATGCGCTGCGTGTCATCGGCATGGGTCATCAGTCCTTGGGTGCGCGCGGCGATATTCTCCCAGAGGCCATGATCGGCCACGGTACTGAGCCGTTCTGCGACGAGTTCTTTCACGAGGAACTCACCAGAGGCGTTGAGGCGCTCACGATCCAATGTGGCGGACGCCTTCCAGGTGTAGCGTCCCGGCGGCAATGATCCCGCTTCCAAGGTGTAGCCGTTCCCTTTGCGGCTGAACGTGTAGGTGAGTTCCTTCCCTGCCTCATCAGTGAGCGTGACGGAAGCTTCGGGTGTGTTCACCGGCTCATAGCTCGCGTTGTACAACTCGGCCTCCAGTGCTACTTTTTCGTTCTGCGTGAACTCTTGCACATGGCGCACACGGAATCGGCTCTTATCCTGTTTCAGTGCGAGGTAGGCCACGGTCTTGTGAACGAAGCGGTCGAAGTGCGCATGAGAATTGAACAACTGCTGATCGGCCAGCCGCCACCGCCACAGACCTTCACCGCAGGTAACGGCTCCATGGCGTTCACCTTGGGGCTGCACCACCATCAAGGGATACCTCGTGCGTACCACACCGACCTTCTGGAACATGAGCGCCGCTGCCCCGCGCCCAAGCGCGTACGTGCCGATAGGCACCTGCAACGGCGGGAACCGTTCGATGGCACGGGCATCTTCCGGATCCACGGTGAACAGCGCGAAGTCCGGGTTCATCGCGGCCATGGCGTCGTTCACCATGCGCTGTCCGTTGGTGATCTCCAGCCCGGCCTCCAGGGCGTTCACCTGGTTGAAGTCCGAGTTCTGGCCAAGGATGGTCCAGGTAGGAATGTTCTTTTCCGCGATGCGCTTGAGCACGGGCTGGATCGCGACCGTGGCCGAGGGCAGCTGATGCAGGATAATGAGATCATACGCCTCAGGTGTCCCTTGGAAATTGGCGGCATAGGCGACCTCCGTGCCGTAGCCCTCGAGCACGTTGAGACTTTCGCGCAGGGCGGCCACATCCGGATGCGGGGCTTGGGCCAGGAGGAGGATCTTCTGGCGATCGTCCAGCACGTCCACGTAGATGGTCTGCGCATTGTTCTCTCGGCTCACCTCTCCTTCGCGGGGTTCCACACGCACGATGAGGCGCTGCAACCCGGGAGTATCGGCCTTCACCAGGAAGGGGATCTCCACGATCTGTGGGTCTCCGATCACCACGAGGTCCTTGCCGATGAGTTCTTTTCCATCGCGCAGAATGGAAACACGCGTGCGCTGGCCATCGAAATGGCGGGCTTCCACCCTTGCCACCACCGGGAATTCGTTGCCCAGGTAGGTGATGCGGTTGTGATCCACGTTGCGCAGTACGAGATCGGGCCGCACAGTGGTGTCACCGAGCGCGATCGCGAAAACGGGCACTCCCAGGCGTTCCGCGGAAAGACGGGGATCGCGGCCGGTCGTATAGATCCCATCACCATCAATGATCACGGCACCTAGATCGGGACCGGCGAACCGGTCGTACACCTCGCGGAAGAGGCGATCGATGTCCGTGCGGCCATTGTTCTGTGCGAGGTCCAGCCCCTCCTTCACCTCGTCGCCATAGGTGAAGGTCCGAACGTCGTAGTCCTCGCCCAGCTTTCGGGTCAATTCGTTCAATTTAGCCAGGTAGGAAGTACGCAAGGCAACGGTATCGGAAGTGGCCAGAAGCGAAGAGGATCCATCATGGGCGAGTACGATCACCGGCTTGCGCACTTCACGCAGGAAAACGCGCACCATGGGTTCCAGCAGGAAGAATGCGAGGAACGCGATCACCAAGGCGCGTGCGGACCCGAGGATCCAGACGAGCGTGGAGTTCCAACCGTGCTGTTCAGTGGAACGGCGATACAGCAGCCAAGCGGCCACGATGCCCAACAGCACGCAGAGCGGAGCCAGCCAGAGCGAATACGAGGTGGTGAGCGACACGAGGCGCGAAGATGGCTACTTCACGCCCTTTGACACCTTCTCAAAATCTGTGAACTCGGCATCATCGGTGGGATCGGGGGGACGCGTTCTCACAGATCGGAGTTGCGTTCCGCGCGCTCCGCGCAGTTATTCAGGTCAACATTCCTCCGCAGACATGGAGTGTTTGCCCGGTGATGTATGAACTCAGGTCGCTACCCAGGAACACGCATGCATTGGCAACATCCGTGGCCGTACCGCCGCGTTTCAAGGGAATGCCCTCGCGCCATTGTTCCACCACTTTCGGGTCCAATGCGCCGGTCATTTCCGTTTCAATGAAGCCCGGCGCGATCGCGTTACTCCGGATGTTGCGCGACCCCAGTTCCAAGGCCATGCTCTTGGTGAATCCGATGATGCCCGCCTTGCTGGCCGCGTAATTGGATTGGCCCGCGTTGCCTTTTACCCCGACCACGCTGCTCATATTGATGATGCTGCCGCTGCGCTGCTTGAGCATGGTGCGCATCACGGCCTTGGTCATGTTGAAAACGCTCTTCAGATTGGTATTGATCACCGCGTCCCAATCGGCCTCGCTCATGCGCATGAGCAGCTGGTCCTTGGTAATGCCGGCATTGTTCACGAGCACATCGAACTTTCCCCAAACGTTCACCACCTGGTCCACGGCTGCCTGCGCGCTTGTAAAGTCGGCCGCGTTGCTCTGGATGGCCAGGACCTTCCTCCCCGACCTGCCGAGCTCTTCCGCGAGCGTATTCGCCCTTTCCGGGCTGGTCACGTAGGTGAAGGCCACATCCGCGCCTTCTTCCAGGAAACGTTCAACGATGCCTTTACCTATACCGCGGGAACCGCCGGTGATGAGGGCGACCTTGCCTTGGAGGAGTGCCATGTGAGGGAAGCCCGTGAATAGGGGCTGCGGGCGAAAGTAGGGGCCGGTAGTGGATGTCGCGGGATCCGACCGTGGTGGTTCTGCCGAGATATGCCATACCGAAAAATGGGGGTACCTTCCCTGTTGCGGGATCCACTTCGGCATTCGACCTTTGACCTGACCAATCCTGTATCATCATGCAACCCTTCCCCCACCAACGGCGAAGCTCCCTGTGCTTCGTCGGTTTACTGCTGCTCGGCATTGTTCAAGCGCAACACGCGCGACCAACGCTGCCTGAACAGAACGTACAACGGCCATACGCGACGGGCAACGCGATACCATCGTCCGTACAGACCACTGAGCTGTCAGCCACGGTGCTGAATTCAAGCGTAACGACGAATTGGGGCACCAAAGTGGTGCGCATGAGTGCGCGGAACCACGGCCTGCCGGAGGTCAACGCCATAAAGGACGCCAAGTTGGCGGAGAAACTCGCTTCAGCGGTCGGGGGCAAACCGGAATACGACCATGGATCACCCAAGGCGATCACCCCGGAGATCGGCAGCAGTTTCGAGGCGAACTGGAGCACGCAGCAAACACCGCCGGACAACAGCATGGCGATCAGCAACGGCGGCTGGATCGTGAGCACGAACAACGATGGGATCCTCTACTATGGCACGGACGGCACGGCCACCTTCGGAGGGTTCTGGAACGACTTCTTCAGCGGCCAAGGGCTGAACGCGAACATCTACGATCCGAAGGTGCTTTACGACAGCGGTTCGGACCGTTTCTTCATGGTGGTGCTGCACGGATCAGACGCGGCAAGTTCCAAGCTCCTGCTCTGTTTCAGCCAAACGAACAACCCGAACGATGGGTGGAACATCTACCAATTGCCGGGCAACCTGCTGGACAACAATTGCTGGTTCGACTACCCGTGCATCGGTGTGAGCAACAATGAGGTTTACCTGACCGGCAACCTGTTCACCAGCGGCAACAACCAGTTCCAATCCGCTGTTCTTCTGCAGATCCAGAAGAACACGGGCTACAACAACCAGAACCTGAGCTGGCAGTACTGGACCAACCTGCAGTCGGACATCGGGGCGTTCACGCTTGTTCCTGCAAGCTGGGGCCAGAGCGGAAACTACGGGCCAGGCGTACTCCTTGTGAGTGACGCGAGCGGTGGAGACAACCGGTATGTGGTGTGGGACCTTACGGACGATATGACCGGCACTCCTTCGTTGAACGCTTACACGGTGAACGTTGCGCAATACGGACCTGCAGCGGATGCACAGATGCCCGGCACGAACGATCTGCTGGACAATGGCGATTGCCGCATCATGGGTGCCTTTTTTCTGGACGGGAAGGTGCATTGCATACATCACGGCGACATCGGCCAAGGCTGGAACGGCCTGCACTACACGCGGATCGACCTGAGCAACTTGAACCCTACGCAGACCTCCTACGGTGCGGCCGGTGTGATCGACGTGTCTTACCCTCAACTGACGTCCTTCGCCACTACGACCGGCGACGCGAATGTGATGGTCGCTTTCCTGGCGAGTTCAACCCAGGTATTTCCCGAAGTGAACGTGGTGAACTGCGATGCGGACATGCAGTGGGGACCGAACACCTTGGTAAAGCCGGGCGAGACATTCGTGGATTTCATACAAGGAGGCGAGGATCGTTGGGGCGACTACACCGGCATGGCGCGGAAGCACAATGGGCCGGAGCCTGAAGTGTGGTTGGCCGCCTGCTACGGCGCGAACGTGGAAGGCGTGCTCAACAACACTTGGAAGACCTGGATCGCACAGGTCGGTGGCGGCTCCAGCGGAACCACCGAACAGACCATCTCGGGCAACTCAGCCATCGTATTCCCCTCCCCCACGGTCGATCTATTCAACCTGACCTTTACCGTAGCGGACCGCGCAACGCACACCATCCGCCTGATGGACATGAAAGGCGCATTGGTAAAACTGCTGTACGAGGGAACACCTGCGATGGGCGAGAACAAACTCGTATTCAATCGAGGTCAACTTTCGCCGGGGCATTACGTGCTCACCATCACCACCAACGACAACACCATCGCCCATGAGAAGCTGGTTATTGAGTAGCGGTCTCGCTTCCCTGTTGATCTTCGGATGCTGCGGGCAAAAGAACGCGAGCGGTGGAGATACGAAGAGCGGTGCAGCACCAGCCGATAGCACGGTTAGGCGTGAAGCGCCGAAACACAACGCGCCGGATCAGGACAGGATCGACAGCCTGAAGCAAGAGAAGCTGAAGGAAAAGCAATAGCGGGTCTCTCCCGTGTTGGCGGGCGTCCGACGGCGGATGCCCGCCATCGATATTTTGTGCGGGATCATTCCGTGGGCAAAAATCTCTCCTTCCTGGCCGTGCTCCTTATCGGGGCGGTGCTCCTATGTACACGGCTCGAGTATTCCGAGCTGCGCGGTTGGGCGCCGATGAAGGTGACCACATGGGACGCCCTCGCCTACTATGGCTATTTGCCTTCGACGTTCATCTACCATGACCTGGAGCGCATGGGCTGGATCGAAGGGATCGACAGCAGCTATCAGGTCGTCGGGACCGGCGGGCTCTACCAGATGCTCCCGGTGGAAGATCCAGTGCTCGCTGCCCAAGGCCATCGAGTGGACAAGTGCCTGATCGGGGTGGCGCTGATGGAGCTTCCGTTCTTCCTTGTCGCGCATTCCATCGCGGCGCTGGGGAACTGTCCTGCGGACGGCTTCTCCCCACCTTACCAATGGTGCATGGCCTTCGCACCGATCGTCTGGTGCCTCATCGGGGTGTTCCTGTTGCGATCAGTACTTCTTCGTTGGTACGATGACCTGACAACAGCGCTCTCGCTGGTGCTCGCTGTTCTGGCCACGAACGCGATCCAATACATCAGCGTGGATGGAGCGCAGACGC
>JANOPI010000286.1:0-3850 GCA_031421755.1 Flavobacteriales bacterium | reverse complement strand
CAAGCAGCACTCGCCACTCACCACTCGCAACTCGCGACTTCATCAGAGCTCTTTGCGCAGCCGCGCCACCGGCACATGCAGCTGTTCCCTGTACTTCGCCACGGTGCGGCGCGCGATGTTGTAGCCTTTGCTCTTCAGCAGGTCGGTGAGCTCTTCATCCGTCAGCGGATTCTTCTTCGCTTCCGCCTCGATGGCGTCCTTCAGGATCTTCTTCACCTCGCGCGTGCTTACCTCTTCGCCTTCGCTGTTGGTGAGGCTCTCGCTGAAGAAGAACTTCAGCAGGATGGTGCCGTAGTTCGTCTGCACGTACTTGCTGTTCGCTACACGGCTGATGGTACTGATATCCATGCGCACCTTCTCGGCGATGTCCTTCAGGATCATCGGCTTCAGTTTCGTCTCATCGCCGGTGAGAAAGAACTCGCGCTGGTGCTCCATGATCGCTTCCATCGTCACGAGCAAGGTGTGCTGGCGCTGCTTGATGGCGTCGATGAACCACTTGGCGCTGTCCAGCTTCTGCTTGATGAACACCAGCGCCTCCTTCGCCGACGGGTCCTTCTTGTTACGCTGGTACTCGGAGATCATGTCCCGGTACTGCTTGCTCACGCGAAGCTCCGGCGCGTTACGGCTGTTGAGCTGCAGATCGAGTTGATTGTCCACCGTGTTCACGATGAAGTCCGGGATGATCTCCTGGATCGGCTTGTCCGTGGAGCGCTCGGTATTCCCCGGCTTCGGGTTCAACCGCATGATCTCGTCCATCGCCGACTTCAGTGCCTCCTCGTCGATCTCCAGGCGTTCCAGGATCTTGTCGTAGTGCTTCTTGGTGAACGCGTCGAAATGCTTGTCCACGATGGCTTTCGCCGTGAGCGTATCCACCGCGTGCGGCATACGTTGCAACTGGAGCAACAGGCATTCGCGCAGATCACGTGCGCCCACGCCAGCCGGATCCAACCCCTGCACTTCCTTGAGCACACCCTCCAACTCCTCTTTCGTGGTACTGATGTTCGCCGTGAAGGCCAGGTCATTCACGATGGCGTCCAGCTCGCGGCGCAGGTAGCCGTCCTCGTCGAGGTTGCCGATCAGGTGCTCGCCCAGCAGCTCGGTACGGTCGTCGATGCTGCGCAATGAAAGTTGTGTACGCAGGTTGTCCTGGAAGGTGTTGCCGCCGGCCAAAGGCATGTCGCGATCCTCATCATCGCGGCTCTTGTTGCTCACTTGCGTCTTGTACTCCGGCACGCCGTCATCGTCCTGGAAATAGTCGCTCAGGTCGATGTCGTCGTTCTCCCCCTTCTCGTCCGTTTCGGTGTCGAGACTTTCCACACTTTCCTCGGGCACTTCCTCACCATCGCCCTCCTCGCCTTCTTCCAACGCGGGGTTCTCGGCCATCTCCTCCTTGATGCGCTGCTCCATCTCCACGGTGGGCAATTGCAGCATTTTCATCAATTGGATCTGCTGGGGACTCAGCTTCTGTTGAAGCTTGAAGGAAAGGTTCTGTCTGAGCATTCTCGGCTTTTCTTCTCGGTTCTTCGGTGCGAAAGTACCGCTCGAAGGCGGCGATAGCGGTACCATCCCGCGAACGGAGTTCTTCTGACCGAACGCCATTCCCCAGCCGCACGCCTGTGTTCGCGGGTGGTGAGGATGCGTTGATCGGTGCCCCGCCAGCGCCCGGTCCGTCCCTAAGTGACATTTTTCAGGCGCCGTGCCCCGATCATGCGGACCTTGTCCCCATGAATCGGCAATTGTTCTACAAAGAATTCGGTCGCCTACTGTATGCCTTGGCCGCGGTGGATGGCCGAGTGGCCCCCAAAGAAGCGGAAGCCCTGAAGCGCGTCGTGAAGGAACAACTCGTTCCCCACGAGCTGTTCAGGGATCATTTCGGCAGTGACCATGCCTTTACCACGGAGTTCGAATTCGATGTGCTCGTGGATAGGAAAGCGGATGCGGACGCCTGCTTCGAATCCTTCATCGCCTACATGAGCCAGCACCGCGATGAGCAACACGCCGCACTGGACCGCACCATCCTGGCCGCCGCTGAGGAGGTCGCCCAAGCTTTCCATGGGGTGAACAAGAAAGAACTGGGGTACCTGATCGAGCTACGAAAGGCCATGGCCAAGCACTAGCGGAACCTGGCAATTAACCCTACCGAACGACTCAGAACTGGAAATAAATGAACGGCACGCTCCCCGCAGCCGCGAACTGGTAGGTGACGAAGACAACCCCTACGCACACCGAAGCCATCGCCCACAGCGGAAGGTCCGCGAATCGTTCGCGATACTTCTGCTTGACCGTCGTCGGCAGCCAGTGGATCACATAGCCCAAGAGCATCAGCGCGAACACGCTCTTGAATCCGATCAGCACGGCTGGGATCACACCGAAGTTGAATGCGCCGGTGACTTGTCCCAGGATGCTGTTCGCCGTTTCCAGTGAGTCGCTGCGGAACCAGATGCGCGTGAAGGTGATGAAGGTGAGCGTGAGCGCCACGGCCGCCGCGTGAACAGCCCAACCTTTCGCGTTCTTCAAGGGGCTCACCTTGTACCAGGCCTTGTAGAAGACGAGCGCCAATCCGTTCAGCCCACCCCAGATCACGAACATCCAGCTCGCGCCGTGCCAGAGGCCGCCGAGCAGCATGGTCATCATCAGGTTGATGTTCGTGGTGATACCTTCTTTCAGTGAAGGGAAGTAGCGCACAAGCACGGCCACCGCCGCCACGAAGCTGAACGCTAGCGGTATCAACCAGAACGCGCCGCTCAACAGCACGGCCACACCGACCAGGAGGCCGAGGCAGATCCACGTGCCGACCGTTGCGCCGCGATTGCCGCCGAGCGGGATGTAGAGATAATCGCGCAGCCAAGTGCTCAATGACATGTGCCAGCGCTTCCAGAACTCTCCGACGTGCTCGGCCTTGTACGGGCTGTTGAAGTTGGTGGCCAGCTTGAAGCCCATGAGCAAGGCTACCCCGATGGCGATGTCCGTGTAGCCGCTGAAATCCGCGTACACCTGCAACGAGTAAGCGAAGAGCGCCATCACGCATTCGAAGCCGGAATAACGCACGGGATCATCGAAGACGCGGTCGATGAAGTTGAGCGCGATGTAGTCGCCTATGACCACCTTCTTCACCAAGCCGTTCATGATCCAGAACACGGCGAGGCCGAAGTCTCGACGCGCGAGGTTATATGGTGCGAGCAATTGCGGGATGAAGTCCGCCGCGCGCACGATGGGCCCGGCCACCAATTGCGGGAAGAAGCTGACGAAGAATCCGAAGTCCAGGATGTTGCGCACCGGCTTGATATGATCGCGGTACACGTCCACCGCGTAGCTGATGGCCTGGAAAGTGAAGAAGCTGATGCCCACAGGCAGCAGGATGCGATCCGCCAAGTGCGATGTGCCGAAGAGGTCGTTCGACCACAGCGCGAAGTAGTTCACTTCGATGTAGTGCGTGCCGAACGCCGCGTTGATGTTCTCGATAAGGAAGTGCGCGTACTTGAAATAGCAGAGCAGCCCGAGGTTCACTGAAACGCTCAGTGCGAGCCACAGCCGCTTGCGTGTAAGACTGGTCGCGCCGTGGATCAGCAGCGCGATGGAGTAGTCGCTCAGCGTGGAGAAGAGGAGGATGAGGACGAAGAGCCCGCTGGTCTTGTAGTAGAAGAACAAGCTGACGAAGAAGAGCCAGGCGTTCCGAACAGCGATACGCTTGTGCGTGACCGCGAACCCCGCGAGCACGACCACGAAGAAGCCCCAGAAGAAGAGTTGTGTGAAGGTGAGCGGCAGGCCCTCCTCGTAGCCGAACAGCAGGCGCAAAAAGGTGCCCGGGAAGTCGCTCATGGCAGTGCCGGAGGTCCGTACGTGAATGGCG
>JANOPI010000285.1:0-4016 GCA_031421755.1 Flavobacteriales bacterium | reverse complement strand
CTGGCCCCGAACGTAGCGCCTTCGGAATAGGTGAGGCCATCGGCGTTCATCAGTTCATTGCCGAGCGCTGTTGCGGATCTCGATGCGGGATAGGGCATGGGGCGTTGGGCTTTGGTGGCGGCTGAAAGCAGGAGCAGGGACCGGTTTGAAGTGGTTCGGCCACTGGGGAACGTCCGTCGGTGGTTGTACAGATACTGGAATGAACTGAGTGCGGAGAGGAGCTTGTGCAGTCACGCCTCCCCATCAGGAGCAGCTCGTTTCGGACTTCCATTTTGGCCTTCCATCGATAAAAATGAAGTATTCGTCCTTGACATTCGGTAGGGCCGCAACGGAACTTGGGTCACCAAACGAAAAAAACCATTACAGATGAAACAGAAGACGACACTTTCCCTCGCTTCCTTGGCAATGGCTTTCGTGGTGCCTGCGTTCGTCCAGGGCCAGTGCGCCATCAACGTCAACTTGGACGTCACGGCACCCGATTGCGGGGAGGCCGCGAACGGGGCGGTGACCATGACCGCATCAGGCGGTGTGGAGCCGTACACCTACTACTGGAACGGGAACGTTTCCTCGGCCACCGTAGATGGGCTCAGCGCTGGCACCTATGACTATTGGGTGGAGGATCAGGTCAAGTGCTGGTTCAAAGGCAGCTTGGATCTGGTGTGCGAGGAGGAAGAGAACTGCGTGTTCCGCACGCAGACGCAAGGCGGCTGGGGCGCCACACCGAACGGCAACAACCCGGCGATGTACCTGCAGAACCATTGGGCGGCATGCTTTCCGAACGGCATCACCGTAGGCTGCGCTTCCAACCACACGCTCACCCTCACCAGCTCCACGGCGGTGAAGAACTTCCTGCCCAGCGGTAGCACGGCGGGCATGCTCCCCAGCGATAAGGTGAACCCGGGCGGCACTTACAGCAATGTGCTCGCTGGCCAGCTGGTAGCAGCGGTGATCAACATCACAGTGGATGCGTGCGACCCCGATTTTTCTGAAGCTACCGGCTGGTCGGGTGATCTATCTTACGCAGGTGGTGACTTCGCCGGAATGTCGGTGGCTGAAGTGATCGACGCGGCCAACCAGTTCATCGGAGGTTGCGGTGGATCATATACGGCGGTTCAATTCAATGAGGCGCTCACGCTCTTCAACGAGAACTACACGGGTGGGACTATTGACAATGGCCACTTCCTGTGCGAGAAGAAAGGTGACAAGAAAATGATGGGGGAAGCCACCAGTGAAGTTGCGGCATACCCGAACCCATCATCGGACGTGTTCACTCTTCAGGTGGACCTGCTGAACGCTGGTAGCGGTACGCTGTTCGTTCACGATGTGACGGGTCGCGTGGTGCTGCAACAGGCCGTGGTGGCCAGTGAAGCCGGTAGCCGGAGGCTCCTGGTGAACGTGGCTGATCTGAGCAATGGCACCTACACGGTGGCCTTGGTGTACAACGGTCGTGTGATCACCAGCCGCATCGCGGTGTCGAAATGATCTGACCCTTTCCGAAAAAGCGAAGGCGCGCCCATTGGGCGCGCCTTTGTCGTTGTTCCCCGATCAGGGAGGTAAGGGCACAGGCTTGGCAGCTGTTCCATACCAGGATCCGGATATCAGTTCAGCATTCTGCTCAGCGCTTATCGATCTTGATCACGAAGGCCACGGCATTGCTACTGGCCGGTCCACTGGCCCCGAACGTAGCGCCTTCGGAATAGGTGAGGCCATCGGCGTTCATCAGTTCGTTGCCGAGAGCGGCGGCGAGTTTGGTTTCCAGTCCTTTGGCCGGGTTCTGGGTCATTACTTCGTTCACCTTCGGGTATTCCACGGGTTGGTTGTACACCAGGATGGCCATCACGTCCGTGGTGCCGATATCATCGGCGGTAAGACTCTGGTCCTTCGGGAATACACGCGTGCCGGTGATCCCGCAATACGGGGAGTGTTTCGGCGTGTAGGGGAAGAGGGTATAGGTGCTGCCGTCCGTTTCTTCACCGAAGATGTAGGTGTAGCACTCGCTGTTGTTGGTGACCTCGATCTTGAAGCGCGTGCCTTTGGCGATGGGCTTGGCGGTGCGGAAGACACGGCCGCCTTCGCGGGTGAGCGGGATGTTCTCGCCGGTGGCCTTTCCTTTGGCGTCCACCACGGCGAGTCCGAAGCGAAGATCGAAGCGGGTGGGCTTCACGTCCACGCCTTCACCTTGCGGGTACACGGCGTAGGCCTCTTTCGCGAAGTGGTCGAAATCCGGATAGCTGACCCAAGCGATGCCGTTCTTGCCCCACTTGTCGCCCCAGCTGTTCATGATCTGGAAGCCGCCTTCCTGGCCGAACTTGAAATCGTCGTAGCCGATCACACACATGGCATGGCCTCCGAAACCGCTCGCTTGGTAGTCATTGTCGTTCGGGATCCACTTCTCCTGGCCTTCCATCTCTTGCATGAACGAACCTCCGACCATCATGCCGATCACGACGGGAGCGCCTTGGCTGAGCTGCTGCTTCATGCCGACGAGATCCACTTTGCTGCGCGGATCATCACTCAAGCTGAGGCGCTGGAACCCTTTGATGCGGTAGGCTTGTGCGGCCTGCTTGGCTTCTGAGGTGGGCGGTCGGCTGCAGTCCTGGTCATCGTAGGCGAATTTGCTGAAGGGTGCCACACCGCCGACCTTCATGTTTTCCATCGCGCGGATCAGGTAGCTGCCTTGGCACCCGCTGTTCTCGATCTTGATCTGGTTGTAGAGATAGCTCGGACTGAAGGCGTTCGCCGTGGAGGGCGTTTGCTTGGTTGCGGCATTGTTGGTGATGCTGCGTGCGGCATAGGCGCTGGCCCAGGCCACGCAAGAACCCTGCTGTCCCTGGTTCAAGCGGGGAGGAGCGAAGGCTTCCAACGAGACTTTCTCCGGCAGCGGGTTCTTTACGTTGTCCGCCAACGGTTCGGACACTTCGGCCCGGTCATACTCTTTGGGGTCGAGGGTTGCCCCCTTGTTGGTAATGAGGTTGCTCACCACATCGGTGATGCCACCACCACCCGCGCCAGAGCAGCCTTTGCTCCCGCTCATGAAGTAGAGCGCACCACCGACCACGACCAGGATCAGCAGGAGTTTGGGATTCTTGAACAGCATGGGCAGCAGCATGCCGATAAGGCCGCCGGCACCTCCACCGATATTCGGAAGGCCGCCACCGCCACCGCGGCTTGGACGTGGACCTTGGTTCTGTTCTTGGCCCTCATCGGGCGTCATTCGAATGGGCATGGCTGTGTGGTTGCGGTGGTTGTTGACGACAAGGAATGCGGAGCGTCACGCCACGGGAGAGGAGCCGGACGACGGGCGAAAGTATCAGCGCTTGGCCAGGCGAAGAAGCGAAGTGCCCGCTTCATGCACCAATCGCACGAGGTAGATGCCATCCGCTTCGCTGGTGAGGTCCACGGGGATGTTTCGCTGGTCCATGATCAGGTTGGTGCTGATCACCAGGCGGCCGGTGGGGTCCACAACCTCCAAACGGGCCGGGCCGAAAATGCCTTCTGCGGCCAGTGTGAAGCGGCCGTCGCTCGGATTTGGGCGCGCGGTAAATGAGAACTCGGCGTCCTGTGTACTTACCCCCGTGATACTTCCGATACCGAAGGCCGTGTAGATGCGGTGGCCGAATTCGGGCTCGAAGGTCCGCAGATTCACATTGGTGAGTGAGCGGAAGCGGAAGTAACCGTTCCCAGCGTCGTCGTCAGCCCAATACGAAAGGCCATCATTTCCGCTGTCCGTGAATTCGAGCTCGTAGCAGCCGGGCGGCAGTTCGAGCGTGTCGCGGTACACGGTGTTCGCCGTGTGGGTGGTTCGGCTCATTACGACGTTCCCTTGGAAGTCGCGGACAAAGAGGTCGTTCTCATTCGGCCTGTTGTTCGTCTTGTACCAGATCACGAAGTTCTCCGGATAGGTCACCGGCATCGCGAAATGGGTACTGTAGCGGTCATTGTCCCCATATCCGTCCAGGCCGCCATCGTTCACGCCCACGATCTCCACATCGAAGCGGTTCTCGCCGTCACCGGCC
>JANOPI010000284.1:0-3191 GCA_031421755.1 Flavobacteriales bacterium | reverse complement strand
CGGTCATGATGCACTTCGGCCCATCGATGACTACGAAGCGATGGTGAACGGGTTCATCGGGTTGCTCGAACGCGCACGCACCCGTGGATTGGAAGGAGAGAAGGTCGTTAGCACCCTGGGCCCGATCCTTCGTTTCAAGGTCGGCGATGCCTTTCGCTTCCCGATCGCCCATCAGGAAAGACACTGGTTGCAGATCCAACGGACGTTGTTGGAAGTAGACCGAGGTGCAGGTGCCACCAACTCCCGCGCTGTGCTTGTTAGAAGGATGGGCAGCCTGTGATACGGATCTTCCCACGCCGCATGCGCTCGCGGATGTGCAGGAACGGGAATTGCCCGGATACGAAAACGCGGTGCCGTGGTGGTGCTTTCGCGATCGGCTCCAACTTCTTGCAGTAGGGGCCATCCGCCTTGATGCCGATCTCGGGACCCCATTTGTCAAGGAACCCGGTTCCAGGGTCGTCAATGGCTGGAACAGGTGCTTGCTCGGTGGTCGCTGCGGGTGGCTTGGCATCTTGCGCACGACCCGTGGTTAGTGCTAGTGCTGCTGCCGCTGCTAGAAATCCTGAGCGCCAAGGCCCGGTTGCGTTGCCTAGCGGGATCAAGGATGGATCCACTTGTTCAGCCCGGAACTGGCCACAGGTATCGGGTCGTTCTTTGAAGTAGGCGATCAACGCAGCGCGATCCCAGTTCGTGAAATCGATGACCGGCTTCTGACAGCTCAGGCAGAAGCGATCATTGCCCTGTGGGGCCATATCCTCCCAGCGCTGATCGCAGGAGAACTTCATGCCTTGTTTTGGTGTGCCCGCCATGGTGCCCGTGTGCTTTTATGGATGGACGGATCACCATGGAAAGGTTGCCCAGGTCAATGCACCACCACCAATTTCAGTGTACCACCAGCGTGGCGGATCGCATATGTTCCGGCCGCCCAATCGCTCACGCCCAACTGCGATCGCCCAGTGAACATCCCGGTCCAGATCACCCGCTGCACTGCATCGAACACCTGCACTGCAGTGGGCTTGTCGGTGAGGATCGTGATCACGTTCGCCGCAGGGTTGGGGTAGACGGCAACACCATCTCGAACGTTCTCTTCAACTGTCGTGTTGATCTCGTTGTTCGCAGCGAACGTCGGTCCTTGTTCAACAAAGGGTCCGGTCCCGTTCGGAATGCGTGCATAGCCGATGTCCGCTTGTTGCGCGGAGAACACGACATGGTCCATTACCAACCCATCGGGACCGGTGAGCCACACTTCCTCGCCCCCTGCGGTTAGTTTGAAGTTCGCGTGATATGTGCCTTGGCTGGCATCCTCATCCGCCCACACGATCAAGTATGTGCCGGGTGCCATGGTGGAGCCTGCAGGGAATTGCCACTTGTACACGTTCGTTGGGCTGTCGCTTAGCCAGCCACCGCTCAGATCGATCGGTTCGGTGCCCGTATTGTACAGTTCGATCCAGTCCTCGTATTGGTCGTTCTCATCCATTACCGTGCTGGTGTTCTGCGCCATCAATTCGTTCACGCGCACAACGGGATCCAGGGCAAAACTCACTTGCACCTGGTAGGTATACACATCGTGTTCGGCACCCGGTGGGGCGTAGGAAAGACTGTGCGCTGCATTGTTCGCCGTGGCCTGCACGTAGTAACGCACACGGGTCATCGCTGGTGCCGCTGGTATCGTTCCACCATAGATACCGTCGCCCGTTGCACCATCGTTGTGCGCTCCATCATCGAACAGCTGCACCGCTGTGAACCGGCCATAGGCACCCATGCTGTAGAAAAGATCCACACGTTCGGTGTTGCCCGCATCCGCGATAGAAGCCGAGACCTGCACGGCGGTGGATGCATCAGGAGCAGCCCAGTCCTCGCCATCGACACGGTGGAGCACGTTGGTGATGATCGGGGCCAATTGGGCTACTTCGGAGTTTCCAAGCAGAACGCTCCTGCGGTTCGTGATGAAATTCTGCAGTACGGTAAGCTCATTGTTGAAGGCGGTGTAGGTGTACAGTTTCTTCGGGTCGGCGTTCACTTCCGCATCGATCATGGTGGACCAGCTCGAGAGCAAGGAATTGAACGCACCCGACTGCATCTTTTCCGTGATCAACGTCCGCATATGCGCTAGGTAGCGTTGGCGTAATTCGGGCACGGCCAACATCCGGTTCAACAAGGGATAGTTCACGTCATCGGCGTTGTAGAACGGGCTCCAGTTCACGGCGTTGTTCTTCATCACGCTGTTGCCATCGAATTCCTGCGGGGTCATCCTTCCGGTCTCCACATCGTAATAGAGGTAGTAGTCCATCTTGCCTTTGTACGCGTAGCCATCATCATCGCTGAAGGCGATCTCGCTGGCCAGGAACCACAGTGTGCGATCCACGTCGATGTAGTTGTCCAAGCTGTCAGCGAGTTCGTTCAACGGTAGGCCGTTCAGCTTCTCGCACACCCGCACCAGGTCATCCCATGGGTTCACCAACTCCGTACGTTTCAAGGTGTAGTGGTCTTGGTAGTCCGCAGTGTCAGGACCTAGGTCGTTCAGTGCGGCGGTCCCATCACCCCACCCGCCGCCTGGCCCACCGGGAGATCCGGGTGGGCGGTCCGCGCGCCACAGTGTTCCATCGTTGCTGAAGAACCACTCCTTCACGAAGTCGCTGTTGATCTGCTGCACGTTCGGATAGAGCCCCCAGCTTTCACCATTGATGTTCAGGTGAACGAAGTTGGCCTTTGCCGCCGGCACGTGATCCCGGATCAAGTCCAGGTACATGACCTCCCGCAGGAACGACGCATCTTGGAACGCGTTGTTCAGGTTCAATGTACCATAGCCCATCAGGTCCTGCCCGTCCACCGCATGGTCCATGGTGAGGTTGAAGGACTTCTTCTGCGATCCCTGTGGCAACATGCTGTAGCTCGTCTGACCCTTGAAACGGACACCCACGCTGTCGTACACATCCCCATCCACGGTCAGCGTTGCAGGAATATCCGTTTGGCTGTTGTAGTTCTGGGTCATCAAGGTCCAGTAGTTCGGCTGGGCGAACTGCAGATCCAAGGTGCGTATGGTCTCTTTCTCGTACAGCCCTGTGCTGGGCTGGCCACCCGTATGCAGCATGCGCCCATCCGCACTGAAGTAAAGTTCAGAAGGCAGGCTTTGGGCAACCGCTCCGGCGAAGGGAAGGACAGCCAAAAGTGTGAAATGGAGCGTTCGGAAG
>JANOPI010000283.1:0-18603 GCA_031421755.1 Flavobacteriales bacterium | reverse complement strand
TGGTGGTGGAGTGATGGTATTTCTGTTTAAAGTGTGGTCATTGATGGCAGTGGCGATGTTGGGGTCATGGTCTGCACACCAGTACCGGGCAGATCGAAGTAGATGTAGTTGGCCGTCCACCCGTCGTAGTTGTTGTTGGCCGCTAGGAAGGCTTCACGTAACGAAACACCATCACCCCCCTGGTTGTACATCAGGTTGCGCACTGAGGAGGTATCACCGTTCACCACATCGTTCGTATTCGTCACCATGAACTTCTGCCCCGTGCAGGCCAGGTTCGCAGCGTATTCCGAGGTGGCACCGAGGCCCTCATTGGTGGCGGTACAACTGATCATCGTACCTGCGGGAATGGCGTTCCATGCGCCTACCGTAGCGTGGAACAGATCCGAACCGCTCGCGCTGGTCTCGAAATAGCGGGTACCGATCCAGAGTTGCCCTTCGCCGTGGGTGGCGTCGGGGTTGGCGTTGGCGTAGAAATCGAAACGGATCCAGGTACTGGGCGTTCCGTTGTAGGTGAAGTCCACATACACGCGCCCTTCCTCATCGCTCATGGCATTCACGAGCACCGGGAAGTTGATCAGGTTGTTCGGGCCGCTGTCCGCGTCGTTCAGGTCATTGGTGGTCACCCCGTTATTCGCCAGGTCGATCCCCAAGCCGCCATTTCCCCAGATGTAGTTGGGTTTGATATCCAGGCGAGTAGCCGCATCAGCAACGACCACACCTTGGTTGGTGCAACCCGCCACTTGATTGTAGCAGCACCCGACCTCGCCGAATGTGTTCTGCGTAGCGCCGTTCTCAGCTCGCAATCCAACCTGCACACCGCCGATAATGGTGGTGCCGTCGCTGCTGAGGCCAATGTTATTGGTGCGCATTTGTGTGCCCGTGCAAGAGGCTCCGGACAAGCGGATCGCCGGGGAGGTTGTACAGCCCGAGATCTGGTTCCTGTCCTCACCAGCCCATCCGCCGATCTGGCTGTTCGTTCCGAAGACAACAATGCCGTTGCCGGATCCGCTGGGTGCCGTACCCGTGGCGTTCGTTCCGATGAAGTTGCCCTGGATGCGCGCATTGTCCGCACCGGCAGCGATGTTGATGGAGTTGGTGGTGAACCGGTTGATCACCAAGCCACGCACATAGCAATGGAAGGTGTTGATCGTAAGGCCCGTGGCCACCGTGTTATTGCCATTCAATTCGATGCGGATGACCGCATTGCTGCCTGGCCCCACGGTATTCACGGAAGACCCCGGCTGGGTGTAGCCGTCGATCAGGACCTGGTCCGTGATCGTAGGCAGAACGCTCGCCAACGTGATGGTGCGCACCCCGGCTCCAGTGATGTTGAAGCGGATGGTATCCGCCCCGAGCACCGCGTTGGCGCTGGTGATGGCCGCCCGCAGGGATCCCGCGCCGGCATCGTTGGTGGTGGTAACGGTGAAGGTGGCCGCGTGACCGCTTCCAAGCGCAAGTGCCAAGAAGACCC
Source organism: Flavobacteriales bacterium (assembly GCA_031421755.1). Lineage (GTDB taxonomy): Bacteria > Bacteroidota > Bacteroidia > Flavobacteriales_F > PHOS-HE28 > PHOS-HE28. The sequence continues at coordinate 17,132 of JANOPI010000283.1, read as the reverse complement.
CTAGGGCTGGCCTTATCGACTGGTATTCAGTTATTTGAACGGATCGGCAGGCAGGTCGAAGTCGCATCTCTCCAGGTGGTTCAGGTTCAGGCTGAACACGGCCCGCGGGCGATGGCTGGAGAGAACCATCATTGCTGACAACGATCTTGTACTGCTGAGGCTCGTGGGAGAGAGCCGAGCGTTCGCAGGTCGAAGGGTCGACAGCGCGGAACGCATTCGAGCGGCTTCAACCGGATCGACGGATGAAATGTTTCAGCCGATGAAGCGGAAGCCTTCAAACACGAACGCCGAAATCGAGGACGAAGCCAAGCTGCACTCCGTGGTCTGCGGTTCGCCTTTACTTTCGCCGCCGTTCACCCCTGCCTGCCACCACGGATGCTGGTCCTCTTCTACGCTTTCGCGCTCATCAGCATCATCAGTGCGCTCTTTGTGGTAGGCGCGCGCAGTCCCATCAATAGCGTGATCGCGCTGATCGTCTGCTTCCTGAGCCTCGCTGGCCACTACATCCTGCTGAACGCCCAGTTCCTGGCTATGGTGCAGATCATCGTCTATACGGGAGCCATCATGGTGCTCTTCCTCTTCGTGATCATGCTGCTCAATCTGAACAAGGCCATCGAGCCACGCAAGTCACTTGTCACGCGTGTAGCGGCCGTGGCAGCCGGGGGGCTTTTCCTGCTCACCATCCTTGGCGCCATCAAGGAGGGCATGGGCTTGGCGAAACCGGAGAGCTACAATGTCGGTGTGGGCCTGGTGAAAAGCGTGGGCAACAGCCTCTTCACCACCTTCCTGCTTCCGTTCGAATTGAGCAGCGTGCTCTTCCTCAGCGCGATCATCGGAGCTGTGATGCTGGGCCGCAAGGAGACCGGTATCAAGCCGATGGTGAAGGCCGGGGATGAGTTCGCCGGGTTGAACCAAGCCGAACACCTGCGTTGAGATGACCGAGGTGACCACCGCCATTCAAGCCGTGCCCATGGAGCACTACGTGGTGCTCAGCTTTATCCTGTTCAGCATCGGTATGGCCGGTGTGCTCTTCCGGCGCAATACGATCATCCTGTTGATGTGCATCGAACTGATGTTCAATAGCGTGAACCTGCTGCTCGCGGCCTTCAGTGCGCACCACAGTGATCCCGGCGGGCAGGTCTTCGTGTTCTTCATCATGCTCGTGGCCGCTGCGGAAGTCACCGTGGGCCTGGCGATCCTGGTGATGATGAAGCGGAACGTCGATAGTGTGGACATCAACCAGCTCAGCCGTCTGAAAGGATGACACGGGATATCCTCGCCACACTGGTGCCCGCCTTCCCCTTGGTCGGGGCGATCGTGAACGCCACCTTCCGCCGCTCGCTGAAAGGCAATGCCGCAGGTATGCTGGCCACGGCGATGATCGCTTGCTCTTTTGTCTGCAGCCTGCTGCTGTTCTTCGGGCAGGAGGCCGTGAACGTCCTGCACGAGATTGGCAGGCATCAGCAGGGCCCACACGAAGGAGCTGCCCACATCGTGAAGCTCTTCGATTGGATCCACGTCGGTTCCATGGATGTGCCTTTCGCCTTCCAGATCGATGCGCTCTCGCTCACCATGATGCTGATCGTTACCGGCATCGGCTCATTGATCCATTTGTACTCGATCGGCTACATGCACGACGACGAGCGCGTGGCCACCTTCTTCTCCCAGCTCAACCTCTTCACCTTCGCCATGCTGCTGCTGGTGATGGGCGCGAACTATGTGCTCACCTTCATCGGTTGGGAAGGCGTGGGCCTTTGCAGTTATCTGCTCATCGGCTTCTGGTACAAGACACCCGCATACAACTACGCGGCGCGCAAAGCCTTCGTCATGAACCGCATCGGCGACTTGGGCTTCGTGCTCGGTCTCGCCTGGTTGTTCAGCGCATTGGGCACGCTCAACTATACGGAGGTGATGGCTCGCGCCGGTTCGCTCAGCACCGAAGCGATCACCGGCATCACACTGTTGCTCTTCGTCGGTGCCATCGGCAAGAGCGCACAGTTGCCCTTGTTCACCTGGTTGCCGGACGCCATGGCCGGCCCCACCCCTGTGAGCGCGCTGATCCACGCGGCTACGATGGTAACGGCCGGTATCTTCCTGATCGTCCGCAGCAGTGCGCTGTTCTCCTTCGCGCCGTTCACGCAGGATGTGATCCTCTGGGTCGGCCTGATCACCTCGTTGCTTACCGCGAGCATCGGTGTGTTCCAGAACGACATCAAAAAGGTGCTCGCGTACTCCACCGTATCGCAGCTCGGCCTGATGTTCGTCGCCCTCGGCCTCGGTGCCTACAGCGCGGCGATGTTCCACGTCACCACGCACGCGTTCTTCAAAGCGCTCCTCTTCCTCGGTGCGGGCAGTGTGATCCACGCGCTCGGCGGCGAGCAGGACATCCGCAAAATGGGCGGGTTGAAAGGCGTAACGAAGGTGACCTACGTGACTTTCCTTATCGGGACGTTGGCGATCGCAGGTATCCCCGGCTTCAGCGGCTTCTTCAGCAAGGACGCGATCCTGATGGCCGCGTACCAAGAGCATCCGCTGCTGTATGCGGCTACCCTCGGGGTATCGCTGCTCACGGTGTTCTACATGTTCCGCTTGCTGTTCCTCACCTTCTTTGGAACGTATCGCGGCAAGGCGCATCCACATGAGAGCCCGTTGGTGATGACCATGCCTCTGATGGTGCTCGCCGTGCTCAGTGTTGTCGGCGGTGCGTTGAACTTGCCGCACCTGATCGGTGGACACGAAACCATGAAGCACTACCTCGCCACGGCGGCGGACGGTATCAGTGGTGAAAGCCTGCATTTGGCCCCTAGCACGGAATGGATCCTTATGGGGATCACGGTGGTGTTGATCATGGTGATGATCGCGCTCGCCTACAACCGTTTCGTGAAGAAGACCACGCTCGATCCGGAAGCGGACAAGCTGCCGATGTTCCAGCGAATCATCGCGCGCAAGTGGTTGCTTGATGAACTGTACGCGAAACTCTTTGAGCGCCCGTTCGGCTGGTTCAGCGCACACTTCGACAGCATCATGGAGCGCAAGGTGATGGTGCCGCTGATGGTGGGCACGGGCAGCACGGCCAACCGCATGGGCAAATTGCTGCGCCGCTTGCAGAACGGCAACATGAGCTTCTACCTCTTCAGCATGGTGGTAGGTCTGATCGCATTGCTGGCTTGGACACTCTACCACGTGTGACATGATCCTGCTCGCGCTCATAGCCGTTCCGTTCCTCGCAGGTCTGCTGTTGCTGATCGCGCGGCCGGATGCGCAGTCACGCTCGCTGGCGATGGTGGCTTCGTTGGCGTGTACGGTGCTCGTACTGGCGCAGTGCTGGCAATATCCCGGCGGTGAACTCACCTTCATCGAGAAGGACTGGGTACCCGATTGGGGCCTGCGCCTGAAAATGGGTTACGATGGCATCGGTCTGCTGATGCTGATGCTTACGGCCGTGATCTTCCCGTTCATCATCGCCGCTGGCGCGAAGGAGAACCAGGAGAACCCTGCTGTGGTACACGCGTTGCTGCTCTTCACACAGAGCTTCCTCTTTGGGGTGTTCACCGCGCAGAACGCCTTCCTCTTCTACATTTTCTACGAGCTGAGCTTGGTGCCGCTGTTCTTCTACCTGCTCTTCTGGGGCGGCGCGAACCGTCGCGCGATCACCATGCGCTTCTTCATCTACACGCTGTTCGGTGGATTGGCACTGCTCTTCGGGATCGCTTACTGCGTGGTGCAAGAGCCTTCGCACAGCGCGGACTTCTCGGCGCTGCATGCGCTCCAACTTCCGTACGACACGCAGGTCTGGCTGTTCTGGGCGCTCTTTCTCGCCTTCGCGGTGAAGCTGCCGATCTTCCCTTTCCACAGCTGGCAGCCGGATACGTACACGATGGCTCCGTTGCAAGGCACCATGGTACTCGGTGGTGTGCTGCTGAAGATGGGCCTCTTCGGTGTGCTCCGTTTCGTGTTCCCCATCGTGCCGCTGGGTACGGAGTACTGGCGTGAACTCGTGGTGTGGCTCAGCATCATCGGGGCCATCTACGCAGGTTGGATCGCGTTCCGCCAGACGGACCTGAAGCGACTGGTCGCGTACTCCTCGTTGAGCCACGTCGGTATCCTGTGCGCCGGTCTCTTCGCTTGGAATTCCTACGGCATCACCGGTTCGCTTTATCAAGCCTTCGCGCACGCCGTGCTCGTGGTCAGCATGCTCTACATCGTTGGCGCGGTGCAACGCCGTACAGGCACCTTGGACCTCACGGTGATGTCCGGCCTGAAGCTCAAGTCACCGCGGCTGGCTGCCCTGTTCTTCCTGGTGATGATCAATGCCGTGGCGCTGCCGCTCACGCAGAGCTTCGTGGGCGAGTGGCTCATGTTCAATGGCCTGTGGCAGATGGAAGACGGCGCATGGATGACCGTGGCCGCCGTGAGCACCATCATCCTCGGTGCCGTGTACATGCTCTATGCTTACCAGCGCGTGATGCTCGGACCTGACACCCGCGTGAAGCCCGGTGTGCTCTTGAGCGAGATCTCCGATGCGGATGCTAATGACCACTTCTTCCTTGTACCGCTGATCGCGATCACCTTGGTGCTCGGCTTCTATCCTGCGCCAGTGCTCGACCTCATCCAAGGTTCCGTCCAAACACTCCTGAGCAGCCTGAACTGATATGAGCGTGCTCATCCTCCTCTCAGTGCTCGGCATTTTGCTGTTGTACATCGGCCTGTCCGGTGCAGGCTCGCGTGCCGGTGCCAGCAAGATCCTAGCGCCGATCGGCGTGCTCGGGGTCGTCGGGGCGATCGCGCTGTTGCTGCGCGATGTCTACATCAACATCCCGGACTTCGCGCACATGATCGCCTTCAACGACATGAGCCGCTTGTTCAGCATCGGCATCCTGTTGATCACAGGCCTCATCTTCCTCTTCGGCTTGGACTATTATGCGAAGGAGGAGAAGAACGTCGCTGAACAGTTCGCGCTCATCGCCTTCAGTCTCGTGGGTGCGCTGATGCTCACCAGCTACACGAACCTGCTTTCGCTTTTCCTCGGGATCGAGATCCTCAGCATTCCGCTCTACATCTTGGCTGGTGGCAAGCGCCACAGCTTCCGCAGCGGAGAGGCGAGCTTCAAGTATTTCCTCATGGGCTCCTTCGCCAGCGCCTTCCTGCTCATGGGTATCGCGCTTATCTATGGTGTGTGCGCGTCCTTCGAACTGTCCATCATCACCGAGGTCGCTGTGACTTCCGGCGGCAACATCCTCTTCATCCTCGGCGCCTTCTTCGTACTGGTTGGCCTCTCATTCAAGGTGGCCGCAGTGCCCTTCCACTTCTGGAGCCCTGATGTGTACGAGGGCGCCCCGACTCTGGTCACCGCGTACATGTCCACCGTGGTGAAGATGGCGGCGTTCGCAGGGCTGCTCCGCTTCGTGGCGATGAGCGGTATGCCACAGTCCGTGGGCCAAGCACTCGTGATGATCGCCGCCGTCACACTCGTCCTGGGCAATATCATAGCGCTGCGCCAAAGCCACTTCAAGCGATTGATGGCCTACAGCAGCATCGCCCACAGCGGCTTCCTGATCATGGCCGTGGTGAGCAGCGCCCCCGACAATGAGCGCGCGATCCTCTACTACACCTTCACCTATTCCCTCGCCACCCTCGGCCTCTTCATGGTGATGACCCTCGCCAAGCGCGCATCCAACGGCGATGAGCACATCCGCATCTTCCGAGGGCTCTTCCGCGCGAACCCGTGGATCGGTATCGTCGCGCTTTTGCTGCTGCTTTCGCTCGCCGGCATCCCGCTCACCGCCGGGTTTATGGCCAAGTTCAAGGTGTTCCAGCTCGCCTTGGGTCAGGGCCACCTGAAGCTTACCGTGCTCGCCGTGGCGATGGCCCTCGTGGGCATCTACTACTACGCCGTGGTCATCCGCGAGGCCTTCTCGCCTTCCGAGCAAGCGCCCGTGCTGGTGGTCTCACCCGTGAACCTGCTGGTGATCTCCCTGTGCGGGATAGCCGTGGTGGTGCTGGGGGTGATGCCGCAGTGGGTGTTGTGAGGCGGGCAGTCGTCGAGGCCCAGCAAAGGCTCTTCCGTGCATTCTCCCGATCGATCTAACTTTGGGCTACCATGACAATGAACGTCGCCCGAAACAGGAAGGATGAACTGGTCATCACCATCGCTGGTGCGAAGGACAGTGGTTCGTTGCAGCGGCTCATGGACTACATCCAGTACCTGATCGCCACGGAGAACTCCAAGGCGACGCAGGAAGAGGTGGACAAACTCGCTCGGGCTTCTGGGGCCAAGTGGTGGAAGCAGAACCGCAAGCGCCTTCTTGCGTGAAGCTCGTCGTCGACGCCAACCTGGTCTTCAGTTGCGTCGTTCGTTCGGACGGCAACATCGGCGAGTTGCTCCTGCGCTCAGCCGACCGGTTCGAGTGCTTCGCACCAACCGTGCTCCAGGAGGAATTGGAACGGCACCGGGCCAAGTTGCGGAAGATGGCCCGCATGGATGACCGATCTCTGACGGTGACCCTCAGCGCGATACTTCGTGGCATCACGATGATCCACGAGCCTTTGCTTACGAAAGCCAATTTGCGCAAGGCCGAAAAGCTATTGACCAACGTGGACCTGTTCGATGCGCCGTATCTCGCACTTGCCCTCGACCTTGCATGTCCGCTCTGGACCGGGGATCTGAAGCTCATCCGTGGCTTGCGAGCAAGAGGTTTCGATGCGGTTGTGAGCACGAACGACCTGATGAAGCTGTGAGGGAATGACGGCCGTGAAAGGCACGAGCGGAGGACGTTCGCGCCAAATAGGGGGCTGGTGATCTCCCTGTGCGGGATCGCCGTGGTGGCGCTGGGGGTGATGCCGCAGTGGGTGTTGTAGGCGTTGGGGCTCCTCGCGAGGGATACCACCGAGGAAGCCCTAGCTCTTTGAGGAGTCACGATACTATTCCTCCACCCAACTTTTCCACTACCAGCATCAGCCTTTCGTTCATAGCCCGGAGTTCCGTCAACTGCGCTTCGTATCGCTCCGCGATCAGTTTCAGCGCTTCTTCGGGGATGCCGGTCTGGTTCTGAACAACGTGATATCCATTCGCGCCGCTGGTAGCGTGCATGTTGAAGACCAATGCCTCCGGATTGAGCAGATCCTCAGGTGCAACCTCAAGCACCTCGGCAATTTTCCGTAAGCGATCCACGTCAAGCTTGGTTTCGCCGCCTTCCAACCTGCTGTAGGCATTCTGCGAGATACCCAATTGCTCGGCCATGTACTCTTGGCTGTAGTTCCTCAACGTGCGGAGACGGCGGATCTTCTGGACGACCATGGCTCAAAGGTGCTTTTCCACGGCAATGTATGAATGGGCGGATAGATCATCCGGGTTGGGGATAAGAGTGTCTTGTCGGGCCGGGTATTCTTGATTTCTGTACATGTGTAGTACCGAGGGATACACCGCTGAGCAGCACCGTGCGCGGTTTGCAGCATGGACCGCCTCACGGGCCATCGGTCGGGGCGTGGCTGATGTAAAGACCGAACGGGTGTTTCGTGCCATGGAGCGCGTTGATCTTGAGGCACGTCTCAAGACCACAACGTTCTCCTCGAGGAAAGCATATGACAAATGGCATGTGACCATGGTCGAACGCATCCAGAAGGCGGCTGCTTCAGAAGAAATGCCGCTAACGTTCGGTCTCGGGGCGAAAGCGTTGGCTATTCATATCAAGACGCTCCATATCATACCAGGTAAGCGCATTGACCTGCTGAGATTTGCTCATGCGCCATTGGACCGGATAGTGCTGAAGAACGGTTTGCCAAAGCAGCTTCGGCACGACCATGCTCTGCTTGGATGGACAAAGTTTGACAGAAGGGCATACTCACGCGCTTACAGCGCGGTTGAGGAGAACGTGTTGGGCTCTGATGAGCCACGTTGGAAAATTGAAGCATGCTGGATTCATTTATAGCTAAAGCGCCATGGACGAGGTTAGAACGAAGGAATTGATTGCCGTTAGTGCTTCAAAAACCAAATTCAGAATTGGTGTTGTACTACTTATTCTTGCCAGTGTTCCCCTCAAGGGAATGGATATATGGCAATTGCTATTTATACTAGCATGGATTTTCTTTTCCTTGTCAATATCAAAGTGGAATAAGCCGATGAGTATTGTACTATTTTTGTGGAGCATAATATCAATGATAATTGTTTATCAGACAGTTAGTCCTGTATCGAAAATGTTAGATATTGCCTTGGTAGACTGGCTGGTACCTTCTGTGAACTGGGTCACATTTGCGTACTACTATGTGTCTCTATACAGACCCTATCAAGCCGCAAAGTCCTGATTTATCTCTGAAGCAAGTATTGGCTGCGCAGGTTATGAAGCGATTGGACGACTAAAAAACCGACGCAATAAACGAACCGCGATGGCAATGACAGAGAAAGGCATCTCGCTGGTATTCGCATTAATGATGCTCGTTGCGGGGGGCTGTGGTCCCAAGATGACGGTTTGCGAATGCCTCAAGGACGATGGAGCGCACAAGGAGGAGTGTGATGAGCTTGGCAACAGCATGACGGAGGCGGAAATGAGCAGGGAAATCGCGAAGTGCGATTGAGGGCAGAAGAAGCCCCGGGTCTGGCGCGAGCGTCTTTCGCTCGTGCCCCTGAACCATCAGACTGCTTTTGAGGAGTCCGGTCAGTGCCCCAACTCCCCCTCCAGTTGCTCCCCACACTGGTGGCGATGGCATTGCCCACCCCGTTCGTCGCGCTCCGGCACCTGTCGCAGAAGTGATCAATGGGCGGTTGAGCACGAGGAACCGGGCGTGTTCGGTCGATGAGTTCCCACCCTCCGCTTTCCCCTTAGCGTATGCGGTGTGGTTACCGTGTTCCCGACCGAGGCCTGATGTGCATGGCCCGCATCGTAGTTTCGGGCCGTGCGCATTAACAGCAAGCTTCCGCGTGTTGGCACCACCATCTTCACGGTGATGAGCAAATTGGCCCACGAGTGCGGGGCCATCAACCTCAGCCAAGGCTTTCCTGATTTCCCGATCGATGAAAAACTGAGCGACCTGGTGAATGCTGCTATGCGTGCGGGACACAACCAGTATGCGCCCATGCCCGGCTTGCCCGCCTTGCGCGAGGCGATCGCCGCGAAGGTGGAACGGCTCTATCGTTTCAAGTACGACCCCGATACGGAGATCACGGTAACGGCCGGTGGCACCCAAGCCATCTTTACCGCGCTCGGAGCTGTGGTACGGCCCGGTGATGAGGTGATGATCGTGGATCCCGCATACGATTGTTATGCGCCTACGGTGGAACTCTTCGGAGGAAAACCGGTGCATGTCCGTTTGGGCAGTGACATGCGTTTCGATGCGGACGCCGTTCAACGCGCGATCTCCCCGAAGACCCGCATGTTGATGGTCAACACGCCGCACAATCCGGCCGGGACGATCCTGCGCGCGGTGGACATGCAGCGGATAGCCGACATGCTGCGCGGCACGGATATCATCCTCCTCAGCGATGAGGTCTATGAGCACCTGGTCTTCGACGGGGAGCCACATGCGTCCGCCATCAACCATCCCGAATTGCGCGATCGTGCCTTCGTTATCTTCAGCTTCGGCAAGGTCTTCCACACTACCGGCTGGAAAATGGGCTATGCGCTGGCGCCGAAGGAGCTCATGACCGAATTCCGGAAGGTGCACCAATTCAATGTGTTCAGCGCGAACACACCGATACAGCACGCGCTGGCCGAGTACCTCAAGGAACCGCTGAACTATGAGACCGTCCCCGGCTTTTACGAGGACAAGCGCGACCGCTTCCTGATCGGTCTGCGTACCTCGCGCTTCGAACCCTTGGCCTGTGAGGGCAGCTATTTCCAGCTTGCTGACTACAGCCGCATCAGCGAGGAGGCCGATGTGGAATTCGCCAAGCGCGTAACCCGGGAGTTCGGCGTGGCTGCCATCCCGATCAGTCCGTTCTACAAGGATCCCCCGCCGGGCCAGCGCATCTTGCGCTTCTGTTTCGCCAAGCAGGATGAAACGTTGGACAACGCCATCGAGAAGCTATGCGCGATCTGAGGGTGACATCGGTACAGAGCATGCTCCACTGGGAGGATGCCGCCTCCAACCGCGCGATGTTCACCGCGAAATTGGCCACCCTCAAGGGCACCACGGATCTCGTCGTGCTCCCGGAGATGTTCACCACGGGATTCAGCATGCGCAGTGCGGAGCTCGCCGAACTGATGGACGGCCCAACGGTGGCATGGATGCGCGATCAGGCCCGCGCGCTGGATGCCGCGATCTACGGCAGCGTGATCATCGCGGAGAATGGCACGTACTTCAATCGCGGTCTGTTCGTCGAACCTTCGGGAAAGGTCACGGGCTACGACAAGCGGCACCTCTTCCGCTTCGCGAACGAGAATGAGCATTACACACCGGGCCAACAGCGCGTGGTGATGGACTGGCGCGGATGGAAGATCCTGCTGCAGGTATGTTTCGACCTGCGCTTCCCGGTTTTCAGCCGGAACCGCACTGACTACGATGCGGTCCTGTATGTGGCGAACTGGCCCGAAGCCCGCCGATACCCGTGGAGCCAGCTGCTCATCGCCCGGGCCATCGAGAACCAATGTTTCGTGGCGGGGGTGAACCGCGTGGGCATGGACGGTAAAGGCATCCACTATACCGGCGACTCAGTAATGATCGATCCGCGGGGGGCCATCATCGGACAGGTGGAGCCAGCGCAGGAAGGCAGTTGTACAATCGCCTTTCACCGGGCAGCGTTAGAGGACTTCCGGGAGAAGTTCCCGGTTGCCAAGGACGCGGACGACTTCACGCTGCGCTACTAGCGCAGGAGCGTGATGTGGCCCAGCTGTTTGTGGTTCACGCCCTGGTCCCCTTCCACCTTCTCGATGAAGCGGTACTCCATGCGCCACACATAGACATCGTTCTTCGCCTCCGCGCCGTTGATCTTGCCGTCCCACCCGAATGCCGGGTTCTCACTGTGAAAGACCACCTGGCCGTACCGATCGAAGACGTTCAGGTCAAACAGGCCGATGTTCTTGCCTGACACGAGCCAGACGTCGTTCGTGCCATCGCCGTTGGGTGTGAAGGTGTTTGGTACGTAAAGGCTGGGCTGGCAGAATTCGTTCACCGAGGCGCTGTCGCGCACACTGCAATCGAACTGGTTCGTGATGTCCACATAGTACCAACCATACGCGCCAGCCAGGATCACCTGGGTCTGTTCACCGGAACTCCAGTCATAGTCGCTACCGTTGTTGCCAGCGCTGATCACCACGTAGTGCGGTTCCTCGTCAAGGCAAGTGAAGTACTGGTGCGTCCCCAATCGGTCCGGGCGGGGATTGAAGATCGCGGTCACCGTATCATGGCTCACGCAATAGCCATTGTCAACCGCCACGGAATAGTCCCCGCTCTGGCCTACTGTGATCTCTTGCGTGTGTTCTCCATTACTCCAGGTGTGTGAAGCGCCGGGATCGTCCGCGTCGATCGTAAGGAGGTCTCCTTCACACAGAACCGTGTCCGCGCCGAGTTCCACCAGGGGATACCCGACGAAGGTGGCTACCGCATCGAATGTCCCCGTACAGTTGGCCGTATTTGTCACCGTAACCTGGTATGAGCCCCCTACGCCCACCGTGATCTGCTGCGTGGTCGCATTCGTGCTCCACAGGTACGTGCAGCCCGGGTTTCCGGCGTTCAGGGTGATGGGTTCGTCCACGCATGAGGTCTGGTCTACTATCACATCGACCGGTGCTGGCTGGAAGGTGATCGCGATCGCATCACTTCCGGAGCAGTAGCCGTTGGTCGCCGTTACGCCGTAGTTGTCCGTTGCCGTGGCCGTGATCATCTGTGTGGTCGCTCCGGTGGTCCAGGTGTACTGCAGCCCCGGGGTTCCCGCATCAAGCACCAGGGATTGGCCTTGGCAGAGAACGGAGTCCGGTCCAAGAACGACACTGACCAATGGCATCAGAGTGACCTGCACATCGTACGTGGCGCTGCAGTTGTCCGGCGTGGTGATCGCAACGCTGTATTGGGCGCTCACATCCGGGTTGATGACTTGTGAAGTAGCACCCGTGTTCCAAAGGAAGGCGGACCCCGCATTCCCGGCGTCCAGCAACAGCGGGCTGCTGCTGCAAACAGTCACGTCCTGCAAGGCATCAACCGGCATCGGATGGAAGGCGATCACCACGTCATCGGTGGCTGTGCAGTTGGATGGTGTGGTGATGGACACACTATAGGTGCCATTCTGCTGCACAGTGATCTGTTGTGTTGTCGCTGAGGTGCTCCACAGAAATGTACTGCCGGCATTCCCCGCATCCAGCAACTGGTTGGTCGCACCGCAGAGGGACTGGTCCGGACCCAGTTCCACTGCGGGCAACGGATGGAAGTCGACGAAGTAGGTCTTCACCGCGGTACAGAACTGGGTATCGGTGATCGTACACACATACGTGCCGGATGTGGAGACGCTGATGGTCTGTGCGGTCGCACCGGTGCTCCACTCATAGGTGCAGCCGGGGAACTGCGCATCCAACGTCATACTGCCTCCCGCGCACGCATCCACCTGTATGGGCGTGATCAGCAGGTCGAACGGATCGGCGATGGTGACCTGGTCCGATACGGAACAACCCCAACCGTCCGTAACGGTCACTTGGTAGGTTGCCGAGGTATCGAACATGATCGTTGGTCCTTGGATGTCATTGTCGTTGAGCAACGCGCCGTTCGTCCACTGGATGTCCGGATCGGGCACGTTGTGGATCACGTTGAGCTGGTGCCCGAGGGTGGAGCAGATCGTCTGGTCGGGACCGGCATCTATGCTGTAAGCGGGGCTCACCTCGATGGTGACCGCGTCCGACAATGAGCACCCGGTGGCTGTTTCCGTTGCGGTCGCCGTGTACGTGGTGGTCGCTGATGGGCTCGCGGTCGGGGTGGGCGAAGTCGTACTGCTGAGCGTACCGTTGTTCGGGGTCCAAGCAATGGAGTACGGCGCGCCATCCACAATGGCCGCGTTCAATTGGGTCTGGCCGCCTTGGCAGAGGTGCAGCGTGCTGCTTGTTACATCGATCGACTGAAGTTGACCCACGGAAACGGTCACCTGCGCATCATCCGTGCAACCACTGTTGCTGGTGGCGTGCACGGTGTAGGTGGTGGTGGCCATCGGTGAAGCCACCGGGTTCGCGATGGCTGTGCCGGACAGCGCGGTGCCGGGGGTCCATTGGTACGATACCCCGGAGCCGGAGGATGGTGTGGCCTGGAGTTGTACCGGTGAACCGGGCGTGCATATCGTCGTGTTGTTCGTTACCGTGAGGGTGAACGCCGGGTCCACGGTGACCTGCACGTCATCCATGAATGAACATCCCGTGCCGTTGGTCGCGGTTACGGTATAATTCGTGTTGCTGAGCGGAGTGGCCACAGGGCTCGCGCTCGACGGGTTGTTCAGTGAACCACCGGGCGTCCAGCTGAAGGATAGGCCCGTGTTGTCGTAAGCGGTGATCCGCACTTCGTCCAACGCCCAGTTGTCCGTACCCGCTCCGGAGTTGCTCACCTGCGTCCATCGGAAGCGGGTGCTGGCCGTAAGGCCTGTGGGAAGCTGCACATGAACCGGCATCCAGACCGGATAGCTGGCTTCATTCAGCGTTGTGATCGTGTTCCACACCGAACCATCCAGGCTGTACTGCACCAGCACGTTGTCTCCGGGCTCCGCATCATCACACGGAGCGGCACCGGACGCGATGCGAATGGCGAAGTGCAGCGCCGCACCATTTACCATGTTCAACGCGCCGGTCGTGGCCGAACGGGTACCCGCGGCATTGAAGCGAAGGGCGTTCCCGGAAACCGAGCCGCATAGCGCGTTCACTGCTCCACCACTCACGTTCGTCCAAAGTGCGGAAGGTGCCGTGCTGAATTCGTCCGAAGCGATCACGCGTTCGGCTTGTGCCTGTAATGTGGTGCCGTTCCCGGCGCAGAGGGTACTGTCCGTTGCGGTCGCTTTTACCGAGTAGATGTCATTCGGATCCACATTCACGAACACGCTGTCCGTTACCTGACCGCATCCTACCGGACTGGTCACGACCAGTTTGTACCAGGTATCCGTGCTGGGGTAGGCGATCGGGTCGGGAATGGTCGCATCGCTCAACTGCCCCGCAGGCGTCCAAGCGAGATCGAAGACGTTCGGGTCGGGTGGCGGCACCGCATTCAACTGTACCGCGCCGAACTGGCACACATCCCCGGCGGGCAGGCCATCGGCCGTGATGTCCAAGACCGGTTGGATCGGCACGCCCACCTCCCACTCGAAGTGCATCGGACACAGGCTCACGGGAACCTCCCCGTTCAGGATGTAGAGGTCGTTCGTCGTCGGCGTGAAGGTGTAGGATGTGCCGGTAGCGATCACGCTGTTCGGCGCGCTCCCAAGTGTCCATTCCGTGTTGATCAGCAGGTCAGGTACGCTGAGTGTGATGGCTTCATCGCTGCAAACCACCGGGGGCGTGGGCAGGTCAGGGATGGATACGTTGCTTACCGAGAACGTATAACTCTCCCCCGTTCCAGTGCCCGTCGCGTAAGCGAGGAATCCACTGGCCGCAGCGATGCGGTGTGTGCCGGCGGAGACAGTGACCTTGGCGTGGGACCAACCAGCGCAACCGGCGTATGCCGTGAAGAGCGCCGGGCTTACGGGGCTGCCATCGATGGTGAGTTGCCCGATATTGGTCGTGGGCAGTGCCACACTGATGGCGTGGGTGGTGATCTGTGGCGAAACAACGGTGCTCCAGAAGGCACTGGTCGAACGGCGTTCATCCGGCAGCAATTCCAACATCGCAGGATCGCCTTGGCCGGCGCAGTTGAAGCCCTCCATGTGTTGGGCTACGCTCACGGGCAGGTTTGCCGTGATGCACACGGCGGAGAGTGCGGCGTTCACTTCATGGTTCTGTCCTGCGTTCAATGTGATGGGCGCACCACCATCGATCGATACCTGCGTGCCGTTCTGGGCGGCGAGCACGCGGAAGGTGTACATGGAAATGTTCTGCATGGACACCGTGTGGAACAACGTCCCCCACTGGTCGGTAGGTACCATTTGCTCGTAGATGTGATCGCAGGCCGGGCAGGTCACGGGCACGTTCGCGCACATGCTGCCGCTGAACACCGCGAAGGGTCGGCACGGCCCGTTCTGCGCGGTGCCCACCACCGATGTGCCCGTCAGGTCCAATGCCGCCAAAGCGCTCTGGACCTGATAGGTTTCTCCCGCGTTGAGGTTCACCGTGAACGGAACTCCGGCCGGATGGCCGCCGCTGGTGTTCACACTGGGGGTGATCGTGACCTGGGTGCCCGGTTGTGTGGCTACGATCAACAATTCGCTTTTGTAGAAATCAGCGAAACCCGGCAGACCCCGGTATGCTTGCGCTCGGTAGTTGGTGCCCAAGGAGCGGGTCGGCAGCACCTGGGCGCCGTCCGTGGTGAAGCTCTGGAAGCTGATGGCCACTACGCTGATGTCATTGTCGCTTTGCACCAGGATGGCCTTGTCTGTCACCGTCTCACTGCCTGTATGCTCGGCCGAATTGGGAATGGTGATCGTGGCCTGGCCGTTCGCAGCGATGGAGAACGGTGTACTCCAGCCACTCAGCGGCATGCTTACGGTTCCGGTCGCACCCGAGGGCGCAGCGATGTTCAGGCGAAGGCTCTGGGCTCCGTACGCGTTCTGCATGAACCCGAGCCAGAATTCCTTGCCACTTGAAGCCAGCGGCTGGGTTTGTGCGATGGCGCTCATGGCACCTGCCATCAGCAGGAACAGCGAGCCGGATAGGCGTATCAGTCGTTGTGGGTTCACAGGGGTCCGAATGCGGCCCCTTCCTACGCTGGCTCTTGTCAAATGTTCCTCGACGATCGACCTGAGGCATCCGACGAGCTTCCCGGTCAGCTGGATAAAGAGGTCAGCGATCGCCCACCGACCAGTCCACTACCACTTCCCAACCAGCGCGCACGTTCACCTCACCTTGCTGCCGGAATACCCTTTCTGGCTGGCGTTGTGCCGCGTATGACCCCGTGGTCCAACGGCCATCCCCATCTGCGTCTACCACCAACTTCAGCGTGTAGGCACCCGCAGGGATCCCCGGTAGCAACGCCCGAAATGGCAGTGCGGGTATGGGCATCGTGCGCAAGGCTCCACCTTGCGCTGTGACCAACTGCAAGAAGTATGGCCCACTTGGTGTCGCTTCACTGTCCGCGACCAATTCCACCCTCAGGTCGCCGCTTTGGGCCACCTGTTCTGCGCCCAGCAGTATCCGCAGGGTGTCATTTTTTCCACCGTAGATATCCTCGAACGCACCTGGGAACAGGACCAACGTGCAGGAGCTCCCATCGGATGGTGCGTTCGTGATGTCGAATTGCTGGCGGCCTTCGTAAGACCTGAGCTCTATGGACATTTCGGTAGAGTCCACCACCAGCATGGCACGCTCCACCCGGGTCTGTGCGATCGGCCGCGAGGTGCGCACTATCGGCAGCCCGTCCGGCGAACGACCAACATACCGCACATCAAGGAGGAACGGCATCTTGCGCGTGGGCCGATAGACCAAGGTGTCGATCACACCCGAACTGTCGCTCAAGGTGAAGCGTTGGCCGTTCAGCAAGGTGGTGTCGCTTGGCCAGAAGAGGATGGTATCCTTGGTCGGATTCCGGTCTTGAGCCCACGAAAGTGATCCTCCGCTCCGATCGATGGACGCGAGTGCAAGACTATCGGCCGACCGGGTGAGCAGGATGCGCCAAACGCGGTCCGGAAGTACGGCAGCTTCTTTCACGTGTTGTGTACTGGCCGATGGAAGGAACATGCGCATCACATGCATCGAGCTGTCCGTGGTGGTGATCGGGCTCTCCTGAAAGGCGACCCGTTCATTCGGCAGATCATTGCGGTAGTTGGCGTTCTGGTCCTGCAACGCGTGCAGTCGGTAACCCCCTTCTCGGAGATTGCGCAACATGAAGCCACCTGACTTGTCCGTGCGCGTGAAGTAGGCCGGCCGCCCAGCGCTGAATCCCGTGATGTCGGTATCCACATGGAGGATGACAAGCACCTCGGGCTCCGGGCTGTCGGTGAACGCGTCGATCACCACGCCTTGAACGTGCGCGCTGTCCAGCACATCGCCAGTGGTCACAACGTAGGTGAGCCCGGCCGCAGGGTTGCC
>JANOPI010000282.1:0-12339 GCA_031421755.1 Flavobacteriales bacterium | reverse complement strand
CCGGATGGTTGTAGTAGCCGCACGGGCATGGGTTCATCGCGGCCACCAGCATGAAGCTCGCAGGATATTCTACCGAGAACTTGGCGCGGCTGATGGTGATCGCTCTGTCTTCTAGAGGCTGCCGCATCACTTCGAGCACGGTGCGCTTGAATTCCGGCAGTTCATCCAGGAAGAGCACGCCATTGTGTGCCAGACTGATCTCGCCCGGCTGCGGGAAAGAACCTCCTCCTACAAGTGCCACATCGCTGATGGTGTGGTGCGGTGAACGGAACGGACGAACACTCAACAACGCATCATCCTTGCGGAGCTTGCCTGCCACGCTGTGGATCTTGGTCGTCTCCAGCGCTTCATCGATGCTGAGCGGTGGAAGGATCGTTGGCAGCCGCTTGGCGATCATCGTTTTTCCCGCACCGGGCGGGCCGATCAGGATCACGTTGTGCCCGCCCGCCGCCGCGATCTCGAATGCGCGCTTGATGTTCTCCTGCCCTTTCACATCGCTCAGGTCCACCGGGTAGTTGCGGCTGCTCTGATCGAACTCGGCGCGGATGTCCACCACCGTCGGTTCGATGGTCTCCTTGCCTTTCAGGAAGCCGACCACCTGCCGCAGATGATCGACCCCGATCACTTCCAGACCGTGGACGATAGCGGCCTCACGCGCGTTCGCTCTGGGCACGATCACGCCTTTGAAACCCACGCGCTTCGCCTCCAGCGCGATCGGCAAGGTGCCTTTGATCGGCCGCACCTCGCCGTCGAGCGCAAGCTCGCCCATGATCACATAGTCCGCGAAGAGCGCCGCATCCATCTGTTCGCTCGCCGCGATGATGCCCAAGGCGATCGGCAGATCGTACGAGGTTCCTTCTTTGCGGATGTCGGCCGGCGCGAGATTCACCGTGATCTCACGGCCACGCGGCATGTGCAGGCCGATGTTCTTGATGGCCGCGCTCACCCGCTGGTGGCTCTCCTTCACCGCGTTATCCGGCAGCCCCACCATGAAGAAGAGTTTCCCCTTCGTGATGTTGGTCTCCACGGTGATCACCGTGGCATCGACGCCGAAAACGGCGCACCCGAAATTCTTGATGATCATATTCCCCTAAGCGACGCTTCGATATGGTCGATCAGGGAGTGAATGACCTTGATGTGGATCTCTTGAACGCGATCGGCATACCCGCTGTGTGGTACACGAACCTCAATATCGCAGAGCGGTGCGAGCTTGCCACCGTCCTTTCCGGTAAGCCCGACCACGATGACGCCTTGCTTCTTCGCGACTTCCGCCGCACGCAACACATTGGGCGAGTTGCCGCTAGTGCTGATGGCCAACAGTACGTCGCCCGGTTTTCCGTGCGCTTGCACGTAACGCGCGAATACCTGCTCGAAACCGTGATCATTGCCGACGCACGTGATATGCGAAGGATCGCTGATGCTCACAGCCGCGATCGGCGCACGATCATCGCGGAACTTGCCGGTAAGTTCCTCAGCGAAGTGCATGGCGTCGCACATGCTGCCACCGTTGCCGC
Source organism: Flavobacteriales bacterium (assembly GCA_031421755.1). Taxonomy (GTDB): domain Bacteria; phylum Bacteroidota; class Bacteroidia; order Flavobacteriales_F; family PHOS-HE28; genus PHOS-HE28. The sequence continues at coordinate 10,825 of JANOPI010000282.1, read as the reverse complement.
AGCTGATGAGCTTACCGCCCTTCTTCAAGCTCGTCACCATCAACTGGCCGGCATCGTGGATGGCTTCCAGCGTGCGCGTGTCTCCCATCACGCGCTCGATGAGCGCGGCGGCTTCTGTGAAATGGCTACGGATGCGGTCTATGCTCATGGCTGGCGAAGATGCGAACGATCGCCAAGAAGCAGGCTACTTCCCTTGCTTCTTCAGTTCCTCCATGCCCTGGAGGCCGCATTCCAAGAAGGCCTTGAACTCATCCACGGAACTGGTGCCCACGGGAGCGTTCAACAGTTTGCCATCCGGACTGATGAGCGCGTACCATGGCTGGCTCACCTTGTGGAAGGTCTCCGCTTCAAGCGTGGACCAGCGATCGCCGATGGTGATGATGTCCTTGGGATTGCCGTTGGACGTGGTGTAGCGGTGCTGTTCTTCTTTCGGCAGTTTCTCGCGGTCATCCACATAGAGCGAGACCAGGATAAATTCCTCCTCTATCGTTTGCTCCACGCCGGGGGCGCTCCAAACGAACTGTTCCATCTTCCGGCAGTTCACGCAACCATATCCGGTGAAATCCACCATGATGGGTTTGCCTGTTTCGCGCGAGCGTTCCATGGCTTCGCACAGGTCGAGAATTGGTGGCTGCGCTGGATGTATCCAACTATAACTGGCCGGTGGTGCCAGGCCGCTCAGCAATTTCGGGGCATCGAACGTTTTCGCATGCTCATCATACCGGAATCCGAGGAGCAGGTAGACCAATATGCCACTGAACAGCGCGATGAATCCCCAGCGCGTCGCCGAGCGCTTCTTCACCGGACTATCATGTGGGAAGCGGATGAAGCCGAGCAGGTAGAGCACGATGCCCGCCGCGCAGATGCACCAGATGGCCAGGAACAGCTCATAGGGCATGGTGTTCCAGTGGCTCACCATATCGGCGGTACTATAGAACTTGAGCGCGAGCGCCACCTCGATGAAACCGAGTACGACCTTCACGCTGGTAAGCCAGCTGCCGCTGCGAGGCAGGCTGTTGAGCCAGCCGGGGAACATGGCGAAGAGCGCGAACGGCAAGGCGATCGCGAGTCCGAAACCACCGATACCGATCGTGAGCTGCAAGGGTCCGCTGTCGGGTGTGATGGCCCCAACGAGCAAGGTGCCAAGAATGGGACCCGTGCAGCTGAACGACACCAATGCCAAGGTGAACGCCATGAAGAAGATGCCGATAGCCCCACCGAAGCGGCTGGCATTTTGGTCCATCTTGTTCACGAAGGCGCTCGGCAATGTGATCTCGAAGTAGCCGAAGAACGAGATCGAGAACACGATGAAAATGGCGAAGAATACCAGATTCAACCAGGGGTTCGTACTGATCACGTTGAAGATCTCAGGATCCACACTACCTAGTAGATGGAAGGGCAAACTGAAGCAGAGGTAGATGCCCACGATGAAGGCACCATAGAGAAAGGCGTTCATGCGGCCTTTGCGCTTGTTCTCCGCGCCCTTGGTGAAGAAGCTCACCGTGAGCGGGATCATCGGGAACATGCAGGGCGTGATCAGGGCGACAAGGCCACCTAGGAAGCCCAAGAAGAAGATCGTCCAGAGCGAGCCGTCATGTTCTTCTTCACCCGAACCCGTGCAGTCCACCACGGGATCGTTGGTATCCACACCAGGCATCACGTAGGCGCGGCAATCAGCTTGATCGAGGACCGGGGCTTGCGCCAAGGACGAATCGGTAAATGATACCGTACCGATCTCCACGCGTCCGTCAGCGAGCCGTGCCCGGAAGAACAGGCCGCCAGGCGTACAACCCATGTCGTCACAGGTCATGTACTCCAATGAACCGGTAAGTACCGGTGCTGGGAGCGTGCTTTTCACGGAGACCGTGAACGTGGCCCAGCCCTTGAACTTCTTGATGACGGCATTGTCCCAGATAGGGTCAGCGTGCTCCTCCGTCTCCTTTCCGTTCTCAGTAACGTCCTTCAGCACTTCAATGCCGGGTACGGTATCAAACACGAACAAGGTGGGCAGCGGCCCGATGATGTCCGGATCGATGTGCTGGCTGTAGATGACGAAGCCCGGCTGCAGATCACCTTTGAAGAGAAGGTCATACGAACCAGCGTCCGCCTTCGTAGCTGTAACCGACCAGCTGATGGGAGCAGTGTAGCCGCTGTCGCCCTGCGCGAGCAGCAGTAACGGAGCGAGCAGGAATGCGAGTAGGATCGAACGTGCGCTCATCTACTTCAACGCAGGGAATGGCACACTGAACTTCACCGTCACAGGCGGCAGACACATCTTGTCATTGCAGCACATGTACTCCACGGAGCCTTCCACGCTGAACGCTTCCTTGGAGAGCCGCTCAATGGGAATAGTGAACTCGGCGATGTGCCCATGGTAGCGCACGCGCATCTGGAAGTTGGGGTCTTCCACTTCGATCGGAGCAGGTTCCACTGGCGCACCGGGGTTGAACGAAGTGGATGGTGTAACGCTGATCACGGTCGGGAAAGGGCCGTCATCGCGTGGAAGTGTGAGCGCATACAGGTGCCAGCCCTCCTCGCATGTGGCTTGCAGCGTCACGAACGTTCGGCCGGTGGCTGTTTCCTTGGTGCTGAAGGACCAGCTGATCGGGTTACCGGCGAACGCCATCGCCATGAGCAGCGATGCGGTGATAGAAAGGAGTGCGCGTTGCATGTGTTTCATCCCACCATAGCGGGGGGCATTTTGTGAAGGGCCCTGCCACAGGCAGGCAGGCGCTAAAGTAGGCCGCAGGTTTGCCGCACGGATGCGCGATGCCCGGATCACTGGGATCCTGAGCCGAAACGGGTTAACGCGAATTGGCGACCGTGGTCAGGGGTTCCGGGTGATGAGGAAGGTGTTCCGGGTGCCCGGTCGTACTTGAAAACCTTCCGCCACGCGGTGCCCGGCGACCCAAACAACGGTACCGCTACTGATGAGCACGAAGACATTCTCTTTCTCGGACATGGGCACTTTGGCGTCGATGAGCAGGTCACTTACCAGCTTGCTGCCGCCTGGTCCAATTGGCCGAATGCGGTCTCCCTGTTGCCAAGGGCGGAGTTCCAAGGGGAAATCCAATCGGTCAGCATCCAGCCATGCGCGGTCGGGCGCAAGGGTACCTGTAGGCTGTTCGTTCGTTCCGTAGGTCCATGTGAACAGTGCGCCGAAAGGAGGCGTCGCATGGTCCTCAATGATGTAGACCGGCCGGGCGCGCAGGTTGGGCGAGATCAGCAAGGTATCACGATCGACGTTCGCCTGATGTGCGTCGGAATAGAACATCCGGCCGGTCGCCCTTTCGGTTATCGCTTCATGAACTCGTTCGATGGTGTTCGGATGGAATCCACGGTCACGCAACAGATGTAGAAGGAACAGATGCGAAGCTTCGCTCTGTTCGATGCGGTCGAATGGAACACGGAGCACACCCTTTTCATCCGAACGCAGGTCCACGCACTCTTCGGCGATGCGTTTGCTCGCAAGTCGCTCCATTTCGCGCAGGGGAGCGAGTGATCGGGCGATAGCGCGCAAGGAACCTGGACGTGCGTTTTCAAGCATCGGAAGAACCGCGAGCCGTACACGGTTGCGCAGGTACTTCGGGTCGCCATTGCTGCTGTCTTCGCGGAAACGGATCGCGTGTTCCCGGGCGTACCGCACGATCTCCTTGCGTCCCACGCACAGCAAGGGCCGGATAAATCCATCATTCGCCGGGCGGAGGCCTGCCCAACCGTGCGCTCCAGTCCCTCGCATCATCCCGAGCAGGAGGGTTTCGACAGCATCATCAGCGTGGTGTCCCAAGGCCATTTGACGCGGATCGGCCACCCTGAGTTCCTGGAACCACGCATACCGGAGTTCGCGTGCGGCCATTTGGATCGAGATCCCGCTGATGCGCGCGCGCTCCAGAACATCCAGGCGTTTGCTCACAAAGGGAATTCCCGCCGCCAAGCAGCTCTCGCGCACGAAAGCCAGATCATCATCGCTTTCGGTGCCGCGCAAGTCGTGGTCCACGTGCATCACGGAACTCGGATGTCCCAGCGCGCCGAGAACATGCAGCAGGACCATGCTATCGATACCGCCGCTCACCGCCACGCGTACCGGTTCCGCAGGATTCAGCAGCCTTTCACGACGGATATGCCGGGCTACATCGGAGAGCAGATCAGCCATGGGATCGGGTGGCAGCCCTGCCGTTCATTCAGGCATAGCAAGGTTCAAAACAAAGCATCCAGCACACTCCGAGCCTTCAGTTCACACTCCTCCCACTCGCGTTCCGGGTCGCTTTGCGCAGTGATGGCACTGCCGGTGGTCAACGAAGCGCGGCCCGTGGACGCATCGTACATGATGGTGCGGATCACCACATTCAGGTCAAGCGTACCGTCGGGCAATTGATAACCCAGGCACCCACTGAACAATCCACGCGGGCTGTCCTCGACCTCATCGATCAACCGCATGGCCCGTCGTTTGGGCGCACCGGTCATGCTGGCCATGGGGAACGCGGCCTGTAGTAGATCCCGGTTCGAAACGCCGGTGGCCAGAAGCGCCCCTACCGTACTCACCAATTGATGAACATTGGGGTAGGTCTTCACGCTGCAGAGTTCTTCCACCCGCACCGACCCGGAAGCAGCCACGCGGCTCAGGTCATTGCGGGCCACATCCACCGCCATGGTGTTTTCGCTCCGTTCCTTGGCGTCGCGGGCCAACTCCTCCGCCAAAGCGCGATCGGTTTCGACATCAGGGGACCGTGGCCGCGTTCCTTTCATAGGCCGGGTGGTCACCTTCCCTTCCTCGATGCGCAGGAAACTTTCGGGACTCATGCACAGGGCGAAGAGGTCTCCCCGGCGATAGAAGGCGGCAAACGGAGCATCCGTGCGCTCCACCAACCGGCCAAAGGCCGCAAAGGGATCGAAGCATGGCAAGAAGGCGCTCCGCTCTGTGCAATAGTTCACTTCATAGATGTCGCCCCGTTGGATATGGCCCAAGAGCTTCTCCACGTTGGCCAGGTAGCGGGCCTTCGGCACATGCCGCTCCCACTGCGTGCTGGCGGGCTGCTGTTCCGAGGAAGTATGGTCTACCTTGGGTTCGCGCAATAGCGCCATGAGCTGTGCTCCTTGGGAATTAGGGGCTCCGATCTGAAGCAGACCACGCGAAGTTCCTTTCAGCAGCAGATCAGGTCGCCACCAATGGGACCCGTTCCACGCACCTTCCGAAAATCGGCTGGCGACCCGGTCCCACACACCGGTCGTTGAGTAACACAGATGTCCGGCCCAAGCGCCGTTCGCGCCAGGCCAAGGTTGTGGTTCGCTGGCATGGCTGCGCACACCGACCACCCATTCATCCCGATCCGCGGATCGGCGCACCAACACCTCAGGAAAGCGCTCGAGCGCATGCCAGTTCAGGGTTCCTTGCTGGCAGGTTTCGGATCGTGGGATCACTGTTGAAAACTAGGACGTGGCCAAGTTACCGGCGTGCTGGCAACCGTTCCACCAACCTTACGTCAATACTGCTGGTCGAAAAGGCGTAACCTTTTCACGTTCACCCCCCTTGATGCCCACCCCGAACACCCCTTCACTTCGCAACATGCTGATGTTCAGACATAAAAAGGCTTCCCAGCAAAAGGCGAAAAGTGGCCGGGGGGCTTGTGTTCCACAAAGGGCTTCAACTACATTTGACGCTGCCATGAAGAAAACCGTACTCCTCCTTCTTGCCGGTTCACTCGCGGGAATGTCCTTTGGACAGAACGCGCGTTTGGTCCTCAACAGCTCCGCGATGGGCGAAGCGTTCATTACCTACGGAGCAGCGCCAACCACAACCACCTATCTGGTCGTGGACAACCCGGCGACGAATGCCATTACCGAACTGCCTGCTGCGGGTACGGGCAATATCAAGAGTGAACACCAGAACAACCGCATCCGCTGGCGCAACTATGCCACCACGGGTGTCTTTACGGTTCCGTTCACGACCCAAGCGAATCTGAAGATACCCTTGGTCATGAATAAGACCACGGCTGGCACAGGTGCTGCTGGCCATGATAGTCTTTCATTCGTTCTGGCCACCTTCAATCACTTGACCGTTGCCGGTTCGCAATGGGATAACACCTTGTATCTCCCCACGGGTGTAACGCACATGAATGACTTCTTCTTGGGTTCACCTGATAACTCGATGAATGCGGTGAACCGATTCTGGATCATCGATCCGAAAGCGGCAGGTTGGGCCTATACCACCGCGCCGGACGTGACGATGACCTTCATCAACGATGATGGTCAGGACATTGATATCGCTGGTGGAACACCGGGCGTGGATCGCGACGCCATCTTACCAGGCAGCAATGCGACGCCGACCTCGCTCCAAGCCCAGCGTTTCAATCCGGGATTGAACAAGTGGGGGGACTATCAGTCCTCGATCGCTGGAGCAGGGTCGAACTACTTGCCGAACGTACCAGCTGTTGGCCGAAGCACAGTGAACAACGTAGAGGTGACGAACGCCAATTTCTACCGCGCTTGGACGCTTTCCAATGTTGACCAACCCCTCCCGATCGAGTTGACCGCTTGGAATGGTGAATGCGAGGGAACCAAGGTGGAGTTGACATGGACCACTGTGAGCGAGACGAACAATGCCTACTACACCATCGATAAAAGCGCGAGCGGTGATGTTTGGGTCGAATTGGCACGTGTGGAAGGAGTGGGAACGAGCATCAACGAGACCGTCTACTCCTACTATGATGCGGAGGCCAACGGCTTGGCGTACTACCGCTTGAGCCAAACGGATATTGATGGGCGCTCGCGCATCTTGGGCGTTGTTGCCGCAGGTTGCAATGCGGACAACACCGAGATCGTGAACGCGTGGGATGATGGTGCGATCCTGAACGTGACGGTCAGCTCTACCACGGCCAACGTGTATGATGTGATCCTCACCGATGTACAGGGCAAAGTGATGGTGAACCAAGCGGCACAAGCCATCAACAAAGGCTTTACACCTCTGCGCTTGAGCAAGAATGGTATCGCCACCGGCCTGTATGTGGTCACGCTGCAGAACGCGAACGACGTGATGACGCGTCGGGTGTTCCTGCACTGATCGCTACTCCGAAGTCTCTTGGAGAAGCCGCTTTCGAGCGGCTTCTTTCATGTTGGACCGCCGGGCTCCTGCCCGGCATGGATTATCCGTTCTATGCGCTCAATGCGAACGCACTACCAGTTCCGCCACGGCACTTACCCACGCCGGTGATGCGTTCAAACTGGGGACCAACTGGAGTTCTTTCCCACCGTATTCATGGAAGAGTTCCGCGTACTCCTCGCCGATCTCGATCACGGTTTCCAGGCAATCGGCCACGAATGCGGGGCTAACCACCAGTAGTTTTTTACAGCCGCTCCGGGCCAACTCTTTGATCCGCTCGTCGCTGAAGGGTTTCACCCATCGGCTGTCCAGCCTGCTCTGGAAACCAACCGACCAGCTGCCGGTTCCCAGATCACAGCGTTTGGCGAGCTCCCGCGCGGTCCAGTGGCATTGCATCTTATAGCAACTGGGGTGCTGATCGAAATCACCGCGCTCGCATGCACAGCCACCGATCGGTGTGGTATCAAGATCCTTCTGGAGCATGGCCGAGGCCACGGTGTGGGAACGTTGGATATGACGCTCCGGCAGGCCATGGAAACTGAACAGCACATGGTCGAAACGTGCCGGTGAACAGGACCGGATGTTCTGCGCGAAGGCGGCGAGGTAGCCTTCCTCCCGATAGAATGGCGGTACCGAAACGATGGCGGGAATATCGTTCCACGCGGCCATCTCATCAAAGGCGGCCTGCAGCGAGGCCCCGGTGGATGACGAGGCATATTGCGGATACAACGGAACCAATACGAGACGCTGGATCCCTTCCCTGCGCAAGGACAACAAGGACTCTTGGATGGACGGGGCCTGATAGCTCATGGCCAAGGCCACCCGATACCGTGGACCGAGTTGTTCGGCCAACGCTTCGCGCAACGCGTTCCCGTGAACGATGAGCGGGGACCCATTCGCGGTCCAAAGCTTGGCGTAGGCTTTTGCGCTCTTCGGCGCGCGGAAGGGCGCGATGATCCCATTGACCAGGAGTTTGCGACCGATCCATGGGAGGTCGATCACACGACCATCACCGAGGAACTGGCGGAGGTAACGCCGCACGTCCGTGGTGCGCGGGCTGTTGGGCGTGCCCACATTCATCAGCAGCACTCCGGTCAGCGATCCATCCATGGTATGTGAAGCCCACTGTAGGCGCGGGCCACGAAGTAACAGCCGACAGGCCGATCGGGTTCAGTGCGGTTTCAGCAACCGCCGAAGGGCAGCTACGACCATCCCCACCAGGATCAACAGGGTACACCACTGGCAACAGATGCCGAGAAGATCGCCGTACCGCGCGTAGAACGTGAGATCCTCCCGCGCGAGCACAGTCCCGCGCACCGCATCGGGCACCCACCACGCCGTTGGTGCGTGGATGTCGCCGCGCTGATCGATGAAACAGGAGATGCCCGTATTCGCGGAACGCGCGATGGAACGCCGCGTTTCGATAGCCCGGAGTGCGCCATAAAGGAGGTGCTGTTCGTAGGCCGGAGAATCGTCCCACCAGGCATCGTTGGTCATGATCGCGAGGAACTTCGCGCCGTTGCGGACATGGGCTGCTACATGGTCGCCGTAAATGCTCTCGTAGCAGATCACCGGTGCGAATGCGACGGAACCCTTGTCGGCGAGTACTTCACGTTCGTCCTGTGTACCAAGGCTGCCCGTTGTCCCGCCCAGGTCCAAGGCAAGCGCGCTGATAGGCCCGAGGAATTCTTCGAACGGCAGGAGTTCCACACCAGGAACGAGTTTGCTCTTCCGATAGCTCTCCACCGTACCATCGGTGCGAACCAGCAGCGCGGCGTTGTAGGCATCGAAGCCTTGGCCCACGTCCTCCAGCACCCGAGCGGTAACGGGAAGCTCCGCGCCAGGCGGAAAAAGATAGGCGGAGGACATACCGCTCACCAGCGCCATGTCCGGATGTACGGTGAGAAATGCCCTGATGCGGTGGACGCTTTCGGATGCTTCGAGCGCATTTTCCCAGAGCCCGCGCAACACGAGCTGTCCACTATCATGTCCAAGGCGTGGTAACTCTTGGAGCGATGTTTCCGGCATCACCACCAGCGCCGTGTTCGCGGTGATCTTCGTTGCGGCGAGCTCAAGCATGCCGTCCAATTGGACCAGCGGATCCAAAGCGAACTTCTGATCGTAGGGGTCGATGTTCGGTTGCACCACCACTACTTCAACGGGCGTGCCTTCATCCGCGAACGTGGCGTAGCGGAGCTGTGACAGGAGGAAGGGTCCAAGAAGAACGATCGACACGATCACACTCCATCGCATGCGGGGCCGTGGATCCCTCACCACATGTACCAACGTGAACACGCACAGGTTGGCGGCCCAGACCCAAAGTGACCCGCCGAGATGCCCGGAGAATTCATACCACTGCACCCAGCCCGGATGACCAGCGAACACGTTGCCGAGCGTAAGCCATGGCCAGCTGAGGTCCCAGTGCATGTGGAACCGCTCAAAGGCGATCCATGCGATCACCAGGACCATCCTGGTCCACCGCCCTGCAAGGAACCACCGGCTCCACCGCATGACCAGCCAGGGCAGGCACATGAGCAGGTCGTTGCCGATGTTCGGACCGATCACTGCGAAAAGCCTGGAGTCAAGTGTACCACTCACACAAAAGAGCCACCACGTGGTAAGTGCGTTCCAGACCGCTACCGCGAGCAACACGTACGGAATGAAATGGCGGGGACGTTGGCCTTTTTCGCTGGTCGCGAAGCGCTCCTCCGCCAACAGCAGAGGCACCCATGCGATGAAGACCAGCGGAAGCGCACCGCCGTTCGCGGGCCAGCAGAAAGCGAGCAAGAGACCGGTGAGCAACGCGCTCAAGAGATAATAGCGGCGATGGCGCATCGGGCGAAAGTAGGAGCCGCGCTATGGCGATGTGGAGCTTCTCTTCCAGCGGGTACCGGAACGCTCCACCAGCACGCTGGCCCCGCATGCGGCGAACGCGGCGATCATAGGCCAGATAGGCACCAGGAACCGCCCGTTCCACTCGTCATAGGTGAGTCCGATAAGCGCTGCGTTCAACAGGATGATGGACGCCAGAAGGCCAGCTATGGATCCCCTCCGCGACCGCCACCAGCCATAAAGCGCGAGTGGATACAGCAGGTAAAGGGGTGCGAGCATGGCGTTGTGCCCGAATGAGAAATATGGTCTGCTGAGCGTGAAAAGCGAACCCACGCGCCGGACAAAAAGCCCGAACGCATATCCGGGTTCCCGGAAAAGGAAGGCCTGCGCATCATAGAGCGTCGTTCCGTAGAATGCGTCCAATGCACCGGGTCGTTCGGGGAAGCCGCAAATGACATGGGCTTCAACGATCACACCCAACTGGTGGCGGGCGATCACCGGCATGAAGAGCGCTGTGATGAGCACCGCCGAATATGCGGCCGGCAGGTACCAATTCCCGCCCCAAGCCGGGCGCGCCGATCGCCAGATGAGCAACGGCCCCACGAACAACAGGCCGTTAGGCCGCGAGAGCAGGAGGATACCGGCCAGTGCGAACGACAGGGCATTTACGCGCCCGGGCCGCGTCGATCGCTCCAGCAACAGGACGGCGATACTCGCGAAAAAGGATTCGGTGTACAGGGCGAGCACCCATTCTTGGAAAGGGTAGCAGAGCAGAATGACGACCATGGCGATCGTTCCGGCCTGTTCAATACCAGAAATACGCTCTACCAGCCTGGCCAATGCGAAGGCCGCAGCGATCGCCAGTATGGCCTGCGCGATCACGGCGAGCCCCGGAGC
>JANOPI010000281.1:0-10396 GCA_031421755.1 Flavobacteriales bacterium | reverse complement strand
TAACCGCTTCCACCCGCGAACCCCGTAACGTAGATGCCGCCATCATCATCCACGGCGACACTGCGACCTTCCGAGGAACTGTTGCTGTTGGCGATGCGCCGCGCCCAGAGGCAGGTTCCTTCCACATCGTACCGCGCGGTGAAGAGATCGTCCGAGCTGCCCGATCCGCTCACGACGATGCCATTGCCGAAATCCGTTGTGCCTTGGCAGCTGCCGGTGATGTAGATGCGATCCTGCGCATCGATGGCGATACCGTACACCCAAGCATCGTAAAAGCTCGTGGTGATCCCGCGCACCCATTGGCACGCACCGTTCGCATCATACTTGGCCAATACCCCGGCGATCGTGCTGCCCGGTGAAAGGGTCGCGCACCCGAATTCGGCCGTGCCGCTCACGCTTCCAACCCAATACGCGTTGCCTTGGCTATCCGTGGCGATGCCCCAGCAGAAGTCGGTATTGCCGCCACCGCCCGCGCCCACGGCCCAATTCCATTGTTGGGCATGGAGGCAGTGGGCAACGAGGAGACCAACAAGAAGCGCGATCGATCTCATGCGCCGAAAATAGGGGCTGCGCACCGCGACCAGCCAAGTCGTTCATCCGACCGCTCATGTGATCCACTCACCGGTTCAGGGTCGCTTGACCATCTTGGCGGCGCAAACCCACCACCGCGCATGGACCTCGTCATCACCGGCCTCAGCAAGACCTATTCCAACGGCGTGAAGGCGCTGGACAACGTCAGCCTCACCATACCCACTGGCATGTTCGGGCTCTTGGGGCCGAACGGCGCTGGCAAGAGCACGCTCATGCGCATCTTGGCCACGTTGCAGGAAGCGGACAGTGGCAGTGCCATGCTCGGCACCATCGATGTGCTAAAGGAGAAGCACGAGGTGCGCAAGGTGCTCGGCTACCTGCCGCAGGAATTCGGCGTGTACCCGCGTGTGAGCGCCTACCAGATGCTGGACCACATTGCATTGCTGAAGGGCGTTATCGACAACGGCGACCGCAAGTCGATCGTGGAGGCGCTCTTGCAGAAGGTGAACTTGTGGGAGCATCGCAAGCGCCGGATCGCCGGGTTCAGTGGCGGCATGAAGCAGCGCTTCGGTATCGCGCAATCGTTGATCGGTGAGCCCAAGCTCATCATCGTGGACGAACCTACGGCGGGCTTGGACCCCGGCGAGCGCAACCGCTTCTACAACCTGCTCACCGAGATCGGCGAGAACGTGGTGGTGATCCTCAGTACGCACATCGTGCAGGACGTGCAGGAACTGTGCAACAACATGGCCATCATCAACAAGGGGAAACTGCTCTTCGCGGGTGCCCCCAACGATGCGCTGAACGCCGTGAAGGGCAGGATCTGGGAGAAGAGCATCGCGAAGAGCGAAGTGGAGCGCTACAACGCCACGCACACCGTGATCAGCAACAAGCTCATCGCCGGCAGGCCGGTGATCCACGTGTACAACGATGTGCGGCCCGATGGATTTGAGACGGCTGATCCCTCTTTGGAAGACGTCTTCTTCAGCCACATCAACGGCGCGTACAAACCCATAGCGGCATGACCTGGCGGCTCTTCATCATCGAGTTGCGCCATTGGCTCAGGCAGCCCATGGTGTACATCTTCTTCTTCCTGTTCGCGCTGATCTGCGGTGCGGCTGTGAGCATTGACGAGGTGCAGATCGGCGCGGAGATGGCGAATGTGAAGTTCAACGCGCCATACAAGGTCTTCATCTATTATTCCACCATGGCCTTTTTGGGCCTCTTGCTTGTGGCCACGTTCGTGAACGCTTCGGCCATCCGCGACTTTACGTACAACACCTCACAGATCATGTTCAGCACGCCGCTGAAGAAGTCGAGCTACTTGTTGAGCCGCTTCTTCGGCAGCGCGGTGGTGGCCACCCTGCCCATGCTCGGTGTATCGCTTGGGATCATCGTGGGGTGTTGGATGTGGTGGTTGGATCCGGAGGACATCGGCCCGATCCGGTGGGCGGCGCATGCACAGGCCTATTTCTACCTGACGCTCCCCAACATCCTCTTTTCCTCCGCGATCATCTTCAGCGTTGCGGTGCTCGCGCGCAGCACGGTAGCCTCGTTCGTTACGGCCATTGTCCTTATGGCGGGAAGCGTGATGGCGGGCACGTACATGGGGGAAATGGACAACCAGACGATCGCTGGACTGCTCGATCCTTTCGGGGGAACCGCTTTCGAGATCGTTACGCGCTATTGGACGGTGGATGAGAAGAACACGCTGCTGCTTCCCATGCACGGTATATTCTTGTGGAACCGTTTGCTGTGGGTCGGCATTTCGCTGGTGGTCTTCGGCTTCGGATACTGGCGGTTCAGCTTCACGGATCGGGCGGCGAAGAGCGCTTCCAAACGCGCGATAGCGGACGTGGACGTCCCGTCGGCGGCGGCGATACCCGTGCCGCGTGTAACACGTTCGCATGGCACCGCTGCTCGCTGGCGCCAGTTCCGCAGGATCGTGTGGACCGACTTTTCGGGCATGCTCAAGGGCACCGCGTTCATCATCGTCATGCTCGTCGGGCTGGTGCTCATGTTCGCGAACCTGGGTGCCAACCGATCATTGGCCGAGAACAAGTTGCTGCCGGTCACCTACAACATCATCGATGTGATCGATGGATCGTTCAGCCTCTTCACCATGATCCTGATCACCTTCTACAGCGGCCTGTTGGTATGGAAAGAACGCGAGCCGAAGTTGGACGAGATCCACGATGCCACGCCCATCCCGCTCGGCCTCGGCCTGGGGGCGAAGTATACGGCCCTCATGCTGCTGTTGCTCTGCGTTCTGCTCATCACCACCCTCGGCGGTATGCTCGTGCAGGTGTTGAACGGCTACACGCACGTTGAGCCCGGTGTTTATCTCGGCAGCTACATCCTCCCGGAGTTGTTGACCTTCGGCGTATTGGCGGCGCTGTCGTTCGCGGTGCATGTGCTGGTGAACAACAAGTACATCGGCTACGCGGTATTCATCGGCCTATGGGCCACGTTCACCTTCCTGCTGTGGGCAGCGCTCGATGTCTCCAGTCATTTGGCGGTGTTCAACACGGCACCCAGCATCCGGTATTCGGACATGAACGCGTATGGCTCCGGGCTGAAAGCGTACATGTGGTTCAAGGCCTATTGGTGGGCCTTGGCCAGCGTGCTCATGGTGCTCACCTTGTTCTTCTGGATACGCGGCAAGGAGACCACGATGAAATGGCGATCGCGGCTCGCGCGCACCAGGTTCATGGAGAACAAGTGGCTCGCCCTGCCTGCCCTGGCCGCATGGATGGGTCTGGGCGCATGGAACTACTACAACACCAAGGTGCTGAACACGATGTCCAGCAGCGATGAGCAGGAAGAAGACGCCGTGTACTACGAGAAGACCTACAAGAAGTACGACGGTATTTTGCAGCCGCACTACACGGACATCAGCTTCACCATCGACCTGGTGCCTACCGAACGCTCGCTGCACAGCGTGGCGGAAGTCACGGTGCGCAACAAGGGCAACGCGCCCATCGACTCGCTGCACCTGAACATGGGTGGCGGCGGCATCGAGCAGGACGTGGAAATGGCCGGTGCCGAACTGGTCGTGAACGACGAGCGGGTCAACTACCGGATCTACAAGCTGGCCAAGCCGCTGATGCCGGGCGAAGAACTGCGCTTCAAGGTGACCGCCACGCATGTCGAGAAAGGATTCGAGAACGAACCGCGCGTGATGCAGTTGAACCGCAACGGCACCTTCTTCAACAACATGGATCTGCTACCGACCATCGGCTACACGGCAGGGGGCGAGCTGCAGGACAAGAGCGATCGCAAGGACCACGACCTGCCGCCCAAGGAGCGCATGGCCCGGCTCACGGCGGACAGCGCACAGCGAATGCAGACCTACCTGATGCCCAATAGCGATTGGGTGAACGTGCGCACCGTGATCAGCACCACGCCGGACCAGATCGCCATCGCGCCTGGAAGCTTGAAGCGCACGTGGGACGAGAACGACAAGAAGTACTTCGAGTACGTGGTGGACCATCCGAGCATGAACTTCTACTCGTTCATCAGCGCGGCCTACGAGGTGCATCGCGAGAAGCTGGGTGATGTGGATGTGGAAGTGTACTACCACCCCACGCACGCCGAGAACGTGCCGCGCATGGCGAACGGCATCAAGAAGTCATTGGCCTACTACAGTGAGCACTTCGGACCGTACCGCCACAAGCAGGCGCGCATCATCGAGTTCCCGCGCTATTGGCAGTTCGCCCAGGCCTTTCCCGGCACCATGCCGTACAGCGAGAGCATGGGCTTCATCGCCGACTTCAGCGATACCGCCGACGTGGACATGGTTTTCTATGTGGTGGCGCACGAGATGGGGCACCAGTGGTGGGCGCACCAGGTGATCGGTGCTGACATGCAAGGCAGCACCTTGTTGAGCGAGAGCATGGCGCAGTACAGTGCGCTCATGGTGATGGAGAACGAGTATGGCAGAGCGCAGATGCGCAAATTCCTGAAGATGGAGAGCGACAACTACCAGCGTTCACGGGGCACGGAAGAGATCAAAGAAGTACCCCTGATGTTCGTGGAGAACCAGGACTACATCCACTACCGCAAGGCCAGCGTGATACTCTATTGCTTGCGCGACTTCGTGGGCGAGGACAGTTTGAACAAGGCCTTCCGCACATTGGTGGACACCTTCGGTTATGCCGAGCCGCCATACCCGACGGCACTGGACATGTACCGCGAACTGGAGAACGTGGTGCCGGACAGCTTGGACTACCTGCTCGTGGACGGCTTCAAGAAGATCACGCTCTACAACAACCGTGTGGAGGAGGCTAAGGCGCGCATGCTGGCGGACAGTACGTATGAGGTAACGCTGGAACTCTGGGGCGAGAAGAACTACGCCGACAGCTTGGGGCGCGAAACCCCGGCCGAGATGAACGACTGGATGGATGTGAGCATCCTGCGCTACCCCAAGTTCGGGAAGAAGGCCGACAAGTCGAAGAACGATGTGCCGCTGGTTCAGAAGCGCGTCCGGCTTAAGTCGGGAAAGAACATGTTCACGTTCAATGTTGAGGAGAAGCCGATGCAAGCGGTGATCGATCGGGACAATCTGTTCTTCGATCGGGTGATGCAGGACAATGTGAAGAAGGTGGACGTACCGTAGCGCCGCACCAATGGGTCGGCTCGCGGATCTGCGTGACGAAACACATCGATCAGCATTCCATCTGCGTTCATCTGTGTGCATTGCGAGCGAAGCGTGGCAACTGGTCCATCTGCGGTTCGTATCGGGAATATCAGTGGTTGAATGATCGCTCGCCTCATCCTCTTCGAACTGCGGTTCTGGTCGCGGCAGCCCATGCTGTGGATCTTTCTGGGCCTGTCCTTCGCATTCTGCTTCTCGATCATGGTATTCGAAGGCGGCGGCGAGGGGAGCCCTGGCATGGTGCATGCGAACTCGCCGCTGCATGTGTACGAGCTGTACGCGAACCTCGCTTTCCTGTGGCTGCCAATGGTCACCGCCTTCGTGAACGCGACCGCTATACGTGATTTCGCCTACCGCACATCGGAGATCGTTTTCAGCACCGTTGTCACACGCAGGGAGTACATCGTGGGCCGTTTCGTGGGCAGCACGCTCGTTTCATTGGTCCCCGTGCTAGGTCTCTCGCTCGGACTTGTCGCAGGAAGTTGGGTGCCCTATGGCGACCCCATCCGGTTCGGGCCGAACAGCTGGGCGGTACACGGGCAGGCTATTCTGTGGTTCGGCCTTACCAGCATCATGTTCCAAAGCGCGTTGATGTTCGCCATCGCCTCGCATGTGCGCTCCACGGCCGCGGCGTTCGTCACGTCCATCGCACTCATCGTTCTCAGTGGGATCGCTTCCGGGTATTCCACCGAGGTGGACAATGCGCTTCTTTCTTCGCTGCTCGATCCGTTCGGCAACCGCGCGTTGGATCAAGTAGTCCGCTATTGGAGCATGGAGGATAGCAACACGCGCCTGCTGCCTGTGCTCGGTGCGCTCACATGGAATCGCCTGTTGTGGCTTGGTATCGGTGCGGTCGTATTCCTTATCGGGTACCTGCGTTTCTCCTTCACGGAGCGAAGGAGCAACGCGGTTCCGATCAGCACCGCTGCTATCGATGATCGGCCTGATCGGATCGCATTGCCGGTGGTCCGGCAAGCCGATGGATGGATCACGCACATCCACCGTTTCCTTGGGCTTGTGCGCGCGGACCTTGTCGGCGTGATCCGCACACCGATCACCTGGATCATTATCGGCCTGTGCATGTCCATGCTGCTCTTCGCACTTTCTACGGTCACCAGCATGTTCGGCAACCACAGTTGGCCGGTCACGTACAGCGTTATCGATCTCATCCGCAGTGTATCACTGGTGATCATGGTGGTGATCATCACGTTCTACAGCGGCGAACTGGTATGGCGGGATCGTGAGGTGAACTTGGATGGTATTTCCGCGTCGCTGCCCGTTCGGTTGCGCACGGTCGTCTTGGCGAAGTACACCGTGCTCTTGATCATCGGCCTCGGCCTATTGGTACTGATGGGCTTGGCAGGTATCGGTCGGCAACTGATCAGCGGCTATACCCAAGTTCAACCCGGCCTGTATGTGTCCTACTTGCTGGTGCCAGGCATGTTCGCCTTCGCGTTCTGGTCGGCCATCGCGCTCGCCATGCAGTTGGTGGTACACAACAAGTACGTCGGTTTCGGGCTGTTCGTCTTGCTCTTCGCGATGAACTCCATGATCTGGGGTTTCCTCAAGGTGAGTTCCAACCTTGTTGTGCTGTTCGGTGCGCCGCGGATGATGTACAGCGACCTCAATGGCTTCGGACCCTTTCTGTTGCCTTGGCTTTTCTTCCGCACGTATTGGCTGGCGTTCGCAGCGTGCTTGTTGTTCATCGCGGCACTGGTGGCCGTACGTGGTGGCGAGGATATGTGGAAGTGGCGCATGCGCATAGCTGGTGTGCGCTGGCGGCGTGCGTGGCGGATCGGTGCGATCGCATTCGGTGCCTGGTGCGTGTTGCTGGCCTTCGGTTTCTACAACACCCGCATCGTGAACAAACCGATCACGGAACAGGACCAAGAGGCGCTGCAGCTTTCATACGAGAACATGTACAAGCGCTTCAGCAACACGCCGCTTCCGCACTACACAGCAGTGGATATCACGGTGGAACTCGGACCGTCCGACCGCAGCATTCGATATGCCACGAACATCACGCTGATGAACAAGGGCATCGCCCGGGTGGATACGCTGTGGTTCAGCTTGCCCGACCATATGCGCATAACGTTCGACATACCGAATGCTCTGGAGGTACTCAACGACAGTGCCCGCTTCCAGCGGATGTTCCGCTTGAACAAGCAGATGCTTCCGGGCGATTCCGTTCAAGTAGTCGTCAACGGCGAATGGGCACCGAAGGGCTTCGCTAACGATGTGGAATTCCTTTCGTTGGTGGAGAACGGCACCTTCCTGAACACACAGGACCTGATACCGATGATCGGATATCAACCTGAAGTGGAACTGGGCGATCCCGGAACACGACGGAAGTTCGGGTTGCCTGTGAAGCTGCGCCTAGCGCCATTGAGCGATGATCCGCGCGATCGCATGACGAACGAAACGATGGAACATGCCGATCGCATCCGGTTCGCGTGTACGGTCGGCACCGCGCCCGATCAGATCGGTATCGCTCCGGGTACCTTGACGAAAGAGTGGGAGGCGGATGGCAAGCATTGGTACCGCTACGAAAGTCACACGCCGATCTTCAACTTCTGGTCAGTGCTCAGCGCGCGTTACATGGTAGCGCGCGACCAAGCAGGCGATGTCACCTTGGAAGTGTATCACCATCCGCAGCATGGCACGAACGTACCGCGCATGTTGAAAAGCATGCGCGATGCCATCGCCTACGCAACGGAGAATTTCGGTCCGTACCAGCACAAGGTGGCGCGCATCATCGAATTCCCGCGCTACCGGAGGTTCGCGCAGTCGTTCCCGGGCACCATGCCATACAGCGAGGCCATCGGCTTCATCACCGACCTGCGGGATACATCGCGCATCGATATGGTGTACTACGTGGTGGCGCATGAAGTGGCGCACCAGTGGTGGGGCCATCAGGTACTGGGGCCGCGTATGCAGGGCTCGGCCATGATGGTGGAAAGCATGGCGCAGTACACCGCACTAATGGTGCTGGAGAAGGAGTATGGCCGCTCCGCCATGCGGAAGTTCCTGAAGTACGAGCGCGACAACTACCTGCGTGGGCGTGGCAAGGAAGGCATCGGCGAAATGCCGTTGATGAAGGTGGAGAACCAGCAATACATCCACTACAACAAGGGCAGCGTGGTGATGTACGGATTGCGCGACTTCATCGGCGAAGAGCGCGTCAATTCCGCCTACCGTGCCTTCGTGGATTCCTTCGCCTTCAAGGGGGCGCCCTATCCCACCACGCTTGATCTGTACCGCACGCTGGAAGCTGTAACGCCGGACAGCCTGCGCTACGTGCTGGACGATGGGCTGAAGCACATCACCTTCTACCGGAACAGCGTGACGAGTGCCAAGGCGAAGACCAACGCTGACGGAACGTGGACGATTGATGTCGGGATCCACGGCACCAAGCTTCACACCGACTCTTTGGGCAAGGAAATGGAAGTGCCGATGAACGACTGGCTGGATGTGGCCATCGCGCTGGATGGAGGCGGCGAAGTGAAGCAACGTGTACGACTGCGTTCTGGTGAGAACAGCACTCGAATGATCACACAGCGTACGCCCAAGACGGCGGTGTTGGATCCCGATCATTTGTTCTTCGACCGGGAGGGGGAGGATGATGTGAAGAAGGTGGAGGTGGAGTAGACGCGCAGGACCGTTTCTGAAGTCGCGTTCGGACATCAATGTCGAACTTGCGGCTGTAACCTCGAACACGAACCATGGCTATTCCCGATTTCCAATCTACCATGTTTCCGCTTCTGAAGCACATCTCGGACGGTAATCCTCATGCCAATCGGGACGTTGTTGAAGCCCTCGCTGCGGTCTTCAAGTTGACCGAGGAGGAGAAGAGTGAGATGCTTCCGAGTGGAGTGCAACAGGCTTTCTACAATCGGGTCATGTGGGCACGATTCTACCTTGTGAAAGCGGGGTTGATGACCTCTCCGAAGAGAGGGACGATGCAGATAGCTCCGAGGGGACAGGAGGTGCTGAAGTCCAAGCCCGACAAGCTGAACATCGCCTACCTGAAGCGATTTTCAGAATTCACCGATTTCCAATCGGCCAAACGCGAGACCACGGAAGCCTCTGAAACCATAGTAGAAGAATCTTCGCGCACACCGGAGGAGATCCTGGATAGTAGTTATGTACAAGTGCGAGCGGCGCTCAGCCAAGAACTCCTCGCCAAGGTCCATTCCCTCACATGGATGGACTTCGAACGCCTTGTGGTCCAGCTTCTCGTTCGTATGGGCTATGGTGGCTCGGTCAAGGATGCAGGTAAGGCTCTGACAAAAGGTGGAGATGAAGGCATCGATGGCACGATCAAGGAAGACAAGCTCGGACTGGACATCATTTACATCCAAGCCAAGAAGTGGCAGACAGGGAACACGGTTGGCCGCCCGGAGATCCAGAAGTTTGTGGGAGCGCTGGCCGGTCAAGGTGCCAAGAAGGGCATCTTCATCACTGCTTCGTCCTTTACCAAGGAAGCTCGTGAGTACGTGCCCCGCAACGAGACTAAGATCGTCCTCATTGACGGTGAGGAACTCACGCAATTGATGATCGAGCACGACCTCGGGGTCACCACTCAGCGCACCTACGCCGTCAAACGCATCGACAGCGACTTTTTTGGAGAGGATTGATCACTTCTCCCCATACCTCGGATCCGGCTTCAGATCCTCAACTTGCTGAGATCACGTCGCGCATGCCAAATGTGATGAACGACGATGGCATCGGCCATTACCTCGTAGAAGATGAAATAGTCGTAGGCCTGTAGCACCCTGATGCCCGCGATATCCGCTGGACGCCCGATGTATGGATGGGCGATCGTCTTGGCGATCACCGCATTGAAATGATCGAGCAACTTCAAGCTGTAGGTCGCGGTCCCGTTCCGATCCAGCCAATACCGGAGGATCTCCTGACGGTCCCTTTCCGCTGGCGCTGTCCAGACTATTTGCCGAGCCATTCCCGCACGGCCTTGTCGGCTTCAGCAGCCGGGCGCACACGACCCTTCTTCATGGCCGAGCGGCTCTTGGCGATCGCCTTCTTCTGCCCCGGCGTCGTGATGTAAGGCGTGATCTCTTCGCCCGCCGTCTTGAGCATGTGCTCCAGTTGACGGAGTAGTAGCGTATCCTTCGTGAGCTTCACACGAGCGATCACGCGCTTTTGGAGTTCGGCTGCTGACATGACCCAAAAGTAAGGGCTACTTCGCCC
>JANOPI010000280.1:0-2319 GCA_031421755.1 Flavobacteriales bacterium | reverse complement strand
CTCAAGCCTTCCGCACTGGTTCACCGCGTCATGCTCGAAGAACAGCACGAACTTTTCGTCAGCGGCTCGTTCCAGAAAAGCGGCCTTCTCCGTAAGCGTGAGCAGCGGCCGCGTATCGTACGCCATTACCCACGGCAGCGGAACATGGTGAACGCTGGGCAGCAGATCCGCCATGTAGCAGACCGTATGGCCCTTGTACCGGATGTGCGGGATCATCATCGCGTCGGTATGCCCGTTCACCAGCAATACATCAAAGCCGGGAAATACATTCTCAACGAACGAAGGCCTTGCCCGATCCACTCCCTCCCCCCCGGGGAGGGTTGGGGTGGGGTGAATACCTCCCTCCCCCCCGGGGAGGGCCGGGGTGGGGTGCACGAACTTCAGCTGCCCGCTCTGCTGGATGGGCAGGATATTCTCCTGTAGGAAGCTGGCCTTCTCCCGCGCGTTCGGTTTGGTGGCCCACTCCCAGTGGTACATGTTGCTCCAATAGGTCGCGTTCTTGAAAGCAGGAGCGAAGCCGTCTCCTTGCCGGATGATGCTTCCACCGCAATGGTCGAAGTGCAAGTGCGTCAGGAATACGTCCGTTATGTCGTCGCG
This sequence comes from Flavobacteriales bacterium, assembly GCA_031421755.1. Taxonomy (GTDB): domain Bacteria; phylum Bacteroidota; class Bacteroidia; order Flavobacteriales_F; family PHOS-HE28; genus PHOS-HE28. The sequence continues at coordinate 1,722 of JANOPI010000280.1, read as the reverse complement.
CGAGAAACCGTGTTTCGCCAGTGATTTGTCGAGCGTGTCATCGCCATGCAGGTCGTAATGGCTGAAGAAGCGCGCGTCCTGCTTGTCGCCGATGCCGTTGTCGATCAGGATGAGGTGGCCGTCCGTCTCCACCAGCAGGCAGCGCATGGCCCAGGTGCAGAGGTTCTTCTCATCGGGCGGGTGGTGCTTGCCCCAGAGGCTCTTGGGCACCACGCCGAACATGGCACCGCCATCGAGTTTGAAGAAGCCGGTGTCGATGGGGTAGAGGTTCATGGATCGTGCGCATAATGGTTAAGCAGCGCCGGGGCGAAGTTGGTGGTCTTCTCTACAGTTACCTTTGGAACATGGCCCGTTTGCTCTGGGTGATCGGTCTGGTAGGTTGTAGCGCTGCCGCTCAGGCGCAACAAGACAGTACACGTACCCTCCGCCTTCTTTGGGTGGAGGCGACATTGGGATTCAATTCGCCATCGGGCCACGCAGGTCTTGGCGTAGGGGTGCCGGTGAGCCATCGGCTGTGTCCAGTGATCGCCGCTGGATTCGGCGGTACGGAAGGGAAGCACCTCTCTACGGGCATCGAGTACACGGCATTCCGTGTCAGGGAGATCGATCTCAGCGCGTTCGGATATTGGACCTGGACCACTGGCCGGCACAACGACAAGTACAGTATCCCCAAGTTCAGCACCACCAGCGGCGCAGGGGAAATGCTGAAGTTCGGCGCGAGCGTGACCCAGAACGCCGGGGCTGTGCTGTTCTGCTTGCGCGCGGGGTACGGGTGGTATATCAAAGCCCCGGTCACGCAAGACGCCAGCGGGGCGATCGGCATGGCCCAGCCTTCTCGCACCTTGAACGATGGTCCGGTGCTGGGCTTCGGCATCCGTGTTCCTATCGGTCACCGGGAACCCTGAAGGATGTCGACAGCCGAACGTGGACACTGGCCCGTTCAGCATGCGACCTGAGCGTTTCCTTAGCGTCACCTTCGCAAACATGAACCGCGTCCACTTCATCGCCATCGGCGGCAGCGCCATGCACAACCTGGCCATCGCGCTGGACCAGAAAGGCTACCAAGTGACCGGCAGCGACGACGAGATCTTCGAGCCGAGCCGCAGCCGACTAGAACGCTTGGGCTTATTGCCGAACAAGCTGGGCTGGTTCCCCGAGGACATCACACCGGATGTGGAGTCGGTGATCCTCGGCATGCACGCCCGCAAGGACAACCCCGAGTTGCTGCGCGCACAGGAACTCGGCATCCCGGTGTACAGCTACCCGAGCTACTTCTACCAGCAGACCAAGGACAAGACGCGCGTGGTGATCGGCGGAAGTCACGGCAAGACGACGATCACGAGCATGATCGTGCATGTGCTGCGCCATGCGCAAAGTGACTTCGACTACCTCGTGGGCGCACAACTGGACGGCTTCGATTGCATGGTGCGCCTGAGCCCGGACAGCAAGGTCGCGATCATTGAGGGCGACGAGTACCTCTCGTCGGCATTGGATGCCGTTCCGAAGTTCCACCTGTACAAGCCGGACATCGCGCTGATCAGCGGCATCGCGTGGGACCACATCAATGTGTTCAAGACCTTCGAGAGCTACGTGGACCAGTTCCGCACCTTCATCAACGTGATCGAACCGGGAGGGAAGTTGATCTACTGCGAGGAGGATGCGGAGGTGAAGAGGCTGGCGAACCCCATCCCCAGCCCTTCCCCGGGGGGGAAGGGAGTCGAA
>JANOPI010000279.1:0-7969 GCA_031421755.1 Flavobacteriales bacterium | reverse complement strand
GCAGTGCGGCACGCGTGGAGAAGGAGATGTTCCTGAGCATCGAGCGCACCTTCGACCTGTACGTACAGTTGACGTTGCTCTTCGGTGAGATCCACCGCATCGCGGGCAACCGCATAATGGACCGCAAGCTGAAGCACCTGCCCACGCCAGAGGACCTGCGACCGAACCTTCGCTTCGTAGAGAACCCCGTGCTGGTGCTGTTGAGTGAAAGCAAGCGCCTGCTCATCGAGAGCGAGAAGCGCAAGCTGGGCTGGATGGGCCATGGGGAGATGCTCAATCGGCTCTTCAAGGAATTCACCGAGAGCGAGGCGTACAAGCGCTACATGGACGCACCGGAAGCGGGTCCGAAACAGCACCAGGAGATCATCCTGCAACTGTTCTTGGACCATATTTCGGACTTCGAGCCGCTGCATGACTACTGTGAAACCAAGAGCATTTATTGGCTGGAGGACCTGGACCTGGCGTGCAGCCTGGTGAAGCGCAGCATCGAAGGCTTGAAAGCGGGCGACATCGAACTCGCCCTGAGCGATCTGGACCGTGAGCCCACAGAGGAGCGCGAGTTCGTAACCACGCTCTTCCGAAAGACGATCGACCTGGCCGAAGAACATGAGAAGGAGATCGGCGCGAAAGCCGCAAACTGGGAGGCCGACCGCATCGCGCTCAGCGATATGATCCTGATGAAGATGGCCTTGGCCGAGGTGAAATGCTTCGAGCAGATCCCGGTGAAGGTCACGATGAACGAGTACATCGAGATCGCCAAGGCCTACAGCACACCGAAGAGCAAGAACTTCATCAATGGCATCCTGGACAAGCTCTTCAGCGAGGGCAAGGACAGTGGATCCATCAAGAAAGTGGGCCGGGGTCTTTTGGAGAATTGAACATGAAGGGTGTGTTGAAATATCCTGCGGCGATCCTTGTCATGTGCATCCTTGCCTTGACCGGGTGCCAGCTGACCGACCATTCTGAACGCGACCCGAACGCGATCACGGCCGAGGCGCTGAACATCCCGGCGAGCGGGTATCAAGAAGGGGACACCATGGATCTTCCGCGGTTGGCCTTCGACAGTTCAGCGAAGTCCTTCGGTAAGATCACCCAAGGAACGTTCGTGGAAAAGACGTGGAGCTTCACCAACGTGGGCGGCTCTGATCTGGTGATCACCGATGTGCGTGGAACCTGTGGTTGCACCGTTGGGAAAGATTGGCCCAAAGCTCCTGTACGCCGTGGCCAGGGCGGGGTTATCACCGTCACCTTCGATAGTGAAGGCCTCAATGGTATTCAGAGCAAGACCATCACGGTCACCGGCAACACACAACCACCTACCACCGTGCTTCTGCTGAAAGGCGAAGTGGTGGCACCACCGACAAACTGACATCCACCATTCCGTACATGACAACGCATTCCGTACTGCTGCAGGCCGCCCCACAAGGACAAGGAGGAGGCTGGTCCATGATGCTCATGATGGGCATGCTCTTCGTGGTCTTCTACTTTTTCATGATCCGTCCCCAGCAGAAGAAGGCCAAGGACGCCAAGAAATTCCGTGAGAACCTGCAGCGGGGCACCAAGGTGGTCACCATTGGCGGGCTGCATGGCAAAGTGGTGGAGGTGAACGACAAGACCATATTGATCGAAGCTGCTGACGGTGTAAAGTTGCGCTTCGAGAAGAGCGCCATCGCCATGGACAACACCATGCAGCTCACGGAAGAGACGGCCAAAGCCTGAGGGCGGATCGGGTCCGCATGTACAAGGTCGGCCTCACCGGTGGCATAGGTAGCGGCAAGAGCACGGTGGCCCGTGTGTTCGGGGTGCTCGGTATTCCGGTGTTCAATGCGGATGAAGAGAGCAAGCGTCTGCTGCGCGAGGAGGACGGGGTGAAGAGCGCGGTGATCGCCCAATTCGGACCAGGTATCTATCCAGATGGAGAATTGGACCGCTCCGCGCTCGCTTCCATCGTGTTCAATGACCGCGAAGCTCTTGCGAAGCTGAATGCCATCACGCACCCCGCCGTGCGCAAACGGTTGGGTGCCTGGTTGGACGAGCAGCGATCACCCTACGCGCTCGTGGAAGCGGCGTTGATGGTGGACACCGGCTGGTACCGGTCCATGGATCACCTCATCGTCGTGACCGCACCCGAAGCGGAACGTGTGAAGCGGGTAATGGCCCGTGACGGCGTGAGCGAAGAGCAGGTACTGGCCCGCGTGCGCAACCAGGTGGGAGAGGAGCAACGGCTGGTGGCCGCGGGATCGATCATCCGCAATGATGGCCAGGAGCTCGTGATCCCACAGGTGCTCGCGCTGCACGAACATTTTGTTGTACAAGCGTTCGAGTAGATATTCGCCTTGGTTTTCCCGGCGGCCACATGAGACCCTTCGCTCCCATCCGCATCCATCGGCTTACATCATCGTTCATCCGGGTTCCATAGATGGATAGCCGTCGTCTCCCGCTCGCGCAGGTCACCCTGGTCTTCGGGGCATTGAGCATTCCGCTCGCTTTTGTGCGGCACTTGTGTGTTCCGGCCACCATCATGGGGCTGCTCGCCATCGCATTCAACCTATGTGGCCGCTGGATGCTGAAACGCGGCCGCGGCTACTCCCCAAAAAGCTTGCGGCGTTCCACACTCGGTTTCAAACTCGCACTTGCGGGTGCGGCCTGTGGCATCACCATGTGGGTGTTGTGGGCGACGAACGTGCTGCTCTCCTGACGAAAGGCGCAATGGGCAAGGCTGAATGAGCAATGAGCAAGTACGGCGATCACGGGGCTCTCCTTTCTCATTCAGCCTTGCGACTTCCTCATTGCTCATTCCGGAACTTCCACTCATTGCACTCCGATATCTTCGCCCCTGCGATGCAGGCGCTTACCCTCGTTGAAGGCCGGGCTTTCGAGCTCACGCTTCAGCGCCTTTGTCATCAATTGATCGAGGACCACGGCGATCTGTCGGAGATGGCCTTGATCGGCCTTCAGCCACGTGGGGTCCACTTCGCACGGCGGATGAAGCAGGAGTTGGAGCGGATCGATCCGAAGAAGCCGATCACCTATGGCGAACTGGACATCACCTTCCACCGGGACGACTTCCGGCACCGGCCAGTTACCGCGCCTTCAGGTACTACCGAACTGGACTTCAGCCTGGACGGCAAGCGTGTGGTGCTCATTGATGATGTGCTTCACACCGGGCGCAGCATTCGGGCAGGGCTGGATGCCATGCTGAGCTTCGGCCGACCGGACAGCGTGCAGCTGATGGTACTGGTGGATCGGCGATTCAGCCGCGAGTTCCCGATACAGCCTGATTACGTGGGCAAGTGGGTGGACAGCATCGACGGACAACGCGTGAAGGTGGAATGGAAAGGAACCGATGGCCAGGACCGCATCCTGGTGCATACGTCGGAGGAGCGGGAAGGCACGATGCCCCCATCACGTTCAGCATCAGTGGACGCATGACCCCGCAACTTCGCCAAAGCAGTTCCGGTGCGCCAAGCGAACAGTTGAGCGTAGATCATTTGCTGGGGATCCAGGACCTGAGCGCTGAAGACATCGATCTCATTTTCCGCACGGCCGATGGATTCAAGGAAGTGCTGGCGCGGCCCATCAAAAAGGTGCCCTCGTTGCGGGATATCACCATCGCGAACCTCTTCTTCGAGAACAGCACGCGCACGCGCATCAGTTTCGAACTCGCCGAAAAGCGATTGAGCGCTGACGTGCTCAACTTCTCCAGCAGCAGCAGCAGCACCAAGAAAGGGGAGACGCTCATCGACACGGTGAACAACATTTTGGCCATGAAGGTGGACATGGTGGTGATGCGCCACCCGGATCCCGGAGCGGCCTTGTTCCTCAGCAGGCATGTGAACGCGCGCATCGTGAACGCCGGGGACGGCACGCACGAGCACCCGACGCAGGCGCTTCTGGATGCGTTCAGCATCCGCGAAAAACTCGGAAAGGTGAAAGGGGTGAAGGTGCTTATCGTCGGCGACGTTCTGCACAGCCGAGTAGCCCTCAGCAACATCTATTGTTTGAAAAAGCTCGGTGCCGAAGTGATGCTTTGTGGCCCCACCACCTTGATGCCCCGCCACGTTGAAAGCCTCGGTGTGCGCGTAGAGCACGACCTGGACAAGGCCCTGCGGTGGTGCGAGGTGGCGAACATGCTGCGGATCCAACTGGAGCGGCAAGGGAGCGACGGCATCGCCAATTTCCCGAGCCTGCGTGAATACGCCATGCTGTACGGCTTGGACGAGGAGCGCTACGCGCGGATCGGGAAGTCGATCACGATCATGCACCCCGGACCTATCAACAGGGGGGTGGAGATAACTTCCGGCATCGCCGACCATGCGGACAGCATCATCCTTGATCAGGTGGAAAACGGCGTGGCTGTAAGGATGGCGGTACTCTACCTGCTCGCCGCCCGTGTAACTCGCCAACAATAGCAAGGGTTGCCGGCGGACGGCATCGTTCGGCTCTGCGACTATCTTTGACCGCAACGCTTTCCAAAAGCATCGCCATGAACTTCACGATCGAGGACAAGGGGAAGTACACGTTGGTCAAGAGCAACGTGGACAAACTGGACACCACCTGTGCTCCAGAGCTGAAGAGCGAACTGGTCTACCTGAACAAGACCGGCGTGCGCAATGTGATCATCGACTTGGCCAGTACGCGCTACTGCGACAGCAGTGGACTTAGCGCCTTGCTGGTGGCCAACCGCTTGTGCAAGAGCGTAGGTGGCACGTTGGTGGTATGCGCCTTGCAGGAACCCGTGCTGAAACTGATTCAGATCAGCCAACTCGAAAGCGTACTTTCCATCACGCCCACGACCAACGAGGCCGTCGACCTGCTCTTCATGGAGGAGATCGAAAAGGATGTGAAGAAGGAACAGTAGTCAAACAAGACCCGGGAGGGAACCTGCATGAAACAATCGTTACTCTTCGTCGGCCTGTTGTTCGTTGGCTCCAACGCGACCGGCCAGTGTACGCCTGATCCGTTGTATACGGACAGCGTTTACGGCGTTTGGCCGGACACCACCGAGAACTTCGCGCCAGGTGTACTCAACGTGTTCTACAGTGATACATTGAACATACTGGTACCATCGGATGCCGGCCTGATCGACCCGGACTATGATGGTGTCACCATCGACTCGGTGGCACTGGTGAGCGTGGACAACCTGCCACCAGGACTTGCGATCACCTGCAACTCGCAAACCTCTGCGGAGTGTACCTTCCTCACCAGCCAATTGGGTTGCGGTCTGATCGAGGGCACACCCACCACAGCTGGCATCTACGACATGACGATCAACGTGATCGCCTACGCGTTCAGCGGCTTCATCCAGGTGGATCAGGCCTTCGGTGGTTACACGATCGTGGTCGCTGATGATGCCTCGGGTGTTCTCACAACTTCGATCACAAAGCCAGTGGAAGTTCGTGCGGTGCCGAACCCCGCAATAGGCTCCACCAACTTCATGTTCAGTCTACCACGCGCTGCGAAGGCGCACGTACAGGTGTTCAACCTGGTGGGTGAGAAGCTTTGGGATCGCGCTGTTTCTGGCAAGCAGGGCCTGAACACCGTGCCCTATGATGCGACAGCCCTGGAAAGCGGCGTGTATCTGTACACCGTGGAAGCCGGTGGTCACAGTTTCACATCCCGCCTGGTCGTGAATTGATCACGCCGACATCGACATTGAAGGCCCTTGCCGCACGGCAGGGGCCTTTTTGCTTAACATCGCTACCATGCGCTTCGAAGTGACCACATTGGGTACGGGTGCTGCCCTGCCTGCGCGTGGCCGATTTCCGAGCGCGCAGCTGCTGAACATCCATGAGCGGCTATATCTGGTGGATTGTGGGGAGGGCACGCAGGAGCGCCTTCGCCAAGCGGAGGTGAACTTCAACCGCATCAGCGCGATCTTCATCAGCCATATGCACGGGGATCATTACCTGGGCTTGATGGGGCTGCTCTGCAGCATGCACCTGAACGGCAGGTTGGATGAGTTGAAGGTCTTCGGACCACCTGAACTTGGGCAGGTGATCGATGTACAGCTCCGCGCATCGCAGACCTACTTGCGCTACCCGTTGAACGTGCAGGCACTCGCACACGCCAGTGACGTGGTCATTTTCAGCGACACGTATACAGAGGTGCTCACGCTGAAGCTCAAGCACCGCATCCCCACCACCGGATTCGTGTTCCGCGAAAAGCAACAGCCGCGCCGCTTGCGCAAGGATCGCTTGCCCGAGATCCCTCATTTCGCACGCGTAGCGGTGAAGGCCGGGGAAGACCTTCGACTGGCGGATGGGACCGTGATCCCCAACAAGGAACTCACCTTGGATCCGCCACATGCGCGCCGATATGCGTACTGCTCTGATACGGCGTACGCTCCAGAGCTGGTGGAACACCTGCGCGGAGTTGACCTGTTGTACCATGAAGCCACCTTCACCGAGGCGATGGCCGATCGCGCCAAGGAGACCTGCCACAGTACTGGGCGACAGGCCGCGAAGATCGCGCGCGAAGCCGGTGTCGGTCAGTTGCTGTTGGGCCACTTCAGTTCGCGCTACAAGGACAACCGTGTCCTATTGGAAGAAGCGCTGCCCATCTTCCCCGATACGCTTCTCGCCGAGGAAGGACGCACCTTCCGCATCAACCAACGAACAGCGGTGGAGAACTCTGACGTGGAGGTGACATGAGCGCGCATAGATTCGCTGCCGTTTAGAATCATTCTAAACGACCGATGCCCATACGCGTACTCTTCGCCGACCAAAGCGAACTGGCCCTCATCGGTCTTCGGAACATTTTTTCCGGAGTACCGCGGGTACTGGTTATCGGTGAAGCGCGCGACCCGATCGCCTTGCTGGCCATGTTGGTGCGCGAGAAACCGGATGTGGTATTGATCGATCACACGGCGAAAGGTTTCGGGCCTGATGTGATCCGCGACGGGTTGCTCCGGTGCAAACGCACGCGTTTTGTGGCCATCACCCCTGACCCGTCGAAGTTCGCTTTGCTCGGTGCGCTGCGCGGTGGGGTCACCAGCTACATCAAGAAGGATTGCGATGTCCAGGAGATCATCGATGCCGTGCTGAAGACAGCCGATGGGGAGAAATTCTTCTGTGGTCAGATCATCGAGGCCATCGAACGCGCGTCCATCGATGTGCGCAAGGTGATCGACGGACCAATGACCTGTGCGCCTGTCACCATCACCAAGCGGGAAGCGCAGATCATCGGGTTGATCGCGGAAGGGGATTCATACACGCGGATCGCCAGCTTGTTGAACCTGAGTGCGCATACGGTGAAAACGCACCGTAAGAAGATCATGCAGAAGCTCGGCGTGAACAACACGGCGGGCCTGGTGCTTTACGCCGTGAAGAACGGATTGGTGAGCCCGAACCACTTCCTGTTCAACGGGTGACCGGATCAGCGGTTCAGCACTTTTGGATGTGCCTGCGTTAGCATCGAGGCTGTCATGTCCACTCTTCAGCCCTGTTCGCTCATCGTCTGACCCGCTCTTCATCACACCATCCGCATCCGTACATTAGTTTTCGGGCATGGCATCCACCGTGGTCGCTGACATTGGCGGCACTTCCTCGCGCTGGGGCGTTCTTTCAGCGGAAGGCGGGGCGCTCATTCTGGACGGCCTGCCCGGCTTCAATCCGGCGATGGGTGAACCAGGTCCATTTATCCTCGCGGTGAAGGATCGTTTCCTTGCGCAAGGCATTGAAGTGGCTGACCTGTTCGCCTACGGTGCGGGTTGCGGTTCACTCGAGCGCTCGATCCGCATGGCGGAGACCTTGCTTGCGGCGTTCCCCGGCGCGCGCGTGGACGTGGCCAGTGACCTGTTGGGCGCAGCGCATGGTCTGCTGGGATCGGCATCGGGGCTGGTGCTCATCCTCGGTACGGGCATGAACGCGGGATACTATGACGGTACCGCCTTGCATCAGCCGATGCCATCGTTGGGATACATCCTCGGGGATGAAGGCAGCGGTGCGGATATCGGCAAGCACTTTCT
>JANOPI010000278.1:0-5633 GCA_031421755.1 Flavobacteriales bacterium | reverse complement strand
CACCCCGGCCTTGAGCCGAGGTCGCAGAAAGGATCAACAGCGGCTGGTTAGCCTTCCTGCACCCGTCGCGCCCACCTGCCCATCCTCTTCAGGGATCTTCGCGCTGTGCGCGGAACTTGGACCATCGTCCTCCTCATCCTGAGCAACGTCTTCATGACGCTCGCTTGGTACGGCCACCTGCGCTTCAAGGATCATCCGACACTGGCCAAGCTGGGCTTGTTCGGCGTGGTGCTCGTGAGCTGGGGCATCGCCTTCTTCGAGTACTGCGTGCAAGTACCAGCCAACCGGTTGGGACATATCGAGCATGGCGGTCCGTACTCGCTGGTGCAACTGAAGGTGATCCAAGAAGTGATCACGCTCGTGGTCTTCGTCGTGTTCGCCATGCTGGCTTTCAAGCAAGAGACCTTCCGTTGGAATCACGGGTTGGCGGGAGCATTCCTTGTGGCAGCCGTTTGGTTGGTGTTCAAGAAATAGCACATGCACGAGGCCTTCCACGGTGAACTGGTCATTGTGCTGGCCTTGGCCGTGGGCATCATCCTGCTCTTCCGCCGGTTGAAACTGCCCAACGTGCTGGGCTTCATCATCGCGGGCATGTTGGCCGGACCGCATGCGCTCGGTTGGGTGGAAAAGGTCGAGACCGTGGAAACCTTGGCCGAGTTGGGCGTGATCTTCCTGCTCTTCGTGATCGGCATGGAGTTCAGTTTGAAAAAGCTGGCTTCGATCGGTGCCACGGTGTTCATCGGTGGTTCGTTGCAGGCGCTCTTGACCACAGCGCTCGTCGCGGGGATCGGTCGGTTATTGGGACTTCCCATGCCTGCGGCGGTGTTCACGGGCTTTCTGGTCACGCTCAGCAGTACGGCGATCGTACTCAGGATACTCCAAGAGCAAGGCCGCACGGACACGCCTTACGGCCGGATCAGTGCAGCGATCCTCATCTTCCAGGACATCATCGTGGTGCCCATGATGCTGGTTACACCGATGCTCGCTGGGCAGAGCAGCGACATCGGGTATGACCTGATGATGCTGGTGCTGAAGATGCTTTTCCTGATCGTGGCCGTTTACGTGGGGGGCCGTTTCGGTGTGCCGCGCCTGTTGCGTGTGGTGAGCAAGGGCCGCAACAAGGAACTGTTCATCATCACCATCGTGGTGCTCTGCTTCAGTGCGGCATGGGCTACCAGTGCCATGGGCTTGTCGCTTGCACTGGGTGCCTTTTTCGCAGGGCTGATCATCAGCGAGACGGATCAGGCCTACCATGCAACGGGCATCGTTCAGCCCTTCCATGAACTGTTCATGAGTTTCTTTTTCGTCAGCATCGGCATGCTCGTGGATCCGGCCTTGTTCGCGTCGAAGCCGTTCACCGTGTTCGGTCTGGCCATACTGGTGGTGCTGGTGAAAACCATCGCCGCGTTCTTCGCAGTGTGGGTATTGCGGAATCCTGTGGCCACCGCGCTCAAATGCGGCATCGCGCTCTTCCAAGTGGGCGAATTCGCCTTCGTGCTCGCGATCACCGGGCTGAGCACGGGCCTGCTATCGCGCGACCACCACCAGATCTTCCTGGCCGTGTCCATCCTTACCATGGGCGCCACGCCTTTCGCCATGCGCTCCATCGATCCGCTGGTGCGGCGTGTCTTCGGCGTGTTCCTCCCCGCGTCCGTGATGCACCGCATGGATGGCATCATGCGCGTGCGCAAGGAGGTGGTGAAGGAGGAACGCCGCACGCTGAAAGACCATGTGGTGATCATCGGCTACGGCCTGAACGGGCAGAACGTGGCCCTGGCCGCCCAGAGCGCCAAGATCCGGTGCGCGGTGATCGAGGAAGATCCTGCTTTGGCGGAGAAGGCGCAGCAGCAAGGTATGCACGTGGTGTACGGCGATGCGAGCAATGAGCACGTCCTGGAGAAGGCCCATGTGGAACAGGCGCGCGTGGTGGTGATCGCTATCGCTGATGCCGACATCACACGGCGCATCACCGCCAGCGTGAGGGCGCACACGGCCGCGTACATCATCGTGCGCACGCGTTACGTGGCCGAGATCGAAGCCAACCTGAAAGCCGGTGCCAACGAGGTGATCCCGGAGGAATTCGAGACGAGCATCGAGATCTTCTACCGTGTGCTGCGCAAATACCTCGTTCCTGAACGCAGTATCCAGGAACTCGTGGCGCACATCCGTGGGGACCACTACGGCATGCTGCGCGGCCTGCCCATGAAGGCTGCCGCACGGCCATCAGGTTTGGATGGCGGACCGGATGACCTGGAGATCGCCACCGTGCCTGTGGATCTAGGGCGCTCGCGCATCGCCGGAAAGTCGCTCGATCAGGTCGACCTGTCTGGGCGTTTCGGGATCACACTGCTCGCCATCCGGCGGAAGGAAACCATGATCACACGCCCCGAAGGCACCGAGCGCATCCGGCAGGATGACCTCCTCTACGTGCTGGGCACACCGGAAAGCATCAGTCGGTTGGACCACGAACTCCGGTGATCGGAGAAGGGTTCCCGCTGACGGAACCAACGGCCGGAACCTTCGTTCAACGGGCGGAGCGAACAGGACATGCGGCGAGCGATCGAACATATATTGCTGGTAGATGATGAGGACGATCACCACTTCATCACCCGGATGACGTTGAAGAAAGCGGGCTTCCAAGGCCGCTTCGACGCATTCCATTCCGCCGATGAGGCACTGCGCCACCTGCGTGCCGGGGAGCCTCCTCCCGATCTAATCCTGGTGGACATCAACATGCCGGGCACCACAGGCTTCGACCTGTTGCGCCTGTTGGAAGCTGAAGGCGTACTGCCCGATGACCGGAGCATGGTGGTGATGTGCAGCAGCAGCAACCGCCCGATGGACATCGAGGCCGCGCGCCGGTTCAAGAGCGTGGACGACTACGTGGAGAAATCCTTCAACCTGGAACAGTTCGAGCGGCTTTCCGACGCGTTCGCCCGGAAGCGTGCTTAATTTCGGGCATCTCTCCCCCCATGAAAAAAGTACTGATCATCGAGGACGAAGCCATTATCTCCTTCGGCTACCGGCTCCAATTGGAGCAGATGGGGCTTGAGGTGATGGGCAGCGCCCGCAGCAGCGAGGAGGCGGAAGCGCTTCTCGCCCAAGAACGTCCGGACGTCATCATCATGGACGTTTACATCAAAGGCGACCTGAACGGCCTTCAACTCGCACAGAAGATCCATGAGAAGGATCCGATCCCGGTGATCTTCCTCACGGCGAGCAACAAGCCGGAGATCGTTGAGGGTATCCGCGCGCTGAAGGGCTGCCACTACCTGCTGAAACCGATCGATACGGACAGCCTCAGCGGGCTGCTGAACGCCACGGTACGTTCGGATGGCTGACCCCGCGCTGCAACCGGCCGACAGCCAGCAGGCCGAGCGCCTGCACACCTTCGCGCATGACCTGAAGAATCGGCTCGGCGGCCTGTGGGAGGCGATACGCCTGTTGCGGACAGCCCCTTCGGGTGGTCCCGAACCGGACGAGTTGATGGCCTTCGCGGAGCGCGGGTATTTCCAAGCGCAACGGGATCTGGAGGAGCTGCTTGATGACTTCGCCGTTGAACGCGGCATCACTGCGGAGCGGTCCCCATTCGATCTGGGTAAAAGCACCGCCGAAGCGTTGGTGAACGAAGACTACCGGCTTCGGAAGAAGGGGCAGCGGGTGGTAACACATGGGCTGGAGGATCTTTCTGCGCTCGGTGATGCCCGCTTGACGACCCAGATCATGCGATCGTTGGTGAGCAACGCCAGCAAATTCTCCCCGCATGGAGCCGAGATCACGCTTGAAGCGAAGCGGGTGGATACGCATTGCGAAGTTCGCGTGATCGACAAGGGCTGCGGGCTTTCCACAGAAGATCTGGTGCTGATCTTCTCCCGGTACATCATTCTCTCTTCGCGCGGCACGAACGGGGAACCCCAAGCCCGTGGAACGCTGGCGCGGGCGCGGCAATGGGCCCAGGCACAAGGCGGAACATTGGTCGCCATGAGCCCGGGCGTCGGTCAGGGGTGCGTGTTCACCTTACGCTTGCCGATCCTTTGAATCAAGGATCACTCTTCGGCCAGGGGCGCGGGTGTTTCCGCCTCTGAGCCCGCCCGCTTGATGCGCTTGGCCACTCGCTGGCCTTTGCTGTTCATGGCCACACTGAACTCCATCATGTCATCGAGCGCCAACGTGTTGAAGTCGACATCCATCAGGTCGTCATGCAAGAAGAACAGGTTGTTCTCCGGGAACCGGATGAACCCGTACCCCTTGTGCAGGCTCATGATGGCACTGGTGTGCCGTTCGGTGTCCTCGTAGCTGCTGATGCTCACCAAGGGCCTGTCCGGATCGGTGGACGGATCGCGGGGCAACACCGCTTCCTTGTTCACGAACATGTCCACGACCACCTCATCGTCAGCCCGCAGCCCTTCCTCCACCAGGTCGCTCATCTCCAGCGGGTACGTCACGTTATTCCACAGATCGGTACTTGTGCGCGTGGTCTGGTGTTCCCCGGTGAGTTCGTCCGTGTACTCGAAATCCCAGCCCAGCAACATGGTCTTGCATCCGAGTGCGTGCAGCTTTCGCACCAATGGGACATGGTCGCCGTCACTGGCGATAAGGGCCACCACATCGTAGCGTTTAAGCATGCATAGTTCGAAGGTCTCCAGGGCCATGAGCACATCGATGCCTTTTTCGCGCTTGCGTCCCATCTGGTCCTTCACCGGCAGGTAGTGGGTCTGCACGCCGTTGTACATGAGCACATCGTCGAACACCCGGTCATAGTAGAGCTGGTTCACCTTCTCATTCGCGTCCTTGGCGCTGAAGCGGCCCCGGAAGAAATGCGCGTCGATGATGTGGCAGAGGTTGGCCGTGAGCCCTTCTTTAACGGCGACGGTGTGTTTGATGAAGTCATGCACCCCACCGATGTGCAACCGGCGGCGTTGCGGGTGAACGTAGTTGTAGTAGTTGCTTACATGGCTGAAGTAGGAGCCATCGTAGAATACGCCCAATTTCAGGGCACGGGTAGAACCTGTATGGAAGCTCATGGTATTGTTATTGAGTGGCGCTCGGCATGTTAAGACCAAGTGAGCGGCGCGCGAAAATACCGTTACCGGGCCGCCGCGCGCACCGTTCCTCGTCAGATCATCGTCCGCCGTTCGGCCCTCACCTAACTTTCCCGCCATGCGGCTGTTGATGGCGCTTTCCATTTGTGCGTTCAGCCTCCTTACGTACGGCCAGCCTTCGGACGCCAAGGGCGCGGGCCAGTGGGTGCTTACCGAGGAGGTCGGACTTCCGATGAACAAGGCGCAAGTGATGGCAGCGGCCCAAGAAGCATGGGCGGCCAGTTTCGGTGCGGAACCCGGAGGGCAAATGACACTTGTGGATCCGGAGAACGGACTGCTCGAAGGCATGGCCCGGATGAACTACCGCAGCACCTTGCTTGCTGGCAGAGAGGAAACCATGGGTGCCATGAAGTACCACGTGAGCATCCAGGCCAAGAATGGCCAGTGCCATGTGCGGGTACACACACTTCAACACACCGGCAACCGTTCGGCGAAAGGGGGCGGCATCAACATGGGTGTGGTGATGGAAGGTATCGCGCCGAACGAACACTATCCGGCGCGATGCTCCCGGGCTCATCCCCGGATAGTGTT
>JANOPI010000277.1:0-20125 GCA_031421755.1 Flavobacteriales bacterium | reverse complement strand
GCGGCCGATGTTCTCCGGGTGGAAGCCGTCCACATCCTTGTCCGGTGAAATAGCGAGCGTGACTTTCTCCGGGTCGATATGCGACGGCAATGGCAACTGCACGATGAAACCGTCGAGCTCCTTGTCCTTGTTCAGCTGCCTTATACGGGCGAGCAATTCATCTTCCGTGGTGCTCTCCGGCATACGGATCAAGGTGCTACGGAAGCCTACGCTTTCGCACGACTTCACTTTGCTCTCCACGTAGGTCCGGCTCGCGCCATTATCGCCCACCAGCACGGCGGCCAGGTGCGGTGCGCGGCCACGCGCGGCTTTCACTTCCGCAGCTTCTTGGGCGATCCGCGCGCGCAGGGACTCTCCGCAGCGCTTTCCATCCAGTAGTTGATAGGTTTCTACAGCCATCATCCCTACAAGGGTACGGAACAGCACGTAAGGTTCCAACAAGCGCGACCTGCGGTCGCGGACTGTTCCCAGGAACCGCAGATGGACGGGGATGAACGCGGATGGACGCAGATGTACGATCCGGTCCGAACAAAGCGGAGAGCCGGGGTACTTTCGCCCGCCCCGCTTGGTCGGTGTGGAACACATGGCCGTACCGCGCTACCTCCCCCGCTGGATGATCCTGGTGATCGATACCGCGCTGTGCGTGTTGGCCTTGCTGGCTGCCTACCAGCTACGGTTCAACTTCCAGGTGCCTAACCATGAGTACGAACTGCTCTGGCCCATGCTACCCGTTTTCCTGCTGGTGCGGGCGGGCTCCCTCGCTGCGGCGCGCATTCACAAGGGTTTGGTGAAGCATACCAGCACCGAGGACGCGCGGCGCATCTTCCTCACCGTGCTGGCGGGCTCGGCGGTCTTCGGTCTGCTGAGTGCCGTGCGCTTCTACCTGATGGACGGCATCTACTTCCTGCCGCGCACGGTGATCATCATCGACTTCATGGCCACGGCCATGCTGCTCATCGCTTCGCGTATCGCCGTTAAGCTGCTCTACCTGCGGGCCAAGGGCAGCGGCAAGAACGAAGTGCGGGTAGTGCTCTACGGCGCAGGGGCCGCCGGGCTCATCACCAAGCGCACCTTGGAACGCGATGGATCCGCCCGGTACAAGGTGGAAGCCTTCGTGGATGACGACAGCAAGAGATCAGGGCAACGCTTGGAAGGAGTTCCCATTCTGCCGGTGGAAAAGCTGCCTGAACTGCTGCGCGACGGTGATATCGACCAGGTGATCATCACGATCCTGCATCCCGAACCGGAGAACCGCCGCCGCGTGGTGGACGCGTGCATGGCCGCCAAGACACACGTGCTCAGCGTTCCACCCGTACACGACTGGATCAACGGTCAGCTCAGCCGTGGCCAGATCCGCGAGGTGCGTATCGAAGACCTCCTGGGCCGCGCGCCGATCTCCTTGGATGATGCCCCACTAAAAGAACGGTTCGCTGGCAAGCGCGTGCTGGTGACAGGCGCTGCTGGAAGCATCGGCAGCGAGATCGCGCGACAATTGCTTTCCATCGGAGTGGAAGAGGCCGTTCTATTGGACAATGCCGAAAGCGCGCTCTACGACCTGGAAATGGAATTGAAGGCCAAGGGACGTACCAACTTCCGGCCGGTGATCGGTGATGTACGCGACCGCGACGCGTTGGGCCGGCTGTTCGCTGAGGTGCGTCCCGAGATCGTCTTCCACGCGGCGGCCTATAAGCATGTGCCTCTCATGGAAGCCCAACCCGATCAGGCTGTGCGCACTAACGTGATGGGCACGCGCAACGTAGCCGAGCTCTGCTGCACGAACAATGTGGAAGAATGCGTGCTGGTGAGCACCGATAAGGCCGTGAACCCGACCAGCGTGATGGGCGCGAGCAAACGCGTGGCCGAACAGTACGTGCAGAGCCTCACCCCATCCCAACCTTCCCCGGGGGGGAGGGGGAACACCCTATCCCAACCTTCCCCGGGGGGGAAGGGGAACACCCCATCCCAACCTTCCCTGGGGGAGAAGGGGAACACCCTATCCCAACCTTCCCTGGGGGGGAAGGGGCCTGAATGCGGAACACGCTTCGTCACCACCCGCTTCGGCAATGTGCTCGGCAGCAGCGGCTCCGTGATCCCACTCTTCAGGAAGCAGATCGCTGAAGGTGGACCTGTCACCGTTACGGATCCCGATGTGACCCGCTTCTTCATGACCATTCCCGAGGCGTGCAGGCTCGTGCTGGAAGCCGGAGCCATGGGCAAAGGCGGCGAGATCTTCGTCTTTGACATGGGTGCCCCCGTGCGCATCATCGACCTGGCGGAAAAGATGATCCGGCTCAGCGGGAAGGAACCCGGCCGGGATATCGCCATCACCATAACTGGTCTCCGGCCCGGAGAAAAACGATTCGAGGAGTTGCTGGCCTCCGCGGAGAACACGTTGCCCACGCACCACCCACGGATCCTCATCGGGAAAACGCGATCGCTGGAGTCCGAATACGTTCGCGAACGTGTGGAAGCTCTCGTGCGTTGCGCAGGAATGGGAAACGCGGAGGAATGCAGGAAACTACTCAAGCAGTTGGTACCGGAATACACAACGGGGGGATGAGGTGGGCCACCGTTTGATGCATTGAGCGGGTTTGCCACCGTCCAATATGCTTGGTTGCGCAACCAAGCATTTATCCCATGTTTGAATATCACGAATGGCGAAAGTCGGTTTCCCCAAGTCGGTGAAACCTGTGGTGGTATGGTTCACAGCGATTTCCTGAAGATCACCACTTGCTTGGTTGCGCAACCAAGCATATTGTGGGGTTTGGCTGGCATGTGGCCAGGTGTCCCATTCCCCAGCACCCCACCTCACTGCCTGTGCCATCCTACTTACCCGGCATCCGCCGGTACATTCGCCCCGACCACACTTCAACCGATCATGACACGCGACAAGAACCTGGAAACCGCCAAGCTGCAGAAGGAGATCAGCGACCACATCGGCGCAGGTGCTGACAGCCTCGTGTTCAACTTCGAGGAGACGGGCCGTGGCAAGAAAACCAAGCTCTTCCTCATCACCATCAACCCCCGACACGACCAGAGTTTCCTCTTCCATTCCACCGAAGGCAGCGACCGCATGGACGCCCTGCGCGTGATGCTCGAGTACGTGAAAACATACAAGGAGCGCAGCAGCAGCTTCACCGTGCAATGGAGCGCCCGTGGCCAGAACAGTTTGCAGACCTCCTACTTCCGCGCGAAAAACGTCCTGGAAGCCTTGGACAAGCTTTTCTACGATCGTGACCCGAACAGCATCACGGTGTTCTCGGTGATCATGAATCCTATTTCCTGAGCGCGATCACAGTTGTCGGTTGTCTGTTGTCAGGCTGCCGACGCTGTCTCCGACATTGCCCGCGACCATTGGCTCCGCCCAGCCGGACAACTGACAACCGACAACCAACCGTGAATTCCACAACCCCCATCCAAGTACGCTTCAACGACATCGACATGGCCGGGCACGCGCACAACGCCGTGTACCTGTCCTGGTTCGAGCAGGCGCGTATGGATCTCTTGCGCACCTTCATCGAACGGAAGCATGATTGGAAAGTGAATGGCCTCATCCTCGCGCGCAACGAGGTGGACTACCGCGCTCCCGTGCATTTGAGCGATCAGGTGGAAGTGGAGTGCTGGTGCGACCGCATCGGATCGAAGAGTTTTGACCTGCGGTATGCGCTCTTCACGGTGAAAGACGGGGAACGCCAACTTCGTACCGAAGGCCGCAGCGTGATGGTGTGCTTTGATTACACGAGCAATACCGCGATCGCTGTACCTGATGACTGGAGAAACGCGCTGCAACGCATGATGAAAACGAAGCCATGAAGAAGTTCCTCTACCTCGTCCCCTTCCTCGCCCTGATGACCAGCTGCACCGAGCAACAGATCCTCGGCACCATGGACGCCATGAAGAACGGCGGGGCCACTCCGCTCACCAACGGTGAAGTGATCAGCGGCTTGAAGGAGGCCCTCAGCACCGGTGCCCAACGCAGCGTGAATGTCGCTTCCGTGGTGGATGGATTCAACAAGAACGCGGCGCTGCGGATCCCCTTCCCCGCTGAAGCGATCAAGGTGAAGAACACCCTGCTCGACATCGGACTGAAAAAACCCGTGGAAGATTTCGAACTCACGCTGAACCGCGCTGCTGAAGAAGCCGCCAAGGAAGCTGTTCCCGTTTTCGTGGATGCGATCACCAGCATGACGATCGCCGATGGATTCGCGATCCTGAAGGGCGGAGAGAATGCCGCGACGAACTTTCTGAAGGAAAAGACCACCGCCGCGCTGATCGCCAAATTCCGCCCGAAAGTGGAATCCGCCACGCAAAAAGTCGCGCTCACGAACTATTGGAAGCCGCTCGCTGATGCCTACAACCTGGCCACCATCCTCACTGGCGGAAAGGCCATCGAACCGGACCTGAACGGATACGTAACGCAGAAGGCCGCCGACGGCCTGTTCCTGTTGCTCGCGAACGAGGAGAAGAAGATCCGCCAGGATCCATTAGCACGGACGACCGATCTGCTCAAGCGCGTCTTCGCGCAGCAGTGATCAGCAGCATTCCACACATTTGTCCCGTACCGGATCTTGCACTCGAGCATTGAAGCTTGAGTCTTGTAGCTTGAAGCTTCTCTACCATGAGACCCATCACCCTCACCGAACCCGGCACCATCCTGCCCGAAAGCGAGCTGATCCTGAACCCGGACGGCAGCGTGTACCACTTGGCGCTGAAACCAGACCAGATCGGTGACCTCATCTTCGTCGTTGGCGATCCCGGACGCGTGGCGCGCATCAGTAAGCGCTTCGATAAGATCGAGCACCAAAGCCAGAACCGCGAGTTCATCGCGCATACCGGCACCCTGAACGGCGCGCACATCACCGCGCTGGCCACCGGCATCGGAACGGACAACCTGGATATCGTTATGGGCGAGCTCGATGCGCTCGTGAACATCGACCTGGAGAAACGCACACCGAAAGCCCAGACGCGCTCGCTCACCATCGTGCGCATGGGTACCTGCGGCGCATTGCAAGAGGACATCCCCGTGGACGAGTTCATCGTGAGCCACAGCGGCCTCGGCATGGACAGCGTGCTGGCGTACTACGCGCACGAGCTTACCGACAACGAACTGCGGCTGCTCACCGCCATTCTCGACCATACCGATTGGCCGAACAACCTGCCCATGCCCTACATCGCATTCGGTGACGCACAACTGGTGGACCGCTTGGGCAACGGCAACCACGTCGGCATCACCGCGACTTCCGGCGGGTTCTACGGGCCGCAAGGGCGCCAACTGCGCGCCGTGCCGAGCGTGGACACACTGAACGATTCCTTCACCTCCTTCCGCTATCCCGGCAAGGCCGAGGGCGAGGAACTGCGCATCACCAACTACGAGATGGAGACCAGCGCGCTCTACGGCCTTAGCGGTTTGCTCGGGCACCGCGCCGTTACCATCTGCGCCGTGGTGGCCAACCGCCTGCGCAAGGAGTACAGCAAGGACCACCACGCGGCCATCGAGAAGATGATCGATCAGGTGTTGGAGAGGTTGGCGGGGTGAGCAAGACCACCCGCCCAAGCCGGACTTATCTTCGTGCCACGCCTCTTCCGCCAATGCACGGCTGCGGCGCACAACGCATGAGCAAGCGCAACGACCTCCTCGACAAGAAAAAAGTCCTGAAGTCCATCCGCAGCATGCCGGACAAGTTCAGCGTGGATGACGTTGTAGACCGTATGATGTTGCTGAACGCCGTCGAAGAGGGCATGGCCGATGTCCGAACGGGACGCACCATGACGCTCGCCGAAGCGAAGAAGCACTTCGCCAAATGGCTGAAGTGATCTTCTCAGTGCGCGCGATCCGGGATATCGAACGCATACATGCCTACATCGCCAAGGATTCGGAACGCTACGCGGATGGCCAGGTCCGGCGCATCATCAACGCTGCCGATCTGATAGCGACCTTCCCGCGCGGCGGCGCATCGTACCCGAAATTGAACTCTCCATGTTCCGCGAGGTGATCGTGGGCAACTACCGCGTCGTCTACCATCTGGAAAGCGACGAGCGGGCAGAGATCCTTGTCGTATTCCATGGACGTCGGAGATTCCCCTACGGTCGGCTGAGCCCACGGTCATGGGGACGATGATCCATCAGGTGCTTGCGAACGCACGAGTCGCCCGTTTGCTCGGCAGGGCCTTCGCTGGCGGAAGCCTCGCGCGAAAAGAGGTAGACTTGTCATAGTTTGCTGGACATGCTTGCACGAAACGCTCTGCAGACACTGAGCCTGACCACGCTCTTGCTCGGAGCAAGTTGCGGTTTACAAGAACCGCTTAGAGCAAAGCGAACTCAGGTGGGCAAGGTCTGGGTGGATCTTCCAGAAGGATGGCAGGTCACAACGGACAATCCTGTGGCCATCTACGACCCGGATAAACACGCCGTCATCCAGATGAGTTTTCGTGAAACCGAAGACAGCACGATCAACGTCGCGATTGAACTGGATGAGTTCCTCTCCTCCAAGTTCACTGATGAGCAGGTCAAGAAAGTGGAAAAGGTTCCGGGATCGGCGACCGCGGAGGTCGTCACCGATCTGTATTGGTTCGTTCGATTCATGAGCATTCGAGGATCTGAGGTGTTTGTGACGTTGCTCTGTGCGGTAGAGGGGCAGCATCTTTCCGAGACGGAGCAGTACCGTGAGGTGGTCCGATCCATCGGCTGGACGGAATGACTTCAGAAGATGCATCGCGAGTGCCACATCGCAGACCTGTTCAACATCGCACTGGTTGAAACCCGCCTACCCCGACCGTAGCTTGGTAGGGTGCGCGGGTACTTTCGACCAACCCCAAAAGCGATGTCCAGCGAGAACGAGATCCATGCGTTGATCAAGCTGATCGACGATCCTGACGAGGGCATCTACACCCAGATCCGCGACCGCATCGTTTCGCTCGGCTCGCCGGTGGTGCCGGTGCTGGAGCGCGCGTGGGAAACGGACGACCTCGGCGACCTCTTCCGCAACCGCATCGAGGACATCCTTCATACGATCCACCTGGACGTCACCTACCAGCGGCTGAAGACCTGGAGCGAGGCGGGCGGTGAGGACCTGCTGGAAGGGGCGCTCATCGTTTCGCGCTACCGCTACCCGGAACTGGACGAGCATCGGGTGAAGAGCAAATTGGCCGCGCTGCGCCAAGACATCTGGCTCGAGCTGAACGACAACCTCACGGCCTTCGAGAAGGTGCGCGTGTTCAACCACATCTTCTTCCAGACGCACGGCTACCGGGGCAACAAGCGCAACTACCACGCGCCGCAGAACTCGTACATCAACGAGGTGCTGGACAGCAAGAAGGGCAATCCGCTCTCGCTGGCCATCATCTACCAAGTGCTGGCCGAGGAGCTGGAACTGCCCTTGCGCGGGGTGAACCTGCCGAACCACTTCGTGCTGGCGTGGACGGACACCACCGGCGTGAGTCCCGGCCTGTTGGGCCACAAGGGTGTGCTCTTCTATGTGAACGCATTCAGCCAAGGGGACATCCTGGGCAAGAATGAGATACATGAGTTCCTGAAGAAGCTGAACCTGCCTGCGCAGGACAGCTTTTTCGAGCCGTGCGGCAACATCGACATTATCCGCCGCCTGCTGAACAACCTGCTGAACAGCTACCAGAAGCAGGAAGACCCTGACCGTACAGAGGATATGCGCCGATTGATCAGTGCCTTGGGTGCGCCCATGGTCTGAGGCCACCTCAGCCTTGCCATCCGCACCGGAAGTTCGTACTTCGGGTGGGACGATCCGTTGGTTACTTTGCGCTCGGTTAACCCCTTGCCAAAAAACCAACAACATGAACAGACTGTACGCATCGTTGCTCGCTATCGGTTGCGCGGCCGGTACGCAGGCCCAAGTGATCTTCAATATGCTCGCGCCTCAGAACCTCGCCGGAACCTATGACATCACTTGGACGGACCAAGCTGGTGGATGGGGCACGGTGGACATGTTGGATCCCGCCAACTCCGTTGAGGACACCTTGGTTTTCGTAAGCGACGGTACCGCGGCCGACTCCCTCGGCTGTGAGGACCTGGTGAACGCTGCTGATGTTAACGGCAATATCGCCGTGTGCTACCGAGGTGTGTGCGAGTTCGGCATGAAAGGCCTCAAGGCACAAACGGCAGGTGCCCGTGCGCTCATCATCATCAACAACCAGCCAGGTGCGCCCGTGGCCATGGGTGCGGGTGCTGAAGGGGTGAATGACACGATCCCCATCGTGATGATCAGTGATGTGGACGGATCAACTCTGCTTGCGGCCATTGAAGCGGGTGTCGCCTATGGTTTCATCGGTAGCATCAACGGACTTTTCACCAATGATATCGGCTTCTTCCGTTCGGATGTGCTGATCCCTCAGTTCGGCTCCTACCCGCCCCTGCTGGCCACGAACGGCACGGAATACCAGTTCCAAATGGGCATCTGGGTCACCAACTACGGCACAGCCGACCAGACGGGTGTAACCGCTACGGCCACCATCACCCAAGACCTCAATACGGTGTACACGATCACCTCCGATCCGATCGACATCGTTTCGGGCGACTCCGTTTTCATCGACCTGGGTGACTTCATCCAGCCGAGCTATGCGGGCAATTACAGCTTGGACTACACCCTGCAAAGCACCACCGGCGATGAGTTCGATTCGAACAACGCCTACAGCACCACCTTCTCGATCAACGAGATCTTCAGCTACAGCACCATGGACTTCGGTTCCGGCCTGCCCATCAGCAACTCACATGCGAACGGTAGCGCCGCCGGCGGTTCAGAATTGTGCGTCCACTTCCGCGACCCCAATGCGAGCCGTGTAGGTGTGCCCGGTATCTACTTCAGCGCCGTCTCCACCACGGCCGGTACGGACATCGATGGCGAACTCTTCGGCATCAAGGTGTACCACTGGACGGATGAATTCGGTGGCTACCAGGAGTTCATCGATCTGGCCCAAGACCCATCGTTGGATATCATCCAATCCAACGATTTCGAGATGCCCGCCGGCTATGTGGAAGGTTCCATGGTCTATGCGCCTTTGATCACGCCCGTGATCCTGGAGGACAACCTGCGCTACATGTTCTGCATCGAGATCTACTCGGAACTCTTCCGTGTCGGCTACAACAGCGTACTGAACTACGAGCGCAACCAGACCACCTACGATCAGCCCATCACCCAGGTGTATGATGCTGATGCGGGCACATGGTTCGTTGGTGGTTTCACCGGCGGCGGAGCGGCCACCACCGGGATCCAGATGGTGGATGCCAATTCCATCGGTCTCGATGAGAACACCGGCGGCACAGACGCCCTGCCCTACCCGAACCCCGCTGAAGAGCAACTGCGCATCCCGATGAAGGGCTTCGATGGCAATACCACCATCCGCATCTCGGACGCGGCGGGCAAGCTCATCGCCACCCATCGTGTGAACGCCAGCACGGGCACCGCGGTGATCCCCACCACCGGGCACGCGCGCGGGCTGTACTCCTTCGAAATGATCTCCGACAAAGGCACAACCCGTGCCTTCAAGGTGATGCTCGGCCGCTGATCCGGCACTGATCTTCCACGAACGCCCGCCCACTTTCCAGTGGGCGGGCGTTCGCTTTCAACAGCCTGTGATGAACCGTAGCACAGCACAGCTACTTTTCGCTTCGCCTTCGGGCCGAACGAACGATAACTCGAGTCCAATCCACAATGAGCTTGCCAATGCGTCACCCATACACCACACTCTTCATTCTGGCCTGCGCCGGGACTTGTGCCGCACAAACGGCCATAGCGCCCAACGCAGGTCAGCTTCTCGTGAACGACTTGGCCCGTGCGGGTGGGGCTGGCCACCATGGCCACGTCGTCCATGGCGGTGACCGGGCCACCACGGTAGTCCTCGGCAATGCGTCCAACGCGTTCACCACCCTGCTCACCCAACAAAACCAAGTGAGCTACGATCCCGCCATCAATACCGTCACGTTCACACACCGCGGAAATCCGGCCGACTTCGGTGGCCAGGGCGGCAGCGGTACCATGCGCTTCGATGTGAGCACCGATGGTGGCGCAACCTGGACGCTCGACCACCTGCTATCCCCCAACATCTTCGATGGCAGTGCCGACACCATCATCGGATGCCGCTACCCCAATGGCGTGATCCATAACCCGCAGGGGAATACGGACCCCGCCAACGCTTTTGTCGTGAGCACCGGCATGACGCTGAACACATTGGACACCGCGGTGGGCCTGGTGAACACCGGGTACTTGCAGCGCTCTTCCGCACGACTCGACGGAACGGATGCCACCTGTTCCTTCCAGGACTTCTATGGAGATCGCACCACCTATGCGGCCTACGGGCTGGTGGCCAAGGGCGATGGCACTTTCTGGGCCATCAGCACACGCGGCAGCAACGCCATCGGCAATACGGACTCCCTCAGTTTCCAGGACATCCGCATCAACAAAGGCGTTTGGAACCAGCAGGAACAATACGTGGAATGGGCTGACGTGGCCACCATAGCACCGGACCTGCTCATCTACGGCGACTACCTCGGCACAGATGCGAAGAACGTCTTCGTCTTCAACTGGAACATGGCCTTCTCCCCTGACGGCCAGACCGGATATGCGGTAGTGATCGGCAAGCAGAACGATGAGATCCCCACCGGGACCATGCCGCTGGTCTGGAAGTCGGTCGATGGCGGTGAGACCTGGGCCCAGCTGCCGAACCATGACTTCAGCCAGAACCAATGGGCGCTCGACAACATCGCACCTGCCATCGATACGGACCTGCCGCGCCCCTACTTCACCGATAACGACATCACGGTAGATGCCAATGGACGCCTCCACATGATCAGTTCCGTGATCTCCCAATACCTCGGCAACTCCACGGATTCCGTCGGCTTCCTCTTCGCGGATATCGCTACCCAGTTCATCGTACACACCTCTACCTCGGACGGCACCGATTGGACCATCGCCACGCTCCTGCCCAAGCCGAACGACAACTACCAGTGGGCCATGAACGACGGGAGCGCAGGACCCTACCAAGATGATCAGCCACAGGCCAGCCGCACCGCGGACGGGTCACATGTCTTCTTCACTTGGAACCAGTCCATGGAAGGAACCGAAGAAAACCAGTTCCCGGAGATCCACGGTATCGGCTACAATGCTGCCACAGACCTGTGGACCCCTGCACGATCACTTTCTATCGGTACCGATGCCGATGCCGTGGCCTGGTGGCACACCGTAAGCCCCATCTGCATCAGCGGAGGAGATGACTTCACCTACGAGTTGCCAACGGTATTCGCCATTCCCGGGGACTATGCGGACGTGGCCTGCGGGTTCAACTACATCAAGGGCATCGGGTTCAATGAGGAGGAATTCGTCGTAGGTGTGGCCGAGATCGGTGCTGTAGGCACTGTGAGCGTATTCCCGAACCCGAGCGCCGGATCCTTCACCGTTTCGCTGGTGAATACCGGGCCGGTCGACCTGCGCGTGGCGGACCTCTCCGGCCGGATCGTTGAAGCGTTCCGGAGCAACAGCGCACAACTCCAACTCGATCTTGGTGACCAGCCAGCGGGCTCCTATACGCTCCTCGTTTCCGGTGAAAATGGACGCTATACGCAGAAGCTGATGGTGCACTGATCATACCGGTCCCTGTACCTGAACGCCCTGGCCATGCGCCGGGGCGTTCCCATTCACCTGCCCAAGAACACGCGCCGTGCGGTAGCGCTGATGATCCGCAGATCCATGCCGAGCGATCGTTCGCGCACGTACCGCAGATCCAGTGCGAGCTTCGCGGGCATCACCTCGTGGATGTAGGCGTGCTCAGGATCCTTTGCCTTGGCCAACAGATCGTTCTCATCGATGTAGTCAATGCTCGCCATGCCCGTGATGCCCGGCCGCACGCAGAGCACAGCCCGCTGCTCTGGGGAATACATCGCGACGTACCTGGGCACCTCTGGACGGGGACCCACGATGCTCATGTCGCCCCTAAGCACATTCCACAGTTGCGGCAGCTCGTCAAGCTTCGACTTCCGCAGGAAATACCCCACCCCCGTTACCCGTGGATCGCGGCCTCCGATGGTAAGCTGGCCCTGCGCCTCACTGCCAGGTCGCATGCTACGGAATTTCAACAGGCGGAATTCGCGGCCGTTCAGCCCCACACGCACCTGCCGGAAGAATGACCCACCAGGGGAGGTGAGCGCCACCCACGCGGCCAGGAACATCAAAACGGGTGACAGCAGCAAAAGTGCGATCGAAGCCAGAGCGAGGTCGAACGTGCGTTTCATTGGCGCACAAAGGAACCGATCCTGCGGCTCGCTTGCTTTGCCCACAGGGAACTACGACCGCTTGCATTGCCTGAGCGTCGGTTCCTCAGCAGGGGATAGCTTCGCGCACCCTGCAAATGAGCCCGCACCGCACCGTTATCGAGGCCCACCAGAGCGGCCAACGCTATTGGCGGGACATCTGGTCCTATCGTGGGCTCTTCTGGTTCCTGGCTTGGCGGGATATCCTGGTGCGTTACAAGCAGACCACCATCGGCGTGGCTTGGGCCTTGGTGCGTCCCTTGCTCACCCTGGGTGCCATGGCCTTGATCGGCTGGCTATTCGGTACCACGGTACCGGGAAACGTACCGAGGCTTCTGTTGGTGGGGGCAGCCACGCTCCCTTGGATGTTCTTCAGCAGCGCGTTCTCTGAGGCCTCGGGCAGCCTTGTCGCCAACAGCAACCTACTCACGAAGGTCTATTTCCCGAGGCTCATCGTGCCTGTGAGCGCGGTGATCGTTTGCGCCATTGACTTGCTGATCTCCCTCGCCATTCTGGCCGCACTCATGTTAGCCTATCGCTTCAACCCCGGCTGGCGCGTGGTCCTTCTACCCTTGCCGATGCTGCTGGCCTTGATAACCGCGCTCGGAAGTGGCCTCTACATCGCGGCGCTCAATGTGCGTTTCCGCGATTTCCGCTACGTGATCCCGTTCATCGTGCAGTTCGGTCTTTACATTTCACCAGTGGCCTTCAGCAGCATCGATATATACGCGAACCCGCGTGTGCCAGAGTGGGCACAATGGCTCTACTCGCTGAACCCGATGGTGGCCGTGATCGACGGTTTCCGCTGGTGCCTGCTCGGAGGCGGTGTTGTGTTCAATACTGGTTTTTATGTCTCCACGGCCATCAGCGTACTTATGCTTCTACTCGGGGTGCGCACCTTCCGCCGCATGGAACGTTCATTCGCCGACGTGATCTGATCATGAAGGTCCCGATCATCTCCGTTGAAGGCGTCAGCAAGAGCTACATGCTCCACCATCAGCAGCGCGAACGCTACACCGCTTTGCGTGATGTGATGGCGCGAAAAGCGCGTGGCCTGTTTTCGACAACCACAGCGCAGAAAAGCACCCGCGAGGAGTTCTTCGCTCTACGCGATGTGTCCTTCACCGTAGGGCAGGGTGAGCGGGTCGGCATCATAGGGCGCAACGGTGCGGGCAAGAGCACGCTGCTCAAAGTCCTGAGCCGGATCACCTCCCCCTCCTCTGGCCGCATTGTCCTCAACGGTCGTGTAGCCAGCCTTCTTGAGGTCGGCACCGGCTTCCACCCTGAACTAACGGGTCGGGAGAACATCTACCTCAACGGGGCTATCCTGGGCATGACCCGCTCCGAGATCACGGACAAGTTCGACGAGATCGTCGCTTTCGCCGAGGTGGAGCGCTTTCTTGATACACCCGTGAAGCGCTACAGCAGCGGCATGTACGTGCGACTCGCCTTCGCCGTGGCCGCGCACCTGGAGCCGGAGATCCTGGTGGTGGATGAAGTGTTGGCCGTGGGCGATGCGCGGTTCCAACGCAAATGCCTTGGCAAGATGGAGGATGTGAGCAAAGGTGGTCGAACCATCTTGTTCGTGAGCCACCAGATGGATGCCGTGCAGCGCCTATGCAACACGGGGCTGCTCCTGGACCAAGGGCGTTTGGTGGCGTCAGGCCCGATGAACGAGGTGGTGCGCAGCTACTTGGAATCGGGGGCATCGGCCCAAGCGGAGATAGAACTCGCGGACTCCGCCGCACCGGACATGCATGCCTACGCCGAACGGGTGCGCGTTGAGGATCTTGAGGGCCGCCCATTGCGCGAGGTATCGATCGGTGCAGCGTGGCGCGTGCGTGTGGAAGTGAACGTGCGGCGACCGCTGGACGGTTTCGTGATCGGACTCGGCATCTGCACCATGCTCGATCTGCCAGTGCGCACGACCTGGAGCCGACCACGCGCCTTGGCACCTGGACGCTACGCGGTCACCTTCGTGAGCGATGGCATCCACTTGACCGAGGGCCGGTACAAGCTCGTGATCGGGCTCAGCGATGAGGGCCGCGTGATCCAGTACCTGCCGGACCACGCGAGCCTCACCATAGCGGAAGTGAGCACCATGGTGCCCGATGAACGCATCCTGAACACCAAGAGCGGGCTCCTGCTCAACCAGATGGAAGTCACGTTGGAACCGATCGCCTGATGTTCTTCCCCGAGCTGATCACCGGCATAGCCCAAGGACACCGCGCACTGGACATTGGGCCGGGCGCCAACCCGCACCCGCGCGCGGACGTGCTGTTGGAAATGGCCTTCGATGACCCGGCCGAATACCAGGCCCAGTTCGGGCACACCGAACCGTTGAAGACCAACAAGCCGGTGGTGTACTATGATGGCGGTGCCTTCCCCTTCGCGGAACGTGAGTTCGACTATGTGATCTGCTCCCATGTGCTGGAGCATGTTCCTGATCCGCATGCCTTCCTCGCTGAGGTCTTCCGGGTGGCCAAGCGCGGCTACTTCGAGTATCCGCTGATCACCTACGAGTACCTCTACAACTACCGCGTACACCTCAACCTTCTGCGCATGGTTGACGGGAAGCTCCTGTTCATGAAGAAATCGGCAACAGCTCTGGACAGCTTCGCCCCGGTGCATGCCTTCTTCCGCAGCACCCAGGAGAAACAGCACACGCGCATGGTGGAAGACCTGCCGTCGCGTTTCATACAAGGCTTCCAGTGGGAAGCACCGTTCGTGATCGAAGAAACGAAGGACCTCGCATTGCTCTGCCCATCCCCGGAAGGGATCGCCCAGGCGCCATCACGTTCACTGCATGCGCAAGGACCCATCGCGCTCGCGAAAGCGTTCATCCGTTCGTTCATCAGTCGGTAACCTCCTTCAGGAAGAAAGCCCTGCCGCATGCCCATCGCAACACTTCGATCCATCGTGGGCGGCTTCTTGCGCAACCGGCGCTTCAAGAAGCAGTTCAGGCAATTCGCCGCAATGACCGCCGCGACACCTGATCGCTTGCCCGTGCGTTGGGAGGACCGCAATCCGCGCTTCGGCGATGACACGGCCGCGACCAGTTTCGATCGCCATTACGTGTACCATCCAGCATGGGCCGCGCGCATCGTGCAGCGCATCGCCCCCGCCGAGCACATCGATATCTCCTCTACGCTGCATTTCTGTTCCATGCTTTCAGCCTTCGTGCCAACACGTTTCTACGACTACCGCCCGGCGGATCTGCGACTGAGCGGTTTGCGCAGCGATCGCGCCGATCTCATGCAGCTTCCATTCGCCGATGGTTCTGTGCATTCGTTGTCCTGCATGCACACGGTGGAGCACATCGGCCTGGGGCGCTACGGCGATCCGCTCGATCCGGAAGGCGACTTGAAGTCCATTGCGGAATTGAAGCGCGTGACAGCACCGGGCGGCCACCTGCTCTTCGTAGTGCCCGTTGGCGCACCTCGGATCCAGTTCAATGCGCACCGCATCTACGGCCATGCCCAAGTGTTGGCGGCGTTCGAAGGCTTCGAGCTGCGCGAGTTCGCCTTGGTGCCGGACAAGCCCGAGGATGGCGGATTGATCATCAACGCCACGGCCCAGCAGAGCGATCAGCAGCGCTATGGCTGCGGGTGCTTTTGGTTCATGAAGAAGAACGCGGGATGAACGGTCCGCTCGTCAGCGTGATCATGCCGGTGCATAACGCCGGGCCGTTCCTGGGCGAGGCCATCGGCGGCGTGCTCGATCAATCGTTCGTCGACTTCGAGCTCATCATCGTGGACGACGGTAGCACCGACAGCTCCGGGGATGTGATCCGCTCCTTCCATGATGCGCGCATCCGGCACACCACGCAACCGAACCAAGGTGTGTCCTTCGCGCTCAACCAGGCCCTGTCCATGGCCCGTGGATCCTTCATAGCACGGCACGATGCCGATGATGTTTCAGTGCCTGCGCGATTGCAGCGGCAGCTGGACCACTTCAGTGCACATCCAGGAACGGTGATCCTTGGCTCTTGGGCCGCGCTGATCGATGGTGGCGCTTTGCCTGCGGACACACTGCACCACCCGGTATCCGACGCGGCCATCCGTTTCATGATGCTCTTCACCTCGCCATTCGTGAGCTCGTCCGTCATGTTCCGCAGCGAGGTGTTGCGACAAGTCGCGGGATTCGATACGAGCGGTAAGGTCTTCGATGACTACGATATGTGGAGCCGCATTGCGCAGCATGGCCGTGCGGCCAACCTCCCTGAAGAGCTGGTGCGCTACCGTGTGCTCACCTCCGGCCTTACGCACACGACGGTGAACACGAATGAGCGGCTGATCGAACAACGCCGAAGGAACCTCGCGTTGGCCATGCCCGAAGCCCCCACGGAACTCATTTCTGTTGCTGCACGTCTGGGCCTGGATCAACCGCTGGCAACACGGACCCAGCTGATCGAAATGAAGCGGATGCTATCCGCAGTGATCGAACGATCGACTGCGGATCCAAGAACCCGGAAAACGCTGCATGCCGATCTGCACAGGAAGCTCATGAGCTATCGCACCATTCCGCACCACACCCTCGCCCATCGCGCTCTGGATTGGCTCTTGAAACGTGCGCTCCTAGCAGGAAAATGAACGGCAATGCGTACTTCGCGGATACCATGAGCACGATCGTGATCCGTTTCAACGGCGGGCTGGGCAACCAGATGTTCCAGTACGCGTTGGGCCGAAGCCTTTCGACACTGCCTGGCACACGCGTGCTTTTCGACATGGATTTCTTCGACCTGCCGCCCGGTGAGCATACCCCGCGCGCCTTCGGCCTCAATGCCTTCCACGCGCAGTGCGATCGTGCGACTCCCACGCAGATCGGACTTGCCAAGCAACGCGGCTCCAGCCTGCGCGCGTGGCTGCATGCGATCCACCCACGCCTCGCCCTTGACCGCAGTCGGCGGGAACGCGGATTCGCGTTCGACCCCACCGTGCTGGACCATAGTGGCACGGCCTACTTCGATGGCTACTGGCAGAGCGAGCGGTATTTCAACCGTGTTGTCCAAACGCTTCGCCAAGAGTTCCGTTTCCGGCTACCGCTGGATCCGGAGCGCGCAGCATGGGCCGAGCGGATCCAGGAGCGCCCGTCGGTGAGCGTGCATGTGCGCCGTGGCGACTATATCTCGCATCCGGCTGCAAGCGCGCATTTCATCCCTTGCGACGAAACGTATTACGATGCGGCGATGAACAACCTGTTGCAGGTGGCACCGAACGCCGAGTTCTTCGTGTTCACGGACGACCCCCTGTGGGCCCGCAACCACATGCGCACAACGAACACCCTTCATTTCATCGCGGCCGATCCGGGCGCGCCAGCCGCTGCGGACATGCACCTGATGTCGCTTTGCAAACACCACATCATAGCCAACAGCAGCTACAGTTGGTGGGGCGCATGGTTGAACAACAAGCCAGGAAAACAGGTGATCGCGCCCATCCGTTGGTTCACCGATCCCAGCATGGACACACGCGATCTGATCCCCCCGACCTGGGCACGACTATGAACGCGGCGCCTTCCATCACGGTGCTCATGCCGGTGTACAACGCGGCACCGTTCCTGCGCGAAGCGGTGGAGAGCGTGCTAGTCCAAACACACGTGGACCTGGAACTGCTGGTTGTGAACGACGGTTCCACGGATGAAAGCGGGATCATACTGGGAGAATACACCGATTCGCGGATCCGTGTCGTGGACAACGCCAAGAACTTGGGCCTCATCGCATCGCTCAACATCGGATTGGGGAATGCGCGCGGGCGCTACATGGCCCGAATGGACGGCGACGACATCATGCACCCGGACCGTCTGCGCCAACTCTTCGAACTTCTGGAAGGGCAACCCGGGATCGCCGCAGCAGCCACCGGCGTGCAGTTCATCGATGCCCACGGAAGGATCACCGGTACGTGGGACAGGGACCAAGCCACGCCAACGGAAGAGACCGTAGCGGGCATGTTGCCGAAGACCAATTGCATCGCCTCCATCATGGTTCGCACCGCCATCGTACGCGACCTCGGGTACGCGAAGCGCCAAGTGGGCGTGGAAGACTGGGACCTGTTGCTGCGCATGCGCTCGCGCGGGCTGCGTATAGCGAAGATCCCAAAGCCCTTGTACAACTACCGGATCCACACGGGCAGCATCATGGGCGTATCGAAGAAGAAGGCGTCTTCGGAAGTCCGCCTGCTGCGTGCGCGTCACCGGTTCCTCTTGGGCGAATGGAAGCGGCTCCGCTTCAACACGCTGCATGTCCGTGTGCTCTATGCACAAGCGCGTTCCGTGGCGCGGCACCTGAAAGTGAGTGTGCTGCCACCGTTGATCAGCGATAGCTACCGCTTGTTTACGTACTCCCCGCTGGCCGTGCTCCGCGAAGAGCGTGCTTTGCGCAAGGCCCTGAGCGAATGGAACGGGCACCACCTCTTCTGTTTCCCCTACATGTGCGTGGGCGGAGCCGAGCAGATCCATGTGGACATCCTCGCGTCGGTATCGGATCGCGGGCCGCTGGTGCTCATCTGTGGCTCTTCGGCCGATCGTTCCTTCGAGGATCGCTTCCGCATGAGCGCCACGGTTGTGGAAGTCTGGCGGTTGGTGAACCACCCGTTCACGCGGCAACGTGCGGTGCGGCGCATTGCTATGGCGTTGAACGCTGCCTCCTCGCCCACCCTGCTGGCCTCGCTGAACAACACCTTCTTCGAAGTACTTCCATTGCTCCGGCCGAACGTGCGCACCTTCCACTTGCAGCACGCCTTCCTGTACCAACCGAACGCCAACGCACCACAGCGCGGTTGGATGCACGCCTTCCCACGCGTGGATCGTTTCATCTTCTATTCCAGCCAGGCCATGGGCGACTGGCAACGCTTCATGACCGCGAACGGTATCGCATATGATCCCGGAAGCAGGTTCCTGTTCCTGTCCAACGCGGTACACCGCACGCATGCACCGGAACGGCACGAACCCATGGGCGTTCTGTTCGTCGGCAGGCAATCACCGGTGAAGCGCATCGAGCTCTTCCTCGCGATCACCGATGCCTTGGAGCAGGCCCGACCTGGCCTCTTCCGCTTCAGTGTGGCAGGTTACGACGCTGTTGGCCAACACCCGCATGTGACCTTCCACGGGAAGGTGAGGGATCCGCAGCGGTTGAGCGACCTCTACCGCGCGCATGACGTGGTGGTCCAGACATCGACCCTCGAAGGCTTCCCGATGGTGATCATGGAAGCCATGGCGCACGGGTTGGCCGTTCTGAGCACGCCCGTAGGCGATGTACCGAACCGGGTGACAATGGATTTCGCATTCCTCAGTTCATCCGTGGATGAAGCGGTGGTGCTGCGCGAGATGACCAAGGCCCTGCTCGACCTCGGAACCGACCGGCCGCGCCTGGAGCACATGCGTGCGGCGGCTTTCGCCAAGGCCAAAGAGGAATACGGCTGGGATGCCTTCCGTGATCGCTATCGCGCGGCCTTGATCAGCCCGGCCGCTTCCACCTCGGCCATCAATCGCTGAACGAACGCCTGCCAAGTGAAGTGCTCCTCGTAGCGCTTGCGCGCGGCCAAACGCATGCGCTGCCACGCCCGCGGGTCACCGATAAGCTGTGCGACCCGATCGGCGTAGGCCGCGCCACCATCGTTCAGGTCGAAGAGGAAACCCGTGACGCCCTCTTCAACGATAGTGGGCACACCCCCTGTGCGCGTGCCGAGCGCAGGAACGCCGTAGGCCGCCGCTTCGCAGAAGGCGATGCCGTACGCTTCGAACCGCGTGGGGAGGATGAAGAAGTCGGCGCTCCGCAAATGCTCCTCCATTCGGGCGCGTTGTAACGGATCGTCTTTGCTGAGGAAGCCTTCGAGGGTCGATGTCTGGACCACCACGTCAT
>JANOPI010000276.1:0-8567 GCA_031421755.1 Flavobacteriales bacterium | reverse complement strand
ACTCACCACTCGCTACTCGCTACTTGAGTTCCGGGTGCCTCTTCGGGTAGTCGTGCCACACGAGCGTACCGAGGCCCGCGCTCACTTCGGCCCAGTCGTCTACCGTGAAGTCGATGCGCACGGTTGCGCAGGTGGCCATCTCGCCGATGTCGGCATCGCTGATGTACTCGGTGAATTCGGTGAAGCCGGGGTTGTGGCCAAAGAGCATCACGCGATGCCAGTCGTTGTTCAACAGGTTCACCGTACGAAGGAGCATTCCAGCGGGAGCGAGGTAGATGCCCCTATCCTGTGTGATCGCCGTTTCCGCGATACCGAGCGCCTTCGCGAAGACCCTGCAAGTGGTAATGGCGCGTGTTGCCGGACTGCTGATCAGTCGGTCCACGGGTTCACCGCGTTCTTTGAATACGCGGGCCATCACGGGCGCATCGCGTTCTCCACGGTCGTTCAGCGGCCGGTGGAAGTCGTCCGTTGTGGGGTCGTCCCAACTGCTTTTGGCGTGGCGGGTGAGGTAGAGGGTGCGCATCGCCGCTCGAAGGTAATCGTGTCGGTGGATCGGGGCATCATCCGATCCCGCATCTTCGGCGCATGCGTCACCGTTCCGTCCTCTTGTCCGCCGTGTTAGCAACGCGTTGTCTTTCCCAATGGACCTTCACCGGTGACACTTCCGCCACCTGGGAGCAAGCCATCGCACGCTTCGAGGAACTGGACCGCATGCATAGCGGCGCGCGACTGGTCGAGTTCGGCCACGATGACGACGGCTCCCCACTTCATCTCTTCGTGATCGCGGACGGTAGTGGCTTCATACCGGACAGCATCCGCACGGCGGGAAAGAACATCCTCTGGATCACTAACGGCATTCATCCTGGTGAGCCGGATGGTGTGGACGCGAGCTTGATGCTCGCGCAGGCTTTGTTGGAGAGCGACCAACTGATGGGCCTCACCGTCCACACGGCGGTCTGCATCGTGCCCATGTACAACGTGAGCGGTGCGAAACAACGTGGTTCGTTCAGTCGCGCGAACCAGATGGGTCCTGAGCAGTACGGCTTCCGTGGGAACGCGCGCAACCTCGATCTGAACCGGGACTTCATCAAGGCCGATGCGATGAACACGCGATGGATACACAAGGCGCTCAAAAAATGGGATCCTGACGTGTATTTCGAAACCCATGTGAGCGACGGTGCCGATCACCGGTACGTGATGGAACTGCTGACCACGCAGAAGGACAAGCTGGACGGCGGCCTCAGCGCGTTCATGACCGGAACAATGATCCCGCGCCTGTATGAATGGATGGGCGATGAACACATGTTGATGTGCCCGTATTTCGAGACGGAACACGAAACACCGGAGGAAGGATTGGTAGGCTTCTACGATAGTCCGCGCTACAGCACAGGCTACAACGCATTGTTCGATCGTATCGGCATACTGGCGGAGAGCCACATGTTGAAGCCGTACGCTGATCGGGTGAACGCGACTTTCCAGTTGATGCTTGGAACACTGGCGGCCATGAACGAGCACCCGGATGAGTTGCGCAAAGCGCGCGCCGCGGCGAAAAAGAACACGGCGTCGATGGACGAACTCGGTATGAATTGGGTGCTGGACACCATGCATGTGGAGCAACTCGCTTGGAAGGGCTGGGCTGCGGACCACAAGCCCAGCGAAGTGAGCGGGTTGCCACGGCTGTACTACGACCACGCCCGTCCTACAGAGACGACGGTGCCATGGAAGGACAAGCATCGCCCGTCGCTCATCAGGCGGAAACCGGTGGGATACATTGTTCCACAGGCGTGGTCTGTTTTGGCCGAGCGCTTGCAGGAGCAGGGTGTGCTGGTTGAGCGGTTGATCGCGGGCCGCACGTTCACCGCGGAAGTGGACAGCATCGCGGAGTTCAAGACAGGTCAACAGCCCTATGAAGGGCACTACCTGCATAGGGACATACACTGCGAAGCAAAGCGTTCCCGGCACGTGTCGACATCGGGTGATCTGTTCATCCGCACGGGACAATTCACAGACCGCCTGATCATGGAAACGCTGGAGCCGGAAGGGGAGGACAGCTACTTCGCGTGGGGCTTTTTCGATAGCGCGTTGCAACAGAAGGAATGGTTCAGTGACTACGTCTTCGAGGACATCGCTGCGGATCTGTTGAAGAAGGACCCCGCGGTGAAAGCAGCCCTCGAAGCCCGGCGCGCGACGGATCCGGAGTTCGCCAAGGACGCGTGGGCGCAGTTGTACTACGTGTACCAGCGCTCACCGTACTTCGAGCCGTCGTTCCGGAAGTATCCCGTGCTCCGGGTGATCGGGGAATAGCGGAACGCGTGCGACCTTCGTCCCCGCACTGAGCAGAAATATGGCGATCACCCCATTGTTAGCGTTCAAGACCCGTGCGGTCCGTACGGAAGACCCAGGCATCGGCACCACGTTCGAGCGGCCGTTGGAGCGCGTGATGGCGCGCGACGGCAAGTTCCACGTGGACCGCATTGGCCAGGTGAGCGGTTTGCGCGAAGGATTCGTGGCACTGGCCACCATGCCGGTATGGCGACTGGTGCTCACGTTCGTGTTCGGGTACTTGACCATGAACCTGATCTTCGGTTCGCTGTACATGCTGGTCGGCGTGCAGTACCTCGGCAATGCGGACCACACCTCATGGATGACGGAATGGATGAGCGCGATCGGCATGAGCGTGCAGACGCTCACAACCGTCGGCTATGGCTCACTCTACCCGAACAGTCCTTCGACCTGGTTGCTGGCGGCCATCGAAGGTGTGTTCGGCATCCTCGGTTTCTCGCTCATCAGCGCGGTGATCTATGCGCGCTTCGCCCGGCCCACCACGCGCATCGCATACAGCGACAAGGCCCTCATCGCTCCGTTCAAGGAAGGCTGGAGTCTGCAACTGCGCCTGGCCAATCGGCGCACCACCTTGCTCATGGAAATGGAAGCGCGCCTGATGTTGGTAATGGCCGACGTGGACGATCAGGGGGAACGACTGAACTACTACAATTTGAAGTTGCAGTTCGACAAGGTGAGCTTCCTGCCCTTGAGCTGGACGTTGGTGCATCCGATCCTGCCGGACAGTCCGCTCGCGGGAATTTCCAATGCGGATCTGATCCAGCGCCGCGCGGAAGTGATCCTGGTCTTGAAAGGCATTGATGAAGGCTACATGCAACAGGTCATCACGCGCCACTCGTTCCGCTTCGATGAGATCGTTTGGGGCGGTCGCTATGTCCGCGCCTTCAGTTCCAAGGACGGCACCATGCGCCTCGACCTGAACAAGCTCAGCGACTTCACGCCGAGCGAAGCACCGGAACGAATGCC
Organism: Flavobacteriales bacterium; assembly: GCA_031421755.1. GTDB lineage: Bacteria > Bacteroidota > Bacteroidia > Flavobacteriales_F > PHOS-HE28 > PHOS-HE28. The sequence continues at coordinate 5,258 of JANOPI010000276.1, read as the reverse complement.
GTCCTAGCGCTGTCGCCAGCCAGGTCGGCAGCCGGACAACCGACAACCAACAACTGACAACCGCATTCAATGGAACTCTACGACATCAGCATCGGAGCCCGCGTGAAACACCCGACCCTCGGGGTGGGCGTGGTCTACGAGATGGACCAGCGCACGGTACACATCTTCTTCCGGGAACACGGCGAGCAGCCCATCAGCCGCAGTTTCGAGGGATTGGTTACGATCGCCCCCGGCGTGGAGATCGGCGCGGCGGAACTGGACATGGACAGCGTGAAGGACGCTTTGCGCGCCGTGCTGCGCGAAGCCGACATGCCGCAGCGGCCGGTGCATCTCGCCCGTCGTTGGCAGAAAGGCCTGCTCGAAATGAAGAGCGCCGATCCGAGCATCAAGAGCAAGGAAGTGCCCATTGAGGATTTCTTCCACAAGATCGTGATGATCCGCGACCGCTTCCGCGTGCTCGAGCAAAAGATCAACGCGCACCCGGCACTGAGCGAGCAGGAGAAGGTCGAGTTGCAGCAGTACATCACGCGTTGCTACGGTTCGCTTACCACGTTCAACATCCTCTTCGAGGACAAGGAGGACCAGTTCGTCGGGCAGAAGGGGGAAGGCTGAACTCATGGTGATGGACGAGGCGGATGGAGGCAACACTTTCACCTTGAACGGTGTCCTTTCGGTAGAAATGTTCGCTCCCTTGATCCCGCGTCTGCTCGCATGCTTCCTCTTGTGGGTCACGATCGAGCTGCATGCCCAGACCTACACTTGGGCCGGGCAGTTGCGGGGCCACGGCACGCATAGCTTGGAGAATCTTCATCCGGGTGAGAGCATAAGCGATGAGATCGCGGTTGATGACGCGCTCAATGTCTACGTGTTGGGCCATAGCAGGGACACTATCGACTTCGACCTGGGTCCCGATGTTCAGGAGCAGTCTACCGGGCTCTATGGCTTCTTCCTTGCGAAGTACGATGCGCAGGGCGCGCTCATTTGGGCCGACCTCTTCGGCGACGGCGACACGGCCTGGCTAAACCCGCGCGGCTTGGAGTTCGATCCGCAAGGCAACCTCGTCATCCTGGTAGGGTCCACCGGTGCGCTCGACATGGACCCCGGTCCGGCTGATGCTACGCTGACCCTTCCCACGGGCAGCCCCAACCAGGTGATCATCGCGAAATATGATCCCAGTGGTGCGCTCATCTGGGCGAGGAACTTCGGTGGCAGTTACGGTGTGATGCCGGAAGCATTGGACGTGGCCAGTGATGGTTCCATCCTGGCCACGGGCTCGTTCTATCAGAGCATCGATCCCGATCCCGGACCTGGTACCAATACCCTCACTTCCACCAACTACGCGCTGTTCTTCGCGAAGTACAGTCCCAATGGCGATCATATCTGGTCTAAGGCACTCACGGAGATCGGCATCTACGGCGGCCCCCGGTCGATCAAGTCCGCGCCGGACGGATCGGTCCTGCTCGGCGGGCATTTCGCCGGTGAAGTGGATTTCGACCCCGGACCCGGGACCAACATCATGGCTTCCACATCCTGGGTGAACGATGCGTTCATCGCCAAGTATGATACCGACGGCAACCTCATCTGGTCCCTTGATCTCCCTGTCCTGAACAACGCCGATGGCGACGCCGTCGAACTCGAAGTGGACGACGATGGGTCATTCGTAGTGCTCGGCGACTATGTCGGGATCGGCTTGGACCTCGATCCAGGACCAGGCGTTGTGACCTTGCCGGGCCCGCAATCACAGACCTCGGCGTATGTGGCCAGATTTGATGCGGATGGCCAATTGCTTTGGGGTGGTGGCATCTACCTCTTCTCCAAGCCTTGGGAGGTGGAACTCGATGAGGAGGACAATGTCTACATCTCCGGCTCTTTTGCCGTCGGTGATTTCGACCTCGGTCCGGGAGTTACCCAGTTGTTCTCGCCAGCCCAGAGCGCATTCGCCGATGTATGGGCCAAGTACGATCCCTACGGCGCCCTCTGCTGGGTGCGGGCCATGGGGAACAACGGCTACGGTGGTGGCACAATGCCGTCTGCATTCGAGGTGAAGGGGACCTCGCAATTTCTCGCGGGCAGCTTCAAACAAACCGCCGATCTCGACCCTGGTACCGACACGGCTTCGTTCACGTCAAGCACGAGCGGCTTCAATGCCTACGTCGCGCGCTTCGATGGTGATGGCTTCCATGTGGACCTCGGCGAGGACCGCACGCTGTGCGCGGGGCAAAGCCTTGTGCTCGACCCGCAGGCCGATGGAGCATCCCTCGTCTGGCAAGATGGCGCTACGACCCCTACGTATCTGGTGACCGACGCAGGGCAGTACCATGTGAGCACCGGGGAGGGTGCCTGCATCGTGATGGACAGTGTGTTCATCACCGAGGTGGATTGCTCCACCTACATCGAGATGCCGAACGTTTTCAGCCCGAACGGTGATGGATCCAACGATCGATTCGTTCCGGTGCGCATGAACGGTGTGGCATCCGCGAGGCTCGAGATGTTCAATCGATGGGGGCAGCTCCTGTTCAGCACGAATCGCATCAATGATGGTTGGCGTGGTACACGCGATGGATCATCCGTGCCTGATGGCATCTACTACTGGATACTCGACTATAGGTTCGTGAATGCAGAGGAACACGAGCGGCTCAGTGGGACGGTGACGCTGTTGCGATAAGTCGGACGTCCGTCTTTTGCCAAGCACGGTTCGTGGAAGTGTCGAATGCTGGAGGGCCTTCTGCTCGTCTGGCGGCATGGTCCGCGATGTGACAACGCGCCAAGGAGGGCAGAGGAAGCGGATTTAGATACGCTCACCTTCAGCCGAGACCATTGGAGCCTGACACCGGCGGAAAGACTTTTCAACTTTTCGTTGCCGTTGCCGATCGGCGCATATACATTCGTACCGCTCTGTTCTTTCACACGTACCTGAAGTGACTTCATCGACCTTGGTTGAAGTGTCACCCCGAGCGCAGTCGAGGGGCAACACTGACTGACAGGTCGTCAACGCGAAGCCCACACAGGCCAACTGTTCATCGGAACCAACAATTTCCATCAGGGGTCGCACCCTCGGTGGTGTACGGCGGGCCTCAGCCCCACTTCGGTGGGGACTTGCTTCGGCAACACGAGGATTACGGAAGCCATCATCGCGATCCCGCCCATGTGATACCATGGGTTCCTTGAACGTGGCCCTGTGTGGGCTTTTTTTTGGAGCGCCGGACTCCTGTCCGGCCAGTGGGACCGTAGAAAGGGCAGGCACCCTCTTGGACAGATGTTGGACATGTTGTGATTCCCGCCGGTGGTTCGAATTGGTGAGGCATTCGCCGGGCCGGACGGGAGTCCGGCGCACCCAGTCGTTTCTTTGCCGCCATGTCCCTCCCGCTTCCCGTCATGGAATCCTTCTACACCCTGCAAGGGGAAGGGCTTTTTGCGGGCCAAGCCGCGTACTTCATTCGTCTGGGTGGCTGTGATGTGGGCTGCACGTGGTGTGACGTGAAGGACAGTTGGGATGCGACCCGACATCCGGTGCGCGCGGTGGCGAACATCGTATCCGAAGCTGCCGACTTTCCGGGCCGTATCGCGGTGATCACCGGCGGCGAACCCTTGATGCACGATCTGTCCGAACTGACCAGCGCATTGCGTGAGGCGGGCTTCCGAACGCACATCGAGACCAGCGGCGTTCACCCGTTCAGCGGCGAATGGCACCATGTGTGCTTGAGTCCAAAGAAGTTCAAGGCCGCGCTGCCCGAAGCATTTGTGCGGGCCGACGAGCTGAAAGTGATCGTCTTCAACAAGCACGACCTGAAATGGGCCGAGGAACAAGCATCGCAAACCCGGCCTTCATGCCTGCTCTACCTGCAACCCGAATGGAGCAAGCGCGAAGAGATGATGCCCTTGATCACCGAACACATCAAGACCCACCCGCGCTGGCGCGTTTCGCTCCAGACACACAAGTACTTGAACATCCCATGAGGCTTCCCGCAAGTTCCAACGCACGAGTGGTGAGTGGTGAGTGGCGAGTGGTGAGTGCATTGGCACGAACGGGTACGGCGCTGCGCATCGCCGTGTTGCTACTCGCCACGCATCACTCGTTTCACGCCACATCTCAGATCAACTACACCACCAAGGACAAGAAGGCCATCAAGCTGTACGAGAGCGGCTCGATCTGCATGCGACAGGCGAAGTGGGCGTGCGCGGAAGAGGATCTGAAGAAAGCGGCGGGGCATGACCCGGCATTCATCGAGCCGCGAATATTTCTGGCTGAACTCTTCGAGCAACAGGACAAGTCGGACCAGGCGATAGCGGCTTGGGAGGAAGTGCTCGCGATCTCGCCCCAGTACTTCAAGCCGGCTTCGCTGCACCAGGCGGAACTGCAGTTCACAGCGGGCAAGTATGATGATGCCGAGAAGAACTACCGCTTCTACCTGAAGCTGGACGATGAACCGCAGCGTAAGGCCCGTGCGCTTCTGGGCATAGAGAAGTGCGCGTTCGCACGCGATGCCGTGCAGCACCCGGTACCGTTCGATCTGGAGAACCTTGGACCGGGGGTGAACACGAAATTTCCGGAATACTACCCATGCATCACAGCTGATAACATGACCTTGATGTATACCCGCCGCGTGGACGAGCCTACCGCTCAGTACGGCATGCAGGAGGATTTCTACGTGAGCTACAAAGGCGACACGGCTTGGAACGCCGGCTCCTTGCTTCCTTCGGTGAATACCAGGACGATGAACGAAGGTGCCGGCACGCTCAGTCCGGACGGCCGCTTTATCGTGTTCACCAAGTGCGCCATCATGGAGAATGACTACGGTGCGGGTATGAAAGGCATGGGCAGTTGCGACCTCTTCATCAGTCGCCGCATCGGTGAGCGATGGACGCCGCCAGACAACCTGGGGTCCCCGCTGAATTCGCGGAACTGGGAGAGTCAACCATCGCTCGGCAGCGACGGAAAGACCCTCTATTACGTTCGCGCGCTGCAAGCGCAGGACGGGCTGAAAAGCATGGACATCATGAAGAGCGTGCTCGGCGACGACGGCAACTTCAGCAAGCCTGAGCCCTTGGGCAAGACGATCAATACCCAGTTCCAGGAAGAGAGCGTGCAGATCCACCCGGACGGCCGCACGTTGTACTTCAGCAGCGACGGTTTGCCGGGCATGGGCGGGCTGGACATCTATGTGAGCCGGATGGATGACCAGGGCAATTGGGGACAACCGAGGAACCTGGGTTATCCGATCAATACGAGCGGCGATGAGAACAGCGTGCTCGTGGGC
>JANOPI010000275.1:0-3201 GCA_031421755.1 Flavobacteriales bacterium | reverse complement strand
ACGATCGTGCGCCAGCGGCTGGCGCAGAAGATGGAGTTTCTGACTGATGACATCGCGGGTGCGTTAGAGCCGGACGAGGCGGCGCTGGCGAAGTTCTTCGCGGAAAATGCGGCGCGGTATGCGCGGTCGGCGCGCGTTAGTTTCCGGCACGTTTATTTCAGCCGGGAAAAGCGCGGCGCGGGTGGCGAAGCGGCGGCGCGTGAATCGCTCGCCGGGCTGCAAAAGGGCGCGAGCGATGAGGCGATGGGCGATGCGTTTCTGCACGGGTTCGAGTTTGCGGAGCGCGAAAGGGAGGAACTGGCGGCGCTGTTCGGGCCGGATTTTGCGGCGCGACTTGCAACGCTGCCGGTGGGCGCGTGGCAGGGGCCGGTGGCTTCGAGTTACGGACTGCATCTCGTGCGGGTGGAAACGCGCGCGGACGCAAAGCCGGTGACGCTCGATAACGTGCGCACGACGTTGGTGCGCGATTTCAATGACGAGCGCCGCCGCACGGCAAACCGCGAGGTCTTCGAGAAGCTGCGCGAACGCTATCAGGTTTCCGTGGACGAAGCCGCGCTGACTAAGGCCGCAGCACCCGCCAGCAAGACCGCACAACGATGAAACGCTGGCTCATCATCACGCTGATTCTATTCGCCGCTTCGTGGGCCGGTGCCCACGAGGTGCGGCCCGCGTTTCTCGAACTGACGGAGCGCGCGCCGGGCGAGTTCGATGTGCTTTGGAAAGTGCCTGCGCTCGGCGGGGTGCCGCTCGCGGGTGAGGAGATGCCACACGAAGTGCCCGCGACGGATGCTTCCGCGCCGACGCGCACGATGCCGTGCGGCTGCCCGGCGCCGACGGCAGCTCAGCTTGCGCGCGGGGTGCTGCCGATTCATCCGTCGCTGCCGAAGGACGCCGTGATGCTGTCGCTGCCACGCTCCGAGCGGTTGTTCGGCGCGGAGATCAAACGCTGGACGATCTCCACGGGGCCGCGCGGCCTCGATGGCTGGGAAGTCACGGTGCATGGGCTTTCGGCGACGATGGTGGATGTGCTCGTGCGCATCGCACTGGCGGATGGGCGCGTCGTCTCGCGGCTGCTGCGGCCAGACGCGCCGGCGTTCACGTTCACCGCGGAGACGGCAGGGCCGGCGGCGGGCGGTTATTTCGTGCTCGGCGTCGAGCACATCCTTTTGGGGATCGATCATCTGCTCTTTGTGTTCGCGCTGGTGCTCATCGTGCGCGGCGTGGGGCTGCTGGTGAAGACGATCACCGCGTTCACCATCGCGCACAGCATCACGCTCGCGCTCGCGACACTCGGCGTGGTCAATGTGCCGTCCGCGCCAGTCGAGGCGGTCATCGCGCTGAGCATCGTTTTCGTCGCGGCGGAAATCGTGCGCGAAAGTGGCACAGGCTTTCAGCCTGTGACCGCGTTGGAACACGGGCTGAAAGCCCGTGCCACATTGACTGCGCGCGCGCCGTGGCTCGTCGCGGGATTGTTCGGGCTGCTGCACGGCTTCGGTTTCGCGGGCGCGCTGAGCGAAGTCGGTCTGCCGCAAAACGACATCCCGCTCGCGCTGCTCTGGTTCAATGTCGGCGTCGAAGCGGGCCAGCTCGCCTTCATTGCCGTGGTGCTCGCGATCATCGCGCTCCTCCGCCGCGTCACCTTCACATTTCCGCGCTGGACGCCGCTCGTGCCGCCGTATGCGGTCGGCGCGCTCGCCATGTTCTGGGTCATCGAACGCACCGCCGCCATTTGGTGACCCGCCTTTTTCCAACATCCACTCCCAAATACACCGCACCATGAAAACCACCGCACTCGCCACCACCATCGCCGCGCTCCTCGCCCTGCCGCTGTTCGCGGCGGATGAAATCGCCAGCGACGCGGGCACACTCGACAAGGAAACCGCCGCGAAGGTGCATCCCGCCAAACCGGGGTATTCGCCCTACGCGGGCCGCAACTTCCCGACGCGCCCGTTCTTCGGCGACACGCACCTGCACACCTCGTTTTCGTTCGATGCTGGGATGTTTGGTGCCCGGCTCGGGCCGGTGGATGCGTATCGCTTCGCCAAGGGCGAGGAGGTGACCTCCTCCTCCGGCCAGCGAGCGCGCCTCTCGCGCCCGCTCGACTTCATGGTCGTGGCGGATCACTCGGACTTCATGGGCCTCGCGCCGGACTTCCTCGGCGGCAAACCCGAGGTGCTGGCCGACCCGACCGCGCGCCGCTGGTTTGAACTCATCCGCGAGGGCAAAGCCGGGCAGGCTTTCAACGAGCTGCTGCCGCTTTACGGCGCCGGAAAGATGCCGCAAACGATGCAATACCTGCCGGGCAGCCCCGGCTATCGCTCGGCGTGGCAGGCGACCATTCAGGCCGCCGAACAGGCGAATGCCCCGGGACGCTTCACCGCCTTCATCGGCTTCGAGTGGACCTCGACTACCGCCGGCAACAATTTGCACCGCAATGTGATTTACCGCGACGACGGCTCGAAGGCCGGGCAGATCGAGCCTTACACCACCTTCCCGCCGCTGGGCAGCGACGACCCGCGCAATCTTTGGAAATGGATGGCCGCTTACGAAGCGAAGACCGGTGGCCGCTTGCTGGCCATCTCGCACAACGGCAATCTCTCCAACGGCCTCATGTTCCCGATCCTCGAGCCGGTCTCCGGTGGGAAGCTCGACAAGGAATACGCCCTCACCCGCATGAAATGGGAGCGCCTTTATGAAGTCACCCAGATGAAAGGCGACGGCGAAGCGCATCCCTTTCTTTCGCCCAATGATGAATTTGCCGACTTCAATCGCTGGGACTAATCGAACCTCGACGGCTCGGTTCGCAAGCAGATGGAGATGCTGGAATTCGAATACGCGCGCTCGGCTTTCAAGAACGGCCTGAAGCTCGAAGCGGAGCTGGGCGTGAATCCCTTCAAGTTTGGCCTCGTTGGTTCGACCGACTCGCACAACGCCTTGTCCGCGGTCGAGGAGGACAATTTCTTCGGCAAGATGACGACCGCCGAGCCGAGCCCGGAGCGCTGGGAGCATCCGTTCATCAAGAACGTGAAATCGGGTGTGACGATCGTGGGCTGGGAAACGCAGGCCGCCGGCTACGCCGCGGTGTGGGCACAGGAAAATACGCGCGAGTCCATTTTCGACGCCATGCAACGGCGCGAGACTTACGCCACCACCGGGCCGCGCATGGCGGTGCGCTTGTTCGGCGGGTGGGAGTTTGAGGCA
>JANOPI010000274.1:0-4806 GCA_031421755.1 Flavobacteriales bacterium | reverse complement strand
CGCACCATATGCGCTGTTCGCCTCGGTCAAGTCAAGAATATCGTTCACCGCCAGAAGATCCGGATACAACGAGGTGAGTTCCTGAGCGTACAGGTCAAGAAGGCGGCCCTTTCGACCGCTGCCCGGGAACCGTGGGTTGTCGAGGTTCAGGTCGAGCACGGCGAAATGGATCTTGTCGGAGATCCCGGTGCCACCTGGCGACATGGATAGCAGATAGTATAGCCCGCATTTTCCAGGCACCGCCAAGGCCACCATTTCCATAAGACCCTTTTCGAGGCATTCCACACACCCCGGATCATTGGCGTCCGCAATCAGGTAGCCGTCCTTGTCATAGACGTTCCCATCCACCCCGAACATTACAATACGGCAATCGCCGTCAGTATGGACGAACTGTGAACGAGTTGCGGATGCCCCGTTGTACGTACTTGTCAGGCCCGGTGCTGGCAGAGAGGTGATCGGGAATGGAGCATTCTGCCCAAGAAGATCGATGCGGTTGTTCCCCACCACCCAAGCCTCCGCTTGCCCCCTCGCCTGCGGCGTGAGCCACCCTTCACCCCCCCCCCAGAGAGGGATACACAACGACACGCTGAGCGCGGCTTTCAGAAGAATTCGTCTGTCCATGACGGTTGCAAATTTTCCGGAACGGTAGTGTTCCGTGGACGGGCAAAGGTTCAGCTCTCAGCGGACCGTGGAAGGGTACTTTTCACGTGTGGTACACGTGAAAAAATACGGGGACGATCACAAGCGAACAGGCTGTGGGGATCCTACGGTCAGCGCTTCACTTCACCGCCACCTCCTGCCCCGCTGGGGTTGCAAAAAGCTCGGCCGCCAGTTTCGCATCGTGCCCATACACATCACGCCGGAAGTTGGCGTGGCCATGGCGGTCCACCCACACGGTGAAGTAGCCGAGTACCACGGGGCGTGATCTGTTGAGGCGCACGATGGTCTCGGTCTTCGCGGTCATCGCCTCCTTCACCTTCTTGGATGTCCATGTGCTGTCTTCGCGCAAGAGGTATTCGGCGAGTTTGGCCGGTTCGCTCAGGCGGATGCAGCCGTGGCTGAAGGCCCGCTGGTCCTTCTTGAATTTGTCCTTGCTCGGTGTATCGTGGAAGTAGATGCTGTACTCGTTCGGGAAAAGGAACTTGACTTGGCCGAGCGCGTTGCCGGGTCCGGGTTGCTGGCGGATGGTGAAGGGTACGCCCTTGGTGTACTTCTTCCAGTTGATGCTGCGGGCGGGCACCACTTTGCCACCCATCACCACCTCCATGTTCTTGCGGGCGAGGTATCCGGGGTTCTTCTTCACGGCGGGCAGTATCTCGTCCCGGATGATGCTCTGGGGGATGTTCCAGTAGGGGGCCATCACCACTTGGGAGAGGTTACCGCTGAAGATGGCGGAGCGCGTGGCGACGGCGCCCACCACCACGTTCATGTCCCAGGCGAGGGTATCGTGCTCATACACATGCATGCGGAACTCGGGGATGTTCACCAGGATGAGGTCACTATCCTGCTGGGCGGGTAACCAGCGCAGGCGTTCCATGGTCACCAGGATCTGGCGTTCGCGCTCGGCGGGCGTTACGTTCAGTTCGGCGATCAGTTCGCCATCGGGCACACCGGTCTCCTTCAAACCATAGCGGTGTTGGGCGTTTTTCACCGCGGAATGGAATGCACTGTCCTCGGCGCCTTCTTCGGTCACCGGGCGCTCGTTCATATCAACGAGGTCGCCCAGTGCGATGAGCCGCTCCCGGAGCATCGCACGCGTGCTGTCGGGCACCTTGGTTGTTCCTTTCTTCCAAGGGATCGTGGGCCAAGGCAGCGTGTCGACCGCGGCATAGTCCTTCAGCAGGTTCTTCAGCATGCCATACTGCGGATGCAGCGGCTCGATCAGCGCCAGATCGTTCACCCCGGCCACGAGCGAATCCAGGAGGCGATCGTAATTCTTCTTGCGGCGGGGTATGTACCAATCAAGTTCGCGCAGGTCCTTGCGCACGAAACCGCTGTACTTGGCATCCGCCACGTGGAAGAACCCGGCGGTAAGCGCAAGCTCGGTGGCGTTGCGCAGGCTGTCCGTCATGGGTACCGTATCGTGCATCGTTACGAGTGAACCCAACTCGCGCATCCATTGCCCTACAGCAGCGGCCTTGGCATTGGCCGTAGTATCCGTTGCCGCGATCAGGTTCAGGAAGTTGTAGGCCGCACGGCTGAGTGTATCCCCGGAGAACCAAGCGAGATGGAATTCCCGACGTTGGTAGAAGGAGAGGATCGCTGCGGAGTCCTCGCGGTGGTCCGGATGCGCTTGCAGGAAGGCGATCACTTCCGTGCTGTCGATCGTACGCTGGGCGAATTCTTCAGGTGCTTCGAAGATGCGAGCGATGCTGTCCGTCTTTTCCGCGATGGTGGGCGGCGGCGCGGGCGTTGGAGTAGAACAGGAAAAGAGGAGCAGGCCTGGCAGGGCGAGGGCGAAAGATCTCATAGGCCGCGAAGATCGCGGGCCTGGCTCACTTGGCGTGTACGTAGAGCAAGGAACCTTCCGGCAGCAAGTTGAGCAGTTGCGCCATCACCTCGGGAGCCACGGCCGGGCACCCCCAACTGCGGCCGAGCCGACCGTGTTCGCGGATATGGGCCGCGCTCACATACGCAGCACCGTGGATGATGATCTCCCGCTCGAGGGCATGGTCATTCACGCCCTTTTCCAATCCATGCAAGAGCATGGCATCGCCGTGTTTGGGACTGATGATCCGCTGGCCCACGCGCAGCAGGCCCTTGCTCGTGCAGAGCGAACCAGTGGTGTTGCTGGTGCGCACGCAACGATCCTCACCACTGTTCTTGCCATGGGCTACCCATGTGCGCAGCAGAAGCTTCTTGTGCTCCAGGTCCACCACATAGAAGCGTTGGGCAGTGCTGGACTGTGTCATATCGGCGATGGCGATCACCTTGGAAGAGCCACCGGAACGCTCGGCCTTTTGCACGGCCATGGCGAAGACCGTTTGGTCCAACAAGCCGCTCAGGCCACACTCCCGGTGGAGTTCAGTGGCGTCCATCCGCTCGATGGGAGCGAACCCACAGAGCAGGAGAGCGATCAAGAGGGCGAGAGCTTTGTTCATCCGCGGTCAAGACTACAACGCGGAAGGACCCCTGATCATTCCGCGGGTGCGAAGATGCTTTTTCTGTCGGTTGGCCGTGCAGCCGCGTTCCAGACGAAGCCCTTCATGCGCATCTCTTCAACGGGGGCCTTGGCCAAGGGATACATCACGGCGTCCGGCTTGGTGAGGAAGGTGATGGTGCTCACCTGGCCACTGTCCAGCCCAACTACGATGCGGCTGCAGTCCGCACGGTTCATGGTGGTGACCACTTCGATGCCATCGGGGTTCTTCTCCTTGGCGAAAGAAACGGTGCGGCTGTTGCCATCGGTTTCGAGGCGGACGAGTTCATCGTTGGAGAAAAAGCCGGTAATGTTCGTGCCAGTAACCTGATCGAAGTAGGCGCGTTCGGTATCGGTTAGGAGGGTGTCCACACTGTTCGCCAACAGGGCATCGCGCAGCACGTACAATCGGTGCGCGCGACCATCGCGCAGGCTGATGCGGATGGTGCGCCCGCTGATCTGCGATCCACCCTGGGCCGCTCTGGGCCCCGAGGTGTCATCGGGCGCGGTTTCCGCACCGCTCCAAAGGAAGGGTTCGCCCACAAGGGTGATCAGGCTGTCGCGATCGGCATAGGTCATGGTATCGCAAACGCCCTGCATGTTGTTCTTGAAGAGGCGCACATTGCGCCGTGCGAGGATGCGTCGGCCCAAGATGGTATCATTTTTCGCGAAGAGCGTATCGGCATGCAGGAAGAGGGTGTCCTCCCCCATCATCATCACCAGCTCGGCGTGGCCGGTGATGAATGAACTGTCCGGGTCCTGCGTGTGCCTTCCCGCATCCCCGCGCACGAGCAGGTCGTTGGTCGTATCGATCACCGCGACGTTTCCCCAAGCACGGCCCTCGCCTGACCGCTTGTCATAGTGCAGGCTGTCTCCCCGCAATTCCTGCGCACCATCCACGATGCGCCCTGAGCGGGTGAAACGGCCTTGTTCGGCGCGCGTATCATAGCTGCCGCGCTCAGTGAACATCACCATCGTGCCCTGTGTGATGCGGGTAGGTCCGAAGAACTCGGCGATGCCATTGCTGGTGGTGTAGTGCAAGGTGTCCGCATCGATGGTGCGCTCAGGGTGGCGCAGCTTCACACTGTCGCTGAAGATGAATCGGCGGGCACCAGCGAGGTAGGCACCGTTGCGGCTGGTGAGTGTGTTCTGCTCGCGACGGCTGACGATGGTGGCGCCGGTCGAGTATCGTGCAACACGTTCGCGCAGGGAATAGGTGAGCAGGTCCGTGGTGAGTTCCATACCCGGATCGGTGAGATGCACGTTGCCTTTCAGTGTGGCGAGCCGATCCTTACCGATATAGTCCAACCGATCCGCGGTGATGTGTACCGTATCCTGATCGATGGCCACGTTCCCGAAGGCGTTCATCGTCTGATCCTCGAACAAGTAGGCGCTGTCGCAGCGCATGAGGGCGTTCTCGTGCTTCAGCCGCACATTCCCGATGAGGCGTTGGGCCTTGCTCCACGGTCCGTATTCCAAGCGGTCAGAATTGAGGATCTCGATGCGGGCACCAGGGCCTTGCACGGTTGACTGGGCGCACACGAGGGCACGCGCACAGCAAAGCATCGCGCAGAAAGACAACATGTATCGCACGGAACACATGGCGCGAAGATCGGGCCAAGGATGCGATCAGGTCCCGCGCTGGTCACGGCTATCGGGTCTTAAGC
>JANOPI010000273.1:0-7571 GCA_031421755.1 Flavobacteriales bacterium | reverse complement strand
CTTTCGTCGAGGGCGTTCGGGGTGGTAGACCGGGCTTGAACCGGCGACCTCCGGAATCACAATCCGGCGCTCTAACCAACTGAGCTACAACCACCATGTAACCCCACCTCTCACGACCTGTTCAGGGCGGGACCCACAAGCCGACCGGCGTGCAGGGGTGCAAATATAGCTGGGCAGTGCGAGCGCGTTACTTTGCCGGGCAAGGATGCATGTATTGGTTCTCCCCAAGTGGTACCCCGGACGCAATGACCCCCAATTGGGCGACTTCATCCGGAAGCAGATGTTGGCCGCCGCAGGGGTTCTCCACGGCCATGGCCACCGGTTGAGCGTGGTTTTTACCACCCCCATCAACGATCTGGAGCGTTCGGAACTCCAGGTTCTGCACGTTGATGACCATGCGTGGGAGCTGCGCTGCTACTACAGGCCGAGCACGCTCGTCTTCCTCCCCTTCCGGAAGCTCGTCAATCTGCGGCGCTATTGGCGCACCACCTGGAACGGTATCCGACGGGTGCGCTCGGAACGAGGACAACCTGATCTTACGCATGTCCACATCCTCCTGCGGCCGGCCCTGGTGGCCTGGTGGCTGAAGAAAATGTGCGGTACGCCCTTCATCCTGAGCGAACAAAGCAGTGAATACCTGGACGGAAAATGGGACGCGAAAAGCGCGTTCTTCAAAGCGGTCAACCATTTCCTTTTCAAACGAGCAGCCGCAGTTACCGCGGTAAGTGCGCATTTGGGTGACGGCCTGCGGGAGCGCGGCCTTTGCATGCGCTACGACGTGATACCCAACACCGTGCCCGGAACTGACCGTCAACTTCCAACGCCAGGCCCATCGGACCGGTTCATGATGGTGGCGGATCTGGTGGACGGCACGAAGAACGTGAGCGGTGTGCTGCGCGCCTTGAAAGCCGCCCGCGATCAGGGCCATGATCTTCATCTCGATGTGATCGGCGACGGCACTGACATGAACACGCTCCGATCCACCGCACAGGAACTCGGGCTGAACGGCAGCGTGCGCTGGCTCGGCCGGATGAACAATACCGAAGTACTGGAACATATGGCCCACACCGGCACCGTGATCGTCAACAGCAATGTGGAAACCTTCAGCGTGGTAACCGGTGAGGCCCTCGCGTTGGGCAGACCGGTGATCGCCACCCGATGCGGTGGGCCCGAGGCCTTCATCAACCCGGATAACGGCGTGCTGATCGGAATGCGCGACGATCAGGCGCTGACAGCAGCTATGATCGCGCGCGCTGAATGCACCTTGCCCTACGACCCGGCCGTCATCCGCCGAACCGTTGACGAGCGATTCGGTACCGCCGCCGTGGGAGAGCGCTTCTTCGCCATTTATCAACGCGTGCTGGGCCATGTCTGAGCACCTGCGCGTAGCCATTCTCTGCAACGGCACAGTGTTCAAGCACTGGGAGGCTGAATGCCTTCGCCAAGTTTTGGCCGTGAAGGGCGTAGAACTCGTGGTACTCATCGTTCATGACAAGGCCCCACAGCCCGACCGCAAGCCCGCCTTCAAACATGCCCTCTACCGATGGTTGAAACGTGAACGGCTCCGCGCACATGCGCTCGCTCCCGTGGATATGGGATCCGAGTTGAGCGGCATCCCCCACCTCTTCTGTCAGCCGGTGGGGCCCACCATCGAGCAGCGCTTCCAACCGAAGGATCTGGAAGAAGTCCGCAAATACGCGCCCGATGTGCTGCTGCGTTTCGGCTTCGGCATATTGGCCGGGGACATCCTCACCGTGGCAACGCATGGCATCTGGGGCTATCACCATGGTGACGAAGAAAAATACCGCGGGCGGCCGGCGGCCTTTTGGGAGATCATCCACGGGGATCCCATTACCGGCGTTACCCTCCAGCGCCTCACTGAAAAGGTTGACGCGGGAAAGATCCTGCGCAAAGGCTGGTTCCGCACCATACCGCATTCCTGGTCAGCCAACCTGGACAACGTGCTGGCCGGCAGCACCGCATGGATGGCCCTGCAGTGCCAAGAGATCCTGAGGGGGAACAAGGTTGCCGCAGAAGGGTTGGACTCCGACGCTGACGTCCCCTTGAACAAGGCACCGGACAATTGGGTCGTGCTCGGCTACCTCCTCAAACATGGCTCCGTCCGTGAGGAGCGCCGACACGCCATAGCCGCAGAACGCGATGAATGGAACATCGGTGTGCTTTACCAGCCCATCGCCGCCTTGCTGGAAGCCAAGCCCAGCCTCAACGTGCGTTGGTTGCCCGCGCCGGGGCCCGGCCAACAGCGGATAACCCCCTTCGGCTACATGGCCGATGGTCAGCTCAATGTCCTCTACGGGAAGTTCAACACGGTCTCCCGAAAAGGAGAGATCAGTCGTGTGCGCCCCAAGCGCGACAATGCGCTGAAACGGTCCCGGACCATGCTCGCCAATGAGCACGTGCTGTCCTATCCATACCTCTTACGGCACAAGGAACGGCTCTTCGTTATTCCAGAGAGCAGCGTGGGCCGTGTGGACCTTTATGAAGTGACCCCGGACAATGAAGGGATGCGGTTCGTGAGGACCCTATTGAATGAACCGCTGTGCGCGCCGACAGTGTTCGAGTTTGATGGACGTTGGTGGTTAATGGGCACCCGAGCACCGTGGGAGGATGTCGCCCTTTTCGCCTACCATGCCCCTGCGCTGGAAGGCCCCTACATTCCACACGGTATGAATCCGCTGAAAATGGACGTGCGCAGCGCACGGCCTGCCGGCACACCCTTCGTTCATCAGGGGCAGCTTTACAGACCGGCGCGGGACAACAGCATCACCCATGGTTGGCGCGTAGCGTTGATGCGCGTGCTCGAACTATCGCCATCAGGATTCCGGGAAGAACTGGTCCGGACCATCGGACCACTCAAGGGTTCGGCCTGGTCCAAAGGCACTGGCACGCTTAGCGCTGTGGGCGATCTGACCTTGGTGGACGGCAAGCGACCCATGCCCCGCCGACCAAATGGTAGTTCCGCCAAATTGCGCGTGGGTCCGGGCCGCAGAAGTGCAACGTCCAAGCCCACCGATGAGGACGACGATGACGAGGATTGACGCATGTTGAAGCAGGCCACCAGTACCGTGCTTTCCCGCCTCTTCGTTACGGCCATGAACCTGCTGGTGATGGTGATGGCCGGCCACTCGTTGGGAGCGGAGGGCCTGGGCACCATCGGGCTGATCGTGCTGGGCATCACCCTGGTGATGCTGCCCGCGAACCTCCTGGGCGGCGGGGCGCTTGTCTACCTCGTTCCACGTGTTCCCTTGGGCCGCCTGATCGGGCCCGCTTATACTGGCGCACTGGTAAGCGCGCTCCTTGCCCTGCCATTGCTCAACGCGTTCCACCTGGTGCCGGATGGATACGCCACCCACGTATGCCTGCTGGCTCTTCTGCAAGCGATCTACTCGATCCACCTCGGGGTCCTCTTGGGGCAACAACGCATCGCATCGCACAACATCATTACCGCTGTACATGGTGCCGTGCTGCTGGTGGTGTTCGCTAGCGTCCTGTATCTAAGGAAGGACGCTGACGTGCTCGCCTATATCTGGGCGAGCTACGCGGCGTTCATCGTTACGGCCGTCATCAGTGCCCTTTCGATCGATCGGATGGATCACATGCACAAGGATGCACCTGTGGACGTGATGCGCGTGATGCTGCGGCAAGGGCTATGGGTGCAAGGTGCGAATGGGCTTCAACTCATGAACTACCGACTGGCCTATTGGATCATCGAGCACCTGCTGGGCCGTGCCGCACTGGGACTGTACAGTGTGGGAACACAGCTGGCCGAAAGCGCGTGGATCGCGCCGCGCAGCTTGGGCATGGTGCTGGTGAGCCGTGTGAGCAACCTGGATGAAGTGGCTGAGCAACGCAGACTCACCATGCTCACCGCGAAGGTCGCCATCGCCGTCGCCATCGCGGTGATACTGGTGCTGGCCCTTCTTCCTGACGGGGTCTTCCGCTTTTTCTTCGGCGAAGACTTCACCGGGCTCCGTCCCCTCATGCTGCTGCTCGCCCCGGGCATTCTCAGTATGGCCGCCTCCCAAGCTTTCAGCCACTATTTCAGCGGAAAAGGACAGAACCGCCACAACCTGATCGGGTCCGGACTCGGCATGGTGATCACAGCGGGCTTCGGATGGTGGGCCATCGGGTTGTGGGGCTTGCGCGGGGCCGCCGCCACAGCGTCCTTGGCCTACTCGGCGAGCCTGATCTACCAATGGATCGTTTTCTCCCGCCGCCACAACGCACGCTTGGCCGATCTCTGGCCCACACCCCAGGACATCCACAGGCTGCGTGCGTTGTTCCGCACAAAATAGTTCTGGGTACAGACTTTTCACGTTCATCCGGTCTGAACAAGCGTGGTTGGTGTTTTGGCCAATAACCGTCATGGATCGTCCGCCTCATCGCGCATAGCTTGCGCACATGATCCGCGTTCTCCTTCCCTGCACGTTCCTGTGTACCCAGGTGCTCTTCGCCCAAAGTTTCCAGAACAACTACGGTGCTGGCAAATACGAAGAGGGCGTGGCCGTGGTCGCCGATCTCACCGGGATCACCACCGTGGTGCGGCACTATCGTGAAGGGTATGGCTACGGCGTGCAGCTGTTTCGCACTTCGCTCTCTGGAACGGATCCGGTAACGCTTGACATACCGATGCCCGGTGCGGCGTTTCCACAAAGCGCCATGCTCGCCAGCGACGGCGATATCGTGATCGGCGGTTCCATCATCCCTCTCGGCCGCCACGACCATGATGCCTTTCTCCTGAAAGTGACCACCAGCGGCAGCACGGTGTGGTCCTGGACCAGCGCGAACGCCGACCTCGAAGAACAATTCCTCTGCGTGGACGTGCTGGATGACGGCTACGCGGCGGGCGGCGTTCGGCGAAGTGGGGCCGAGAGTGACGGACTGATCGCCCGCTTCAATGGCGCGGGCACCTTGCTCTGGCAGAACCACTTCGGCACGCCGGCCGATGAGCAGGTGAATGGCATCGCCCATGATGCCGATGGACTGGTAGCAGTCGGCTCCAAGCACTATGCCCTGGGCGACCAACCCGACAAGGATGTTTTCACCGTACGCACCGACATGCAAGGCACGGAGCAGTGGCAACGGATCTGGGGCGGACTGGAAGAAGACGCCGCCACCGCCATCATCGCTCGCGCTGATGGCTCCTTCGTGTGGGCCGGATACACGGACAGCTATCCTGTGGGGGACACCACCGCCCAAGGCGATCGGTTCAGGCACGTTTTCGCCATGGCCATCAACACCGCGGGCGATTCGATCTGGCAAGCCACCTTCGGGGATACTTCGCGCAACCGCAAGGCATGGACCCTGCTCGAAACCACCGCGAACGAGCTGCTCTTCGCTGGCGAGAACGATCTGGCCCACCGTTCCGATGCCTTCACCATCCGCTCCTCCTCCACCGGTACGCTCATCTGGGAACGCACCTTTCCACTGCAACGAACGGACCGCTTGAAGGACCTCCTGCTGATGCCGGACGGCGGCTTCATCGGTACGGGTAAATGTACCGGCCCGCAAGGTGGGCAGGTGCTCCTGCTGCGCAAGAACGGAACTGGACAGTAGAAGTAAAGCTGAAACTTGAAAAACGAAAGCTGGAATGGCAGCGCACACAGGCGCTCCGTTCCGCTTTCAAGTTTCAGCTTTCTTCTTTCATTTTTCAGCCCCACACCCGCCCTCATTTGGCGCGAGTGTTCCGCCCGCTCGGTTACCTACGGCACTCGGGCGGGTCACTCGTGCCGTACTGCTCATGTCGAAGCTCATCGTGCTGTTGTTGATTGATCTACCGAAGCTACTCCACAATGAACTTCTTCCCCGCGATCCAGGTATGCGCATCGCTGAGGTGAAGCGTGTAGGAGCCCACTGCCAGACCGGTCACATCCAGCATCACCTCGCTCGGTGCGCTGGTTGGTACGGGTTCCTGTAGCACCAATTCTTTCCCTCTCGCAGGGTCTGCGCCTCGCGACCCTGCGCTCAACTCTCCGTTCGAGTGCATCATTCCACAATGAGCTTGGTACCGCTCAACCATGTGCTCCCACTTGTGAGATGAACGTAGTACAGGCCACCTGACAGGTCTCCTATGGCCAGTGCATTCTCGCCGCGCACGGCGCGTTGTACCAACACCTCGCTCCCCTGCGCGCTCACAACCCGCAAACGCAGTTCCTCCTCACCCCCCGCCCCACTACCGAGGAGAGGGGAGCCTGTGGGGAGCGGGTCTTTAACCGTCGTGGTTACATGCGCCGGGGTAGGGTGCACCGCCAACGCCTCCTTCAAATTGGTGGCCTGCACCGTGATCACCGTGCTGAAGTCATCGCAGCCGGGGATGATGCAGCCGAGACTGTCGACCTTTACCACCCAGATGTCCTGTGAATAGCCGGGCGGGTATGGCCCCGTATAGGAGCCTTGCGTAAAACCGCACGCGATGAAACCGCCATCCAAGGTGGGCACCACATCGTTGAGTTCACCCTGGCCATCGGTCATCAAGCTGTCGTAATAGAAATAGCGGCGCATCCAGAGGCTATCGCCATTGTCAGCCGTGCGCAGCAGAATGCCCTGCCAGAAGTTGGAGTTCTCGGCGAAGCCGAACCCCGTAGCAATGTGCCCTTCGCCTTGGGAAACTTCCTTAGCCACGCGCAGGATAGTGAAGTTCAGTGTGGGACCGTACTGGCGCTCCCACAGAATGTCCCCGTTGTTCTGATCCAACTCCGCCAGATATACTCTGGAAATCGGATTGTCGGGTCCAATATTCCAGCCCGATGCGAACAGCATATTGCCATTCCCCTTCGTAGTGATGATCGGGATGAGGTCGTGGACATCGCTTCCCCAAGTCCTGGCCCAAACGGTATCGCCCACAGAAGTGAGCCGCATAGCCCACCAGTCGATATTATCTTCACTGAAACGACGGCCACCGGCTACGAATAGATCCTCGGTTGTGGTCGTATCAATAGTGTAGAAGTAGTCACGCATCGGCCCGCCGTAGTTGCGCTGCCACTCCACCACGCCGGAACTGTCCGTTTTGATCAGCATGCCGTCGATCACACCGAACTCACCGGACTGGCCCACCATGAGAAAGCCGCCGTCTTTGCATTCGATAGCTTGGCGACCGATCAGCTCCTCTCCTTGAGGCCCGTATTCCGCGACAAAGTGGATGAGGCCATCTTCGTTGATCTTGATCAACGCGATACGTGCTGTGTTGTCTTCGATCCGAGTATTCCCGCCGGCAACATATCCGCCTTCCTTTCGCTTGTTCATTGTATTCCATGTGCCAGGAAAGAGATAGTGGTCCAGAGCGATGACCGTGTCCGATGCCACGACATCGCCGACCTCATTAAGTATGAGCGAGATAGAAGTGGGGTTGTAGTAGTCGCCGTTCTGCAATAGCAGCGGGGTAGCCCCAAGTACAATGTAGCCCAATGGATGTGGCTCAATAGCAAAAGCGACTTGGGGTTCCCCTATCCCGATCGCATCATACCGCCGCGTGAATCCCTGGCCTGTTGCTTGGGCCCACCAACCGGTGGACCCAAGCAACAGTACCAGGCAAACGGCTCGTGCCGTGTTGC
>JANOPI010000272.1:0-6637 GCA_031421755.1 Flavobacteriales bacterium | reverse complement strand
TGAAGATGCCCAGCTTGGCGTCTTGGAACCATTTCAGTTCGGGGCGCGCGGTGGCGCGCTCTTGTGCAGAACAGGTCGTTGCACACAACACCGCCAGCACCACGCCTTTCAATTTCCCGATCATCCGTCGATAGCGTTTCCCGAAAGTGACTGGTCCGAACTACTTCAGCACGTGCCGCACCCGCTCCGTCAGCTCTTTGCGGCGTGCGGTGTATGCGGTGAGCAGGTGCATCTGATTCTTCGCGCGGTCCAGGTTGTGCTCCGGCCGTGTGATCTTGTAGTAGGTATCGTTCTGCAGGAAGTCGGTGAGGAAGCGGATGCCTTGCTCGTACATCAACATCTGGCCGCTCCAGAACACGAGGGCTTTCTCGCTGAAGGACACCAGCGGAGCCATTTCGCTGAACCAGCCTTCGACCAGTCGCGCGAACACGTCCCTGTTGATGGCGCAGTGTGCGGGATCCGGATCATCTTCCGCAGCGGGCGAGATGAAGGTGCGGATCATGTCACCGAGGTCGAAGAGCGCTTTTCCCGGCATCAGGGTATCGAGGTCTACCACACAGATGGCTTTGTTCGTGTCCTTGTCGAAGAGCACGTTGTTCACCTTGGTGTCGTTGTGCGTGATGCGTGTGCGCACCTCGCCGTCCATCATCGCGGCTTTGAACTCCTCCACGATGTGGGCGTTCTTCACGAAGTAGCGGATCACGCTGTCGGCGGCCGCCCTTCGCTCCGGATCAGCGGCGTTGATGGCCTCGGTGAAACGCACGTAGCGTTTGCCGAGGTCATGGAAATCGAGGATGATGGTCTTGAACGCGCCGACGTAGACGCCCTCCAGATTGCGCGTGAGCCGCCCGAACTGTTGCGCCGCACTGAAGGCCTGATCGGGCGTTACCGCACCATCGTAGCTGATGCTGTTCTGGATAAAGGGGAACACGCGCCACGCACCGATCTCGTCGCTGAGGAAGAGGTCCTTGCCGTCCACCGTGCGCTTGCCCTGCATGAACACATAGTCAGGATGGTGCTTGCGCAGGTGATCAGCAGCGAGGTAGTTGTTGTAGGCGATCAGTTCCGGCCGGGTGAAAACAGCGGTATTCACCTGTTGGAGGATCCAGTCATTGTCGCCATGCCGGTCCTTCAGCAGATAGGTCTGGTTGATGAGCCCGCTGCCGAATGGCACGCAGTCGTGGCCGTTCAGCGCGATGCCGAACGCGTCGCACAGCGTGCGCAAGGTGCCGGTGTGTTCAAGGGCCATGCTGTTCGCGGAGCTGATCGCGCACAAGTTGCGCATCCTCGGCGAAGGTGAGGCCGAGCCAGCGATCTGGGGAAGTCGACAAGTGGAAACGTTCTCCTTCGTCGATCGCTGTGCGGACCACATCCGGCAGTCCGAATTCCGTGTCCGTTGCGCGGTGCGCGAAACCATCCGTGAAGAACCGGCGCATCGAAGGACGCATCACCCAGAGATTCATGCTGACGGATGTGCCATCGCTCCACCTCCGCTCGTCCTCGTCAATGATACCGCCATCCGCTTTGCGCGAAAGCCCTCGCACTTCCCGTGTGGAGAGCAACCGGCCCCGTTCATCGACTTCGCACACCGCCCGGTGTACGCCTCCGTTCGGGCTCAACGTGTTCCCGAGCGGGAAGGCCACGAGCGCGTGTTCGTTCGGCGTTCCGTTCATCGCGTGGTCGCATGCGATCGCCATGGAGCGTGTGCCGTACAGGTCGTCCCCGTTCGCGATGATCACCGTTCCTGTCGACTTGTCCAGCCCGAGCAGTGTGGCGTGCGCGGTGCCGAGGGCTTCGTGTTGAACGACGACGGAACAGCGTGCATCCGGACCAAGCGTTCCGCGGAAGTGCTCCTCATGTTCCGGCCGCGCGACGATCACCGCACGGGTGCATCCGTGCGCGAGCGCATCGCGCATCGTGAGTTCTGGTATCGTTTCACCCTTCGGACCGATGCGCTCCAATTGTTTCGGCCTGCCGAAACGGGTGCTCTTTCCAGCGGCCAACAGGATGATCGTTACGTCCCGCATGTGCGCGATGTCATCGGCTCATTATGGTCTCATCCGCTAGTCGACCTTGGCGATCGCCTTCTGCCAGTTCCACGCATCGCGCAACGCATCGCGCAGGGTAAGCGTGGGCTTCCAGCCGAGCACATCGCGGCTCTTGGTGGTATCCGCGTAAACGGCGGTCGTATCACCGGCGCGACGTGGGCCGATCACGTAGGGCAGCGGGGTTCCCGTTTCCGAGGTGAACGCATCGATCACTTCCAGCACGCTGTTGCCCTGGCCCGTGCCGATGTTGAACACTTCACACGGTGGTGCCTCGGTTCCTTCCATCCATTCCAGCGCGCGCACATGCGCTTTGGCGAGGTCCACCACATGGATGTAGTCGCGGACGCAGGAGCCGTCCGGGGTATCATAGTCGTTGCCGAAGACGGTGAGCTGCTTCCGCAGGCCTATCGCCGTCTGCGTAACGAAGGGCACCAGGTTGTTGGGCACGCCCAGCGGCAGTTCGCCGATGAGCGATGAGGGGTGCGCGCCCACCGGATTGAAGTAGCGGAGCAGCACGGCTTTCAGCGCGGGGTCGCTTGCGGTCGTATCGCGCAGCATCTGTTCGCAGGCGATCTTGGTGAAGCCGTAGGGCGACATGGCGTTGCGGTCCGGCGCGCTTTCTGTCACGGGCAATTGATCCGGCTGGCCGTAGACGGTGCAACTGGAGGAGAAAACGATGCGCGTCACCTCGTTCAACTTCATCAGGCGCAGCAGCAAGGCGAGCGATCCGATGTTGTTGTGGTAGTACTTCAGCGGATCGGCCACGCTTTCACCCACGGCCTTGTCGGCAGCGAAGTGGATGGCACCATGGATCGGGCCTTCCTTGGCGAACATGCGCTCCATCGCGCTGGTATCGCAGCAATCGATGCGATACACAGGCGGCGTGTGGCCGATGATGCGGGCGACGCCATCCAAGGCGCGCTCCTCACTGTTGCGCAGATCGTCGACGATAATGGGCGTGAACCCTGCGGCAGCGAGTTCCACACAGGTATGGCTGCCGATGAAGCCTGCACCACCGGTGACGAGCACTTTTGTCATGGGCCGCAAAATACCTCCGGGCATCATGATCGGGGAGGCGGGATCACCGAGCCTTGAGCTTTCGCACTTTCGCGGCGCCCCGGAGCACCGGGATGAGACACATGGTACGCGGCCGTTCTTCACCGTCCACCCTCGCCATCGCGGCGGTGATGGTCCTCTTCACGTTGATCGCCGCGCGTTGGAGCTGGGATCAGGGCCCGTCCATTATCCGCAGCGATGCGGAAGGGTACTATGGCTACCTGCGGGCGGTGTTCATCAACAACGACCTGGGCCGCGAGCAACCGAACTACACCTATTTGCACCAGACGCCGGACGGCACGCTGAACAAGTACTTCGCCGGTGAGGCGGTGATGCTGACACCGTTCTTCCTCAGCGCACATGTGTGGGCGCACGTTTCAGGCGCGAATACGGACGGGCTGTCAACGCCATACGAGCGGGCCATCGGTATCGCGGGGTTGTTCTATGGGCTCTTGGGGCTGTTGGCTATGCGTGCCGTTTTCCGATCGCTGGCCATTGATGAATGGACAAGTGCGATCCTGCTGGCAGGCCTTGGGTTGGGCACGCAACTCATCCAATACGTCTGCATCCAGCCGGGCTGGTCGCATGTGTATTCGTTCTGCATGGTGTCGGTTTTCCTGCTCGTCACGGTGCGCCTCGCGCAGGTGCCCGGCCTCCGGCGCTCGATCGCATGGGGGCTTTCGTTGGGCCTGGTGATCCTGTTGCGCCCGGTGAACGGGCTGGTATTGTTCGCCGTGCCGGTGTTGTTGGGAAGCGGAACACCGGCATTCGTGCGGTCGTTGCTGGGCAGCTGGCGGCTTATCGCGGTGATCATACTGGCCTGTGGTGGGGTCCTGTCCATCCAGAGCATGCTCTGGTATGCGCAAGTGGGCCACATCATCGCCGATGGTTACCGAGGGGAGGGCTTTCATTGGGATCGCCCTGAGCTTGTCCAAGTACTTGTGGGTTTTCGCCGCGGCTTGTTCTTGTGGACGCCGGTCCTTTTGCTCGCGGCATCCGCCGTTCCGCTGTTGTGGCGAACCGACCGCTTCCGAGCGTTGGCGGCCTTGGCGTATTGGGCGGTGAACACGTATGTGATCGCCAGCTGGTGGATCTGGTACTACGGAAGCGGGTGGGGGGCGCGCGTGTTCATCGATCATTATCCCGTGCTGTTCCTCCCGTTGGCGCTGGTGCTCGCACACTGTCGGCGCAGCTGGCGTGGGGGTTGGTATGGTGCTGTGGCCTCGCTCGTGTTCGTCTCCCTGTTCACGCTGGCGCAATTCTACCAGTACAACCACCGCCTGCTGCACCAGGAGTCCATGGACAGCCGCAAATACGCGTTCAGCTTTTTGCGGTTCGATGATGCGCACCGGGACCAGCTGGGCGGCATGTACCGGATCGCCCCTTACAACCCGAACGGGTTGGACACGCTGTTGCACGAGAAGTGGGACGCTGAGGGCACCTGGTCGCACTGGTCCGGGCGGCGGTTGCGGATGGACGGTGCGCCCAGCCCGGATCATGTCGCGGTGTGCGACCTAGTGGATGGATTCGGTCCTTCCTTCCTCCTGCGCTCCGGTGAATTTCCTGTCGGCCGGGAGATGTATGTGGCCATCGGCTTCGAGCGTTTCGTTGAACGCGTCGAGGATACCCGACACATCATTTGTATCACCACGCTGGAGGACGCCTCCAGCAACCACACGTTCTACGAGCCCTTCGCCATGGAACCCCTGCCACCGACGTCACCGGGTACGTGGGAGCACATCGAGTACAGGATCCACGTGCCAGCGGCCCGCACGGGCGAAGACCTGAGATTCTACTTCTGGAACATGGAGCATCGATCCCGTTTCCGGGTGGACGACCTGGACGTTACCGTGATGGCCGTTCGGGAGTACTGAGTTCCTGACGGCAGCCAGCAGCGGCAGTTGCGGGCTGCCTGCTGCACGTTGCGGAAGTGGGCCCAGCAGGATTTGAACCTGCGACCAACGGATTATGAGTCCGCTGCTCTGACCGCTGAGCTATAGGCCCGAAAGAGGATCGCGAAAGTAGCGGGACTGGGCATGTGGATACATTCGTCGCCCGATGATCGATACGATCCTGTTGGACCTCGGCGGCGTGCTCATCGATGTGGACTATCACCGCACCGCCGCCGCCTTCAACGCGCTGGGCTTCGCTGGGTTCGAGGCCATTTACAGCAAAGTGCAACAGGACCACCTGTTCGACGGCTTCGAGATCGGGGCGCTTTCACCGTCCGAATTCCGTTCGCGGATCCGGTCGTTGCATGGGAACGGCATCACAGATGATCAGGTGGACCATTGCTGGAACGCGATGATCGGCCGCATCCCGCAGGAGCGCATCTACCTGGTGAAGCGGTTGAAGGAGCGCTACCGTGTGCTGTTGTTGAGCAACACGAACGCCATCCATGTGCCGGCGTTCGAGCGCATCATCGCAGAGGACAATGGCATCGCGGACTTCAGGGCGCTGTTCGACGGTGCGTATTACAGTTGCGAGATGGGCTTACGCAAGCCGGACGCGGAGGCGTTCCATCATGTGCTTTCACGGCACGGCGCGGAGCCTGCGCGCACACTGTTCATCGACGACAGCATCCAGCATGTGGTGGGCGCGCGCGCGGCCGGGTTGCAAGCGGAACACCTTGATCTGCAGAAGGAGGATGTGATCCGTTTGATGCAGCGGCACGAGCTGTCCGGATAGTCACTTCCGTACCGCCTTCTTCCTGCTCTTTGGCAATGGCAAAGCGCTGCTCATGCGCAGCAACAGATCCGGCAGTTTGCGATCACCGGTGATCACGTCTTCCGGAACGAGGTAATAGTCCTTCGAGCCGGGATATGCCGGAGCGCGCTCGCAGCGGCCCTCCAGCACGGCGCTGTCGTCCATGATCTTCACGAAGAGCTGGTCGTCGCAGATGAAAGCAACGGGTTTATCATCGGCATAGAGGGCGAACTCTCCGAACATGGAGCGCACGCTGAACCGGTCCGCATGGCCCAGTTGTTCGAGAATGAACTCGGCGGTAGACTTCTTGCTGGCCATGCGGCTAGCGGATCTCCTGCGTCAGCTCCACCAGCACGCCGTTCGCGCTCTTGGGGTGTATGAAGCACACCAGCTTGTTGTCCGCTCCGTGCTTGGGCTCTTCGCTCAACAACTGGAATCCCTCGGCCTTCAAACGCGCCATCTCCGCGCGGATGTCCTCCACTTCGAAGGCCACATGGTGGATGCCCTCTCCGCGCTTGGCGATGGCCTTGGCGATGGGTCCATCGGGCGTGGTGCTTTCAAGCAGTTCGATCTTGTTCGGCCCCACCTGGAAGAAGGAGGTGATCACCCCTTCGCGTTCCACGGCTTCGCGCTTGTACGAAGGAACTCCGAGCAATTTCGCGTAGGTCTCCTCCGCTGCGGACAGGTCTTTCACGGCGATACCGAGGTGTTCAATGCGGATCATGCGGTGGTCGCCGAGCGCCCCGGCGAATGGAGGGTTTTGAATGCGAAAGCCTCCGAGGTCATCGAAGGCTTTCCGTGGGGGATATCTGTGTCATCTGCGTCAT
>JANOPI010000271.1:0-2094 GCA_031421755.1 Flavobacteriales bacterium | reverse complement strand
CGGGCTTGACCCGGAATCGCACAGGTCAAGGGCCTATGAATTTCTCCAGATCAGAGATCAGGCCCCTTCACCCGCGCGGCTTCCTCAACCACACCCGTTGCCCCGACTTCACCTCATCGGCGATACCGATGCCGTTGTACTTGGCGAGCTTGTTCAGCTTCACGCCGTAGCGCTGACTGATGCCCCAGAGCGTTTCACCTTCTTCCGCGATGCAGAACTCGGCGTGTTTGGCCTTGTTGCGTTTGGGCTGGATGTAGATCACCTGGCCGGCTTCGAGCGGCTCGCCCTTCGCCATATCGTTCCAACCCGCGATCCAACCCGGCATCTGCTCCAGTTCCGATGCGATGTGGGCGATGGTCTCCCCGCCTTTCGCTTTCACATACTTCACCCGGCTGTCGGAGACGAACACTTCGCGGCCGCCCCCGATGGTCACCGTTCCCATTTCGCCGCCGCGATCGCGCGGTTTCTTCCCGGGCTTTGTTGCGGTGGAAGTTGGCTTCGGTCGTTCAGCGTAGGTCACATCGATGCCTTCATCCAGCTTGTTCAGCTCGTAGCGCTCGATCAGGTCGATCAGCTTGTCCGGATACCGCGGATCGGTGGCGTACCCGGCCTTTTTCAACCCACGCGCCCAGCCTTTGTAGTCGGTGGGCTTCAGATCGAAAAGCGCGGCATACCGCGAGCGCTGGAGGAACTCGCTGTGGTCCTCGAAACTGTCCTCGTCGCGCCTGTACTTGCGGAAGCAGTCGTCCTTCTTATCGTCATCGTGGTAGACTTTCCCACCGGTCCAATCGGGTGTGCATTTGATGCCGAAGTGGTTGCGCGCTTCCACGGTGAGCACGCTTTGCCCGCTGCGGCTTTCCAACAGGCCTTGCGCCAAGGTGATGCTGGCGGGAATGCCGTGCTCCTTCATGTTGGACACGGCCACCTCCTTCCACCGGGTGATGTAGGCGATCGCCGCCTCGTCCGGCGCCAATGGCAGGGCGTGGAGGTTGGCACTGACCGCCGATCCGGCGAGCAGGCTTATGAACAAATGAACAGTGCGCATGGTCGGTAAGGACGCTTGTCCGGAAGGCCCGAAACTAGTGGGGTTCCAAGGGGTTATGAACGATCTGTCAACCGGGCTGTTCACCGGTCGCTGTGGATAGAACGCAACCGGACTTCATGTTCGCGTAGTCTTGTTCAGCCGCGCGCCTCACCGATCGAACAAACCCGGATCCTCAGCGTTTAAGCCGTGGAAGTCCTTCCCTATGGAGAGCAGCGCCCCCAAGCCACCGGACCCGCAGGACGAGCGCATGCGTCGTCTGGGTCTGGAGCCAGGCGATTACTACTGGTCGCCGGAGGGGTACCTCGTCTTCACCGAACAATATCACCTGAAGCGCGGCCAGTGCTGCGGCAACCGGTGCAGGCATTGCCCCTTCGGGCATGAGGGTGTGTTGTGGGTGCAACGGTGAGCGGGCAGCGCCTACCTTCGGGAAGTTGTCTTCCTGGCGATGCGCAGCCTCACCTTCATTTTCGTCTTGGCCGGTATAATGGCCTCCGCCCAGAACTGGGCCTTGTTGAACCCGTCCTATAAATACAACTACTCCAACGACGGCAGCGACACGATCAGCAACCAGATCTTCGTAACGCACATCGATACTTTGGGGGTGGACAGTTTGAGATATCACCTCAACATGATCGCGGTACCGTGCGACACCTGTTCCACTGGGTTGGGCGGCCCTTGCGATGGTTGCTACTTCTGGGTCGATCAACCACAGTTCCTCGGAAGTACGATTGTGCATGACACCAATAACTGGGAACTCCACGGCCGGGACACGCTAACGATCCCGAACGATCCCGCCAGTGCCGGTAGTTGGCCTTGGGGAACAGCCCAAGACCTCCAGGCGACCTTCATTGGTGCCGAGGAAACCATGGTGCTCGGCGTGGCGGACTCCGTGAGGTCGATCCTTCTTTCCAACGAGGATACCGCTCACTGGAGCAAGAACTTCGGACTCCTCGACCTCCGAGATGTGCTCACCGGTGATCGCCATTCCTTGCTCGGTGTGCACGGACCCGACCTGGGCACCTTGGTCCCACCCCCACATGCATACTTCG
>JANOPI010000270.1:0-26029 GCA_031421755.1 Flavobacteriales bacterium | reverse complement strand
CACTCCGCCCTTCACGGGGAAGAGCTCCACCTTGCCGTCAAGCATGGTCACCTTCACATCACCAGCCTTCAGCACGGTGATCAGTGGAGCGTGGTTGTCCAGGAAACCCATGCTACCGTCAACGCCGGGCACGGACACGAGCTTCGCTTCGCCCTTGAAGAGCGACTTGTCGGGGGTGAGGATCTCGAGGCGCATTGTAGAATTTATGACTGTCTCAAGTCCGATGTCTTATGCCGGAGGATCCTCTGGCAGAAGACATCGGACCTAAGACAGGAACATCATCGTCAGCAGAGTTGAACGCTTATGCTTTCGCCGCTTCCGCCAACAACTTCTTGCCAGCGGTGATCACGTCGTCGATGCTGCCTTTCAGGTTGAACGCCTGTTCGGGGTATTCGTCCATCTGGCCGTCCAGGATCATGTTAAATCCTTTGATCGTCTCTTCGATCGGCACCATCACGCCGGGCAGGCCGGTGAACTGCTCGGCCACGAAGAAGGGCTGGCTGAGGAAACGCTGCACTTTGCGGGCGCGGTACACGCTGAGCTTGTCGTCCTCGCTCAACTCGTCCATGCCGAGGATCGCGATGATGTCCTGCAGTTCCTTGTAGCGCTGAAGGATCGCCTTCACGCGCTGGGCGCAGTTGTAGTGGACATCGCCCACGATGCCAGGCGTAAGGATCCGGCTCGTGGAATCCAGCGGATCAACAGAAGGATAAATGCCGAGCTCGGCGATCTTCCGGCTCAATACCGTGGTGGCGTCCAAGTGGGCGAACGTGGTGGCCGGAGCAGGATCGGTCAGGTCATCCGCAGGCACATACACGGCCTGTACGGAGGTGATGGAACCGCGCTTGGTGGAGGTGATGCGCTCTTGCATCGCGCCCATCTCGGTGGCGAGCGTGGGCTGGTAACCCACGGCGCTCGGCATACGACCCAGCAGCGCGGACACTTCGGAGCCCGCCTGCGTGAAGCGGAAGATGTTGTCAACGAAGAAGAGGATGTCGCGGCCGCCGCTCTGCTCATCGCCATCGCGGAAGTACTCCGCCAACGTGAGACCGCTGAGCGCGACGCGTGCGCGGGCCCCAGGAGGCTCGTTCATTTGCCCGAATACAAAGGTTGCTTGGCTCGTGGCGAGTTTCGCGTAATCCACCGTGCTCAGGTCCCAACCGCCTTTGCTCATGCTCTCGTGGAACGCCTCACCGTATTTCACGATGCCGCTCTCGATCATCTCGCGAAGCAGGTCATTCCCTTCGCGAGTGCGCTCCCCTACACCGGCGAACACACTGTAGCCGCTGTAGCCCTTGGCGATGTTGTTGATCAGCTCTTGGATCAGTACGGTCTTGCCCACTCCGGCACCACCGAACAATCCGATCTTGCCGCCTTTCGCGTACGGCTCGATCAGGTCGATCACCTTGATACCCGTGAACAGGATCTCGGTGCTCGTAGTGAGTTCTTCGAACTTCGGGCTCTCGCGGTGGATCGCCATGGTCTTGCCACCCGACACGTCTTTCATGCCGTCGATGGGCGCGCCCACCACGTTGAAGAGTCGACCTTTGATGTGGTCACCCACGGGCATGGCGATGGGCTGCCCCATGCCTTCCACGTCAACACCGCGCGAAAGGCCGTCGGTGCTGTCCATCGACACGGCGCGTACCGTGTCTTCGCCGATCAGTGTCTGCGTCTCCAGGATCAGCACCGAACCGTCCTCGCGTTTGATGTGCAACGCGTCGTAAATGTTCGGGAGGTCCTTACCGCCGTCGAAGCGGACGTCTACCACGGGTCCGATCACTTGGACCACCTTGCCGATGTGCTTGGCCATGAGCGAGTTCTCTGGGATGATGGGAGCTTGCACCCCCGGTTTTGCGGCCGCGAAAGTAGGTGCTTCATCTATATGGCGACAGGGTGTGAATAAAAGCCCGGCGAACGACTGGTCACGCTGCAGCAGCGCTCATTCGCCTGTGGAGGCTTGTTGAAAACGCGATAGGACGATCAGCCTCAACGAACCGTTCCATCTTTACCGCGCTCCGGCGTCCCCGACGGATCGGCCCAATCCATCGGGAAGAGAATGTTTGCAGATGTAACACATGCACGTCCACACCGATCTCTCCACCTTCGTGAACGTCGAGCGCCCCGTGCTCACAACGGGCACCTTTGATGGGGTTCACCTCGGGCACCAGACCATCCTGCAACGCCTGAAGGAAGTGGCACAGCGTGAAGAGGGGCAGAGCACGCTCTTCACCTTTTACCCGCACCCACGCATGGTGCTGCACCCGCATGACAACGACCTGAAACTGCTGAACACCCAGAAGGAAAAAACGGAACTGCTGGAAGCCGCCGGGCTGGACCACCTCGTGGTGGTGCCCTTCTCGCGCACCTTCAGCCGCATGCACGCGCTGGATTTCGTGCGTGATACCTTGGTGGATCAACTCCGCATCCACTCCATGGTCATCGGTTATGATCATCGCTTCGGGCGGAACAGGGAGGGCGACATCGGCCTGCTGCGCCAACTGGGCGAGGCCTACGACTTCAGCGTGGAGGAGATCCCCGCGCAGGAGATCGACCATGTGAAAGTGAGCAGTACCAAGGTGCGTGACGCGCTGCTGAAGGGCGATGTGAAAACCGCCGCTGAACAGCTCGGCTATACCTACTCCCTTTCCGGGGTGGTGGTGAAGGGTGACCAACGCGGCCGGACCATCGGCTTCCCTACGGCCAACATCGGTGGTATCGATCCCTTCAAGCTCCTTCCGGCCAATGGTGTGTACGCCGTGAACGTGACGCTGAACGACGGCCTCTTCCGAGGGATGATGAACATCGGCGTTCGCCCCACAGTGGAAGGCGGCGGTGGTGAACGCTCCGTGGAGGTGAACATCTTCGATCTGGACCGCGATCTTTACGGCGAACCGATCAACGTCCGCTTGCGTCATCGCCTGCGCGACGAGGTACGATTCGATGGCCTCGACGCGTTGAAGGCACAACTCTTGAAGGACCGCGATCACGCGGAATCGCTGCTCGCATGATCCCTCACCTCCGACCGGTTCTTTTCCTTCTGCTGCTCGCACCCATCTTCTCGGCGAGCGCCCAACTGCTTACGCAAACAGCGCTCGATTCAACACGCGAGTACTACAGCATCGAGTCGGCGATGAAGGAGCCCGACAAGGTGTACCGCCTCCAGCTCACCAAGAAAAAGTTGAAGGAAGTGCCCCCGGAGATCCGCCAACTGAAGAACCTGAATGCGCTGGACTTCGGTAAGAACAAGCTGAAGGAACTTCCCGAGTGGCTGGGCGAACTCGCCTACATGCAGGAGTTCCGGGCGCCGCAGAACAAGTTCATGGAAATGCCGGCCGTGGTATGCCGATGGTCGCACCTGAAACGGCTGGACATGCACCAGAACCAGATCAGTGGCCTGCTGCCCTGCATGGGCGACCTGAAAGAAGTGATCTCACTGGATCTCTGGAGCAATGACCTGGATGAATTCCCTGAGGAGTTGAGGGGCATGGAGGCCTTGCGCTTCATGGACGTGCGCGTGATCCAGTTCGACCAGCTCGAAATGGAGAAGATCAGCGCACTGTTCCCCAAGGTGAAGATCTTCTTCAGCCAGCCCTGCAATTGCGGAACCGGGGAGTAGCGGCGGAGCCGCTTCGATGCAGTTGGAGAGTTACGGAGTTGCAGCCTCGAAGAGCAACGCTCCAACTCCGTAACTCTCCAACTCAGGAGGATACCCTTCGCAACCCCATCTTCACCGCGTGACAGACGAAGCTTGGGTGGTATTGGAATGGTCAAGTGCCGTGCTCGGTGCGTGCTACACGTTCCTGGCGGCATTCGAGAAGCGCATCGGTTGGCTGTTCGCCGTGGTGTCGTCGCTGATGTTCGTGGCGTTCTTCTACCATCGCAACTACCTGGGGCAGGTGGCGCTGAACGCCTTCTACGTCGTGATGGGTTTCTACGGCTGGTTCAGTTGGGGCCGCGATGACCATTCCATCCCCATTTCCCGGAAACCGTTGATCTTCCATGCGTTCATGCTCGCTTCGGCCTTGGCCGCAACGGCGCTGGTCGCCTGGATCTTCGAGCGGTACCACTGGAGTGAAAGTCCGAAGATGGACGCATGGGTAGGCGTGTTCAGCGCGGTGGCCACGTGGATGATGGCCAAGAAGCTCATCGAGAATTGGATCTACTGGTGCATCGTGGACGGCGTGGCGATCACCATGTTCGCCACGGCCGATCCGCCCATGCACGCTTACGCCCTGCTCTTCGCCACCTACGTCGTGTTGAGCGCCGTAGGCTGGTGGCGATGGAGCAGGGCGCTACGCGCGGCCGCTGACCAGCCGCGCGTTTAGCGTGCGCTCAGCGCTTCATGAACGATGCCGACAGCGTCTTGTTGTCCGTGATGATGCGCAACGTATAGCCGCCCACGGGCAGTTCGCGCACATCGATCGTGTTGCGCACGGGCACGCCGCTGAAGCGTTTCACGATACGGCCGGTCGCGTCAAGCACGTCAACCAGCACGTTCGCTCCGGTCTCCAGACCGCCGATGCGCAACTGGTCGGTGGTCGGGTTCGGCCATACGCTCACGAGGGTAGTGCCGCTGAGCGATGGCACCGACAACGTGAGGTCCGTGCTGGCGATGTTCAACAGGGTCTCCGATGCGCCGCCGGCCACCAGTTCACTGGTGCCGAACAGCTCCAGGTCATTCACCGGACCGAAGAATTCGCCCAGCACGGTAACGGCGTCCGCCTCCCCGTTGAAGGTGGCCAGCCCCATGCCGTTGGTCATCATCTCCGCCGCATAAAAATTCCCGCCAAGGTGGATCCGGACACCATCGGGATCGGGCAACATCGCGTTGATCCCCACGATACCGTCAAGCGGGGAGTACATGTAGTTCGCTACGTTCGGCATCAGCGGTTCCCACGTGGAGGCCCCAGCACCGATGCGCGCCAGGCCGAAGTAGGTGGCCACCTCACCCACGCAATCTCCTGCGGCGTGGAGCTGCCCCAGGTGTACGAGAAGGTCCCGCACCGTTCCGTTCAATCCATCACCGACCTGATCCCATGTGCCGATGTTCAACCGGGCGATATGAAGCAGTGATGTATCCGATTCAAAGAAGTCCCCGGTGAACGCTCCTCCGCAGACCAGCGTTCCGTCAAACGACTCCATCGACCTGATCTCGCCGTTCAGTTCTTGGCCAACATTCTGCCAATTGCCGTTCACCAGCTTCTTCACGCCGTAGGAAGTGCCCGCGAAACCAGTTGTGGAGCCGGCCGCATGAAGGACGCCATCGTGGATGTGCAGATCCGACACATGCGCGATCTTGCTGGAGAACACCGTGCTCATCTCCCATGTGCTTCCGTTCCAGCGCGCCAGATCCGTAGTTCCGGGACCGAAGATGCCGCCCAGGTAGATGTCACCATTGAATTCGATGGCCGAGGTGATGGTACCTTCCACAACGCTGCCCATCAGCACATATCCGGTGCCGTTCCAACGGGCGACGCGTGTGGCCGCGATCCCCCCGGCTTGGGAGAATTCACCGGCCAACAGCAGGTCCCCGTTCCCCATTCGGAGCAATTCGCTCACCGTTCCATTCGTGCCTCCGCCCAACGCGTACCAAGGGATACCGGGCGGATAGCCCGGTTGGATCCACGCGAGCTCATCTTCAGTGAAACCGTGCTCTCCGGCCCAGGCGAACACGTCCGCGCGCTTCATCTCATGCACATAGGCCAGGTTCATCTCGTCCTGGATCCGCTTTGCCAATCCTTCATGGCCGCTCTCGATCATCAGCTGACCTACGGCGCAAGCGGTACCGCTCGGATCGATGAATACCGGGTTGCGCTGCGGCAGCACTTGGTTCCGCGGGAAACGACCCCGATCGGCGTATGCATCGAGTTTGTCGAGCAGCGCCGAACGCCGTGCGACAACAGCAGCGGAGAGGCCCTCAGGCTGATGTTCACGCTCAAAGGCCGCTACACGATGCAGATGCGCGGTGATGCGCTCCGATTCATCCTGGAAATGCACGATGCGCCCACCGTCCGCTGGCGACGGGTCCATCATGCTCCATTCCTTGTTCACCTCCAGCATGTGCTGGTACAATGGCGCGTCCGTTGTGGGCGCAAGTTGGGCGTGTGCGGCGATCGTCATCACGATCGTTCCCGCTCCGAGTATTATTCGTTCCATGTGGATCCGGTTTTCTGATAGCCAGACGCAGCGGGCAACTCCTCCCGCTGCTTCCCGTGGGATGGAAAGTTACCTTGTCCGCCATGCGCACGATCGCTATTGTTGGACCCGAGAGCAGCGGAAAATCCACCTTGACCGAAGCACTCGCGCATCATTACCGCTGCGTGTGGGTGAAGGAGTTCGCGCGTGCCGAACTGGAGGAACAGGGCCCTGACTATGTCGAAGAGGATCTGCTCGCCTTCGCACAAGGCCAGTTGTTCGCGCTCGGTGAAGGCATCGAATTGGCCAAGCGCACGCCGCCACCTTTGGTGTTCTGCGACACGGACATCATCACCATCCGCATTTGGAGCGAAGAGGTGTTCGGCCGCTGTCATCCGCTCATCGATCAACTCGCCAGGCAAGTGGCCTTCGATCATTGGCTGCTGTGCAGGCCAGATATCCCCTGGGTGCCGGATCCCCTGCGCGTGAACCCGCACGACCGCGATCGGTTGTTCGCCGTGTATGAGGCCATGCTCCAACGGCTCGGCAAACCGTACACCATCATTGAAGGGGATCGGGCGGAACGGTTGCGCGCGGCTATCGGACTCATGGATACGGTCATCGGACCGGTATGAAACGAGAAAGCGGCGCGGTCAAACCGCGCCGCTTCCTTGAACCAGGTACTTCTTACTTCGCGCACATCGCGTCGCCGGACGCAGGAGCGCCGAACTTCGCCATGAGCACATCGCTGTCGGTCATCTCCGATACCGCCAGATCAATGCTGCCGTTCTCCGTGTACACACGTACATTCTCGGCGCGGTCATCCAGGAAGGTCATGATCGCGTGGTCGCACACGTTGGCATCACTGTACTTCCATGTGTTGTCGCAGCGGTCGAAACGCAGCACGCGCACCTCACCCTTGTCCGTCCCGGTGAGCTGCGTGGTGGTGAAGGTGTCCTTGGTGGCCTCCACCTTGAACTCTTCGCCCTTCATCGTGAGCTGTTGCATCTCATAATCCCCCTCATTCATGGACAGCGGGTTGCTGCCGCCCCAGAACTCGATGAGGTTGAAGATGATGATGTCCAAGAATCCCGCGATCGAGTAAACAGGCAGTATCGTCAGCACATAGAACACGAGGGTCTTCACGAACTTGCTGTCGCTGAGTTCATCGTTCCAGTTGTACACTTTGCGTACGAGGGCGAACTCACCGAAGCAGCCGGACTGAGAGACCATGATGCTGCCCATGGCCAAGGCGAAGAGTGAACGCTTGATGATCTTCATGGTGTTGTGGTTTGTGGCCAAGGTAAAGATCCCCCGCGACGCCGCAAGTCCGATCACAATTCCCGCAACATTTCGGTACCGAACTCGCGTACCTGCCAATTGCGTAATCCATGTATCGCGGCCAGCGCCTGCAGGTCCCCGGGCAGGGTGCGCGCGATCTCACTCAACACATGGTTCGGACACACGATACCCTGCCGCAGGTCGCGTTCCTGCGCGATCTCGTCACGCTTGCGTTTCAGCCGCTTCAACCGATCCTCGTAGTCCTCGTCGCGGTCGTAGCGCTTGGCTTTGGGTACGCGTGGCCACTGTTCCTTGGGCAGGTCCAAACCCGTGGCGATGGCCTTCATGATCGCCGGGCCGCTCCGCGATACGATGCTCTCTCCCACTCCCTTGCGTGCAGCGAAGGCGTGCAGGTCCAACGGCGGTTCTTTGCTGGCCTCGAGCATCACATCATTGCCCAGCACCATGAAGGGTGCCCGGTCGATCTTCTCGGCAACGCCCTCCCGCCATGCGTGCAACTCGCGAAGCACAGCGAGCTGTCGCGGTTTTAGCGCCTTCGCTCCCTTGATCCGCAGGAAGCCGGGCTCCTCCTCTGTCTGCGCGAATGGTATGTGTACCAATGCTTCGAATTCCTCCTTGGCCCAGGACATGCGGCCTTTGTTCTCGAGCTGCGACTTCAGGATGTCGCGGAAGGCGATCAGGTGATGCGTATCCATGGCCGCGTACGCGAGCATTTCAGTGCTCAGCGGTCGTTTACTCCAATCGGCTTTCTGGTACCTCTTGTTCAGCTCTACCCCGAAGTGCTTCTTCAGGTTCGCCGCCAAGCCGAGCTCGGGCTCGTTCAGTAATTCAACGCTCACCATGGTATCGAACACGTTCTCCGCACGGAAGCCGTACATCTTCTTCAGCATCCGCAGGTCGTAGTCCGCGTCGTGGATCACCCATTCGATGCCCGGGTCGGTCAAGGCCACGCCCAAGGGGCCCATGTCGTCGATCATCAACGGATCGATGAGCCACGTTTTCGATCGGGTGCTCAACTGGATCAGGCAAATGCGCTCCTTGTAGCGGTGGAAACTGCTCGCCTCGGTATCCAACGCCAGAATGGGTTCCGAACGCAATTCGCCCATCAACTTCGCCAAAGCGACTGAACTGGTGATGAGCTGGTAAGGCGGTTCCACGGTGCCCGTAAAGATGTGGGGTAGGGGGCCTGTGATTGGCCGAGGCCTCCCCGGACCTATCCACAAGTTCAGCCCAATAAGAAACTCCGCATGCTGATGCTGCCCATGTCCATACCCGTGTGGATCTCCGTTAACGGCCCCCCTTTGTCACTGGCACCCAGGGTGTAAAGCAAGGGCAGGTAGTGGTCGTTCGTGGGGTGGGCCAGCTGGGCCAGCGCCCCTAGACGGGTGTAGTCCACCAACGCTTGGTGGTCGCCCATGGAGACATTCTTCTCGACGTATGCGTCGAATTCCAGCGCCCAGTCATAGGGTTTCGCATCCGGGCCGCCGTCCCAGTTCACCCGGCCTAGATTGTGTACCACATTGCCGCTGCCCATGACCAAGATGCCCTTGTTCCGCAGGCCGAGCAACTCTTGGGCGAGCGCGTAGTGCTGTGCGGGGCTCAGGTCCCAATCGATGCTCAGTTGGAATACCGGCACATCAGCCGCCGGGTAGATGTGCTTCAGGATGCTCCATGCCCCATGGTCCAGGCCCATTTCATGGTCCTCGTGGACTTGCACGCTCTTGACATTGGCCATGGCTTCGCGCGCAGCTTCAGGCGCACCGGGAGCGGAGTACTGCACAGCGAACAGCTCATCCGGGAACCCTCCGAAATCATGGATGGTCTTTGGCTTCGGAACCACGCTCACAAAGCTCCCTTTGCGCGTGAGCCAATGCGCGCTCACCAGCAGGATCGCCTTGGGGCGTTCGATGCGCTCTCCCAGTTCCTTCAGCTGCCGAGTGAAGGCATTGTCCGAGATAGCGTTCATCGGGTTGCCATGGCCGATGAAGATGCTGGGCATGCGCGCGCCGGGCTTGCCGCTGCGTACGTCCTGAAGGAAGTGCTTGGCGCTGATCATGCTGGTGCCTACGCCAGCCAAGGCCAATGTGCTGAGGAATTGGCGGCGGTGCATGTGGCAAATGTCCGGTGCCGATGCCGCTGTGCGGAATGAACTGGTTCAAGCGTGCAGCCCTGACAAGACCGGACATCGAACGAGGACAGCGTGTACGGTCCGATACCTTTGTCCATGTCCTTTCTAAAAGGCAGCAAGCTCTACAGCATCCTGCACCTCAAATGCCCCTTCTGCCATGAAGGGGATTTCTTCCTCAGCCATCCCTACGACCTTTCGCAAGTGGGCGACCTGCATAAGGCCTGTCCCGTTTGCCATCGCAAGTACGAGAAGGAACCCGGCTTCTACTACGGGGCCATGTTCGTCAGCTACGCCATCGGCATCGCGTTCAGCCTGCTGGGCTTCGGTATCACCTGGTGGTTCGCGCCGAACCTGAGCATCTGGGGCTTCATGGGCGTGGTGGTGGGCCTTACGATACTGGCGGCACCGTACATGTACGCCCTCTCGAAGATCATGTGGGCGAACATGTTCTTCAGCTACCAGGGGGTGGGGAAGGGTTGAAGCCGCCAGCGACGGATGAGAACTGGGGCACTCGGCAGAACCTTGAATTCTCTCTTGAGCCGAGCATAATCCTGGCGCGGGAGTTGGGCCAGCCACGGGTATGTCAACGAAGCTGGCCGTCCTCCCGTGCCTTCGGCATGCCTTCGATGCTGTTCTTTCAGATTCCTGAGGACATCCGTGGATCAGCGTATCGGACCAAGAGTTGCGGAGGGCACGAGACACCCGCGCTCTGCGCGTTCGGCCGGAAGTCTCGCGCCAGAGAGAGGCGGGAACCGGTGCTAGGCAACATGTCGTAGCATCGCTCGTCCTGAAAGTATCGCTACTAGCGACCGATATGCGAACCATCCCTGCCAGCCTCCTCCTTTGCTTCGGTTCCCTGTGCAGCCCCATGGTCTTCGCACAGCCCTGCCTGTTCACGTTCTACTTCGAAGCTATGCCTCCGCCGGTCGATGGCCACTACGGCGCAGGCCAGACCGTGTTTTTCTGCTTCACCGTGGAGGAATGGGATCAAGCGAACGTGAACTGGATGCACGGGGCGGTGCCGATCCTGGGCCCCGGATGGGACGTGAACAGCCTGGAGTTCGGGCCTCCTCCTGACGCATGCGGTGCGATCGGGGGCACATGGCTCCTCGCCGACAGCGTAACGGGAACGTCAGAGATAAATGCAGGCACGCAGGGGCCCGGTTGGTTCTTCGATCTCGACAACGATGGCGACGCCGGCAACAACTTCGGGGATGATTGCAGCGGGCCATGGCACTTCTGCTTCTTCGCTACGGTGAAGGACAGCATCGATTGCGTGGACGGCGCTGACCTGAGCGTGTGGGTGGACACCTTCGGCGACAGCGAAACCGGCTCTTGGGGCATTGCCGGTTGCGAGGAGGATACGGTCCCCCGATTTCCGGCTTCCGCGCTGTGCTCCCTGCCCATGGGTATCACGGGAACATCGCCCTTACCCTTGCTCACCTTCCCAACGCTCTTCGCCGATGCCTTTACCGTGCGCAATGCCGGACAAGCCGGTGAGCTGCTCTTCTTCGACACCACCGGTCGGCTCGTGTGTGCCGTTCCCATCGGCGCTCGTGGCGAACGCACCATACCGCGCGGTGCGCTGTCCTCGGGCACCTATCGCCTCCTGTTCCTGGATGGAAGTACGGGGCAGCGGCGGTACGCGGGCAGCGTGGCCGTGTACTGAATACAACGCCTCCCTGCTCAACGGTGAACAATGAAGCGGCCCTGGCACCGCACAGCAACAGTGCCCAGCGGCCGGTAAGAAGTTGGCCCGCGGCCTTCATCGTCGGCTGTGCGCCCGACAAGTTCAAACGTACTTCTCCCCGAACTCCTTCCCGGCCTGCTCCACGAACTGCTTGATCTTCTGCTCATCGTGCTTGCGCACTACGAGCAGGGCGTCCTTGGTGCTCACCACGATATGATCATCGAGCCCTTGCAGCACCACCAGTCGATCATCGTGGACGTGTACCATGGTGTTGGTACAATCGTGCAAGCGCACCTGCTCGCCGATGGCGGCGTTGCCATCCGCATCTTTGGGAACGTGGGTGTACAGGCTGCCCCAGGTGCCGAGGTCGCTCCAGCCGAAATCGCCAGGGACAACGAAGACGTTCTTGGCTTTCTCCATCACCCCGTAGTCGATACTGATGCTCTCGCACGCCGCGTAGGCGGAATCGATGAAGGTGCGTTCGCCTGCTGTTCCGTACGTGGCAGCTCCAGCGGCGAAGCGTTGCTCCATTTCCGGCAGGTGCGTGTTGTACGCGTTGTGCAGGCTCTTCGCCGTGGCAATGAAAAGGCCGCTGTTCCAAAGAAAATCACCGCTCTCCATGAACTTCACCGCGGTGGCGTGGTCGGGCTTCTCGCGGAAGCTGGCCACCTTCTTCACGCCGGGGTCGGCCGTGCTGGTGTCGTCAACGAACTGGATGTACCCGTAGCCCGTATCTGGTCGGCTGGGCTTGATGCCGAGCGTGACGATACAATCCGCGGCTTCCGCCTGCTTCAGCGCGAGACGAATGACCTCATGGAACTCGCCTTCCTTCATCACCAGGTGATCGCTGGCGGCGACGATGATGTTGGCCTGCGGATCGCGTTTGCTGATGACGTGGTTGGCGTACGCCACGCACGGTGCGGTGTTCTTGCGCAGCGGCTCGGTCAAGATGTTCTCCTCCCGGATCCCCGGTAGCTGCGCTTTCACGATGGGCGCGTACTGGGTATTGGTGACCACCAGTATGTTCTCCGGCGGGCAGAGCGGCAGGAAACGATCCCAGGTCTGCTGGATGAGGGTGCGGCCCAGGCCGAGGAAGTCGAGGAATTGCTTGGGGTAGGCGGTGCGGCTCATGGGCCAGAAGCGGCTACCGATTCCTCCGGCCATGATCACGCAGTAGGTGTGCTTGGATTCCATGCGGGTGCGAAGGTCGTGGTTGGTTGTCAGTTTTCGGTTGTCTGGCTGCCGACCTGTCTACGACGCAGGCTCCGCCCAGCCTGACAACCGACAACGGCATTCCTAACCGACAACAGGGGACCCGGCGCTCGCCGGGGACACTCAAGAAGCCCTGCGAACCTGCATCGGCTGTTCCACATGCACCTCCGCCGTGGGGTCGATGAAGTAGATGCGTCGATCGTTGAGGCACTTGCACTTATAGCGCTTGCGCAGCTGGGGGCCTTTCACGAAGATCTTCTGCTGGAAACGGAACACCGTGGCCTCCCGCAGCTCTTCCAGGAAAGGCAGGGGATCCGGGTCGTATCTACGCAGCACGCGCATCAGGGCGTGGTCCGTGCAGCTGCTGCTGGGGGCGTCCTCCAAGTGGTGTTCCAGGGCGTGCAGGATATCGGCCGGAAAGATCTCACGACTCAGGAAGGGGCGCATAAGGCGTTTGTACTCGGCCTTCCATTCTTTGCCGTGGGGCTGGTGGCGCTTGAACTTCTCGAAGGTGCTGTAATGGGCGAACTCATGCACCAGCACGGTCAGGAACGCATACCGGTTCAGGTCGATGTTCACGGAAATGCGATGCGGCTCCCGCTTATTGCCCACCCGATAGTCACCCAATTTGCTCTTGCGGCTCTTG
This sequence comes from Flavobacteriales bacterium, assembly GCA_031421755.1. Taxonomy (GTDB): domain Bacteria; phylum Bacteroidota; class Bacteroidia; order Flavobacteriales_F; family PHOS-HE28; genus PHOS-HE28. The sequence continues at coordinate 12,913 of JANOPI010000270.1, read as the reverse complement.
CTCAGGCGAACCACCACGGGGTTGCGCCGCAGCCAGTTCAAGATCACGGGCCAGCTCGCAGCGGGCACGTGCGCGCGCAAGGCGAGAATGTCAGTAGCGCGCGTCATCTCCGGCCGTTCCTGCAGGGTTCTTCTTCATGCTCCAGATGCCATCTCTTCCCTCCTGCTTCGGAACAGCGTTCCAGTGCGGGCAATCGCACCCCCTTTTCTTGCTTTTACGCGACGCACCGTACTTCGGGCCGCCCGCGCAACCCGTGCCAATGATCGAGGTGGTGAGGAACGCTCCGGCGATGATCATGGTGATGTAGGAGCGGTTCCTGTACATTTTCATCCCGTACCAACGGGTTATGGGCAAATGTAATTGCCAGCATCGCCTTGTGAAAGGCCCGTCGGAAAGTTCATCGTTCACCCTGCTGACGGGCCTATTTTGGCCCTCGATTCAGCCCCGTGAACCTACTGTTCCATACCGGCCATTACTTCCAGCTCTTGGGGGAAGTCTTCTCCAAGCCTGAGCGTTTCAGCCTGTACTGGAAACGCACCGTTGAGGAGATCGACCTGCTGGGCGTCAAGAGTTTGGGTATCGTGGCGCTGCTCTCCCTGTTCATGGGGGCGGTGATCACCATCCAGACCAAAACGAACATCGATTCCGCCTGGATACCCCAATACGTGGTAGGGTTCACCGCCCGACAAAGCACGATCCTGGAGTTCAGCCCAACGATCATCAGCCTGATCCTGGCGGGCAAAGTGGGCAGCAACATCGCTGCGGAGATCGGTTCCATGCGTGTGAAAGAGCAGATCGACGCCCTGGACATCATGGGGGTGAACAGCGCGGGGTACCTCATCCTGCCGAAGGTGGCCGCCGCGGTCATCATCAACCCCTTCCTCATCATCATCAGCATGTTCCTCAGCATTTTCGGGGGATGGCTGGTGGGTACAAGCACGGGCATCATCAGCACGAGCGCATATGTCCAGGGGATCCAATGGGATTTCGACCCCTTCATCATCCAGTACGCGCTGATCAAAACGGTGGTCTTCGCCATCATCATCACCACCGTAAGTGCCTACCAGGGGTACTACACCAAGGGAGGCACGCGCGAGGTGGGTATCAGCAGTACGCGCGCGGTGGTATACAGCGATGTGGTGATCCTGATCATGAACTATCTGCTCACCCAGCTCCTGCTCATATGATCGAGGTGAAGAACCTCAGCAAGCGCTTCGGGAAGACCCAGGTGCTGTCGGACATCAGCGCTGTGTTCGCCAAGGGCCGGGTGAACCAGATCATCGGCAAGAGCGGAAGCGGAAAGAGCGTACTGTGCAAATGCATCGTTGGCCTTTTTGTACCCGAGGAAGGGGAAGTGCTCTACGACGGCCGCTCTTTCCATATACTGGAGAAGGAGCAGAAGCGCGAGGTGCGACAAGAGATCGGCATGCTCTTCCAGAGCAGCGCACTGTTCGATTCGCTCACTGTGCTGGAGAACGTGCTCTTCCCCCTGCGCATGTTCGCCACCATGGGCGACAATGAGATGAAGGAGCGTGCGCAGCTCTGTTTGAAACGCGTGAACATCGAGGGCAAGGACAAGCTGTTCCCGAGCGAGATCAGCGGGGGCATGCAGAAGCGCGTGGGCATCGCGCGCGCCATCGCCATGAACCCCAAGTACCTTTTCGTGGATGAGCCGAACAGCGGCCTCGATCCCCAGACAAGCATCGTGATCGACAACCTGATCAACGAATTGACGGCCGAGTACGACATGACCACCATCATGATCACGCACGACATGAACAGTGTGATGGAGTCCGGTGACAATATCCTCTTCATCCACGAGGGCAAGGCCTGGTGGCAAGGAACGCGCCAGCAGATGCTGGATAGCGACAATCCTGAGCTCAACGCGTTCATCTTCGCCAGCGGCCTCATGCGCCAGGTGAAGGAGGCGATGAGGAAGGGCTGAGTTCCATTGTTGGTTGTCGGTCTTGGAACGCTTGACGACGCGGTGGTTGTCCGTTGTCAGGCTCCGACGGACAGTACAATGGCCTGGTCTTCAACACCCCCTGACGATCGCGAACAGAGCACCGTAAACCAACGACAAAACGAAAGCCCCCGGTCATCGACCGGGGGCTTTCGTTTTTAAAAACTACCGCGATCAGCGGATCACGGTCATACGCTTGGTCAGGCGCGTGCCTTCCGAAGTGAGCGAGTAGAAGTAAACTCCTTCGTTCAAGGCGCTCGTGTCGAACTTCAACCGGTGCGAACCTGGTGCGCGATCGCCCAAGGCCTGAACAGCCACCAATTTGCCGCTCATGTCATGCACCTCGAAGGTGAGCTTGGCTCCTTCCTTCAGATCGTAGGGGATCAGGGTGTTCATGTCGGCCGGGTTCGGGATGTTCTGGCCAAGGCCGATCCCGTTCTGGCGGTCGCCGTCCTCGATGCCCGCGCTCGGGTTGAAGTTCATGCGCACAAGTGGCATGTCGTTCGTGAAGAACCAATCAGGGCCAGCGCCCGGCTCGTTCTCGAAGTAAATGAACGTCGACTGGTCTTCGCTGAATCCGTTGATCGCCGTACGCACCTCAGCTCCGCCGAAGTGCTTGATGCAGACGAAGTAGTCCGAACCGGCTTCCAGGAACTGGGGCTCGGCGAAGACCAGGGAGATCACTTTGATGCCGTTCGCACCGTTCAGCTCGCTCTGGGCGATCACGTGTTCCGAGGTGGAGGAGAGTTCCACTTCCACGTCCGCGCCATCCTTCAACAGACCATAGATGGGAATGCCCACTGGTGACGGGCTGCCGCCGCTGCGAAGCGATACGTCAACGGCATAAAGCTCTACGTCGTTGGCAACGTGGAAGCCATTGCAAAGCTCGTATTCGAGATCATCCGTAGCATCGAAGTAGTCCGCTGCCGTACCACCATCGCGGGAATAGATGAATTCGCTCACCTTGAAGCTGGCTTCGGCCGAATTGTCGCTCGTGCTCGTATCGCCTACGGTCGAGGTGGCGCTGAAGGCCACATCATACGTTCCTGCAACAGCCGGGGGTGTGAAGTCCGGATCGATGAAAACGCGCTGTTGCGCACCTGGCGCCAGGTCCACGCTCTGGTCCTGGTTCAGCACCTCGCTGCCGCCTTCGTCCGTTACGGTGAAGTTCACCACCGTGCCCGTTTGTGCCTGCGAACCATTGTTCGTGAGCGATACGTTCAGTGGCAGTGGACGCAATTGGCTCACCGGATACACCGTGTAGTTCAGCGAGTCGTACGTGAACGCCGTGGCCGCCGCCCAATCGGACGTGGAGCCGCTCTCCATGATCAGGTCGTAGTTGTACAACTCCACGATCTTGACATCGTCGATCTGCCAGTGGTAGTGGGACGAGCTGGAGTTCGGGCCATCGTGGTAGAAACGGATCGTTACGTTGGACGGATCGCCGTCGATCGCATCGGCGATGTTCACCGAGGTCGTCAAGGTTCCGGGGTCCTCATTCACCGGCGCTGTGATGACCGGGAAGGAAGTCCATGTGCCGCCATCGTTCGTGCTCACCTGCAGGAAGTGCGGGCTGGAAGAACAGCAATACCGCATGGACTGCTGGAATTCGACCATCACGTAAGGTGAACCTGAGAGGTCGATCGTGGGCGATACCAACCCCGCGTCCCATGCGGTGGGCGTTCCTACGATCGCAGGTGGATCCTGGTCCCAATCCGTGTTACCGGAGTCGGCCTGGAAGACCATCCAGCCATTGTCCGCGCTTTCCGAGGTGATGGCTTCCCCGTTGTTGCTGTACGCACCGTTCGGGCCGGTAGTGGTGTAGACCCACCACTGGGAATCGAAGCCGTCCAAGGTCCACGGCCCTGTGCCGTTGTTACCGGCCAGGCCGTTGGCGAAATCTTCGCTCCACACCACGTCACCGCCCGCACGCGCACCAGCTTCAGATGGGCGTACTTGGGTTCCGGCATGTGCGGCGTGTTCGAGACGGGCCCAGCTGGGCAGGTGCGGTTTGTTTACGCGCTGTGCGTGCGCGGCCCCTGCGGAGCAGGCCAACAGGAGCAGGATGTACTTGTTGTTCATTCGGTCGGGTCTTTCGTTTTTCTGTTGAGGTGGGCCAAATTAACCGGTTGGCGCCCGAGTTCATCAGCGGATGGGTGTGTTTCACACGTTCCATCACTGGATTCCTACGGGTTGACGTCTCGGCCCTGCCCTTCGCTGCCGGGGCGCAGGCCAACCTGAAGGCCAGCCTATACAGGTCCGTTCACCTTTTGGAGGCGGATGTTTGTCAACTGGGGCAGGCGGTCGAGGAATGGGTAGAAATGAAGAACGCCCGGCCCATCGAAATGGGCCGGGCGTTCCTACAAGGATCGGATCAGTTCAGCGAGATGCGCTTCACAGTGGCCTTCTCCGTGTTGGAGATGCGCACGGAATAGACGCCTTTGGCCAAGCCGCTCAGGTCTACGGTGTTGGTGCCGTTCAAGCGGTGGGTAGCCACCTGCTCGCCCAGCGTGTTGATCAACTCCACCGTGTACGCGCCGGGGATCGCGAACATCACGTTCACCAGGCCGTTCGTCGGGTTCGGGAATACGTTCACGCCCTCCAGTTCCTCGCGGTCTTCGATGCCATCAGCGATGATCGGGTCGAGCAGCAGGCGCAGCAAGAATGCGTTACCGTTGCTGAAGGTGCCAGGGTTGTCACCGGCTGGCAAGTGGATGCAGCTGCCCCAGGTCGTTTGTGGTACCGTGTTGTCATCCAAGATGCGCACGTTCGTGGCGCCACCGTTGCTGAAGAGCTCAACACCCGCCAAGTACCCGAAGCCGGGCTCCATGGTGAAGGACGAAGAGAATGGCATCACTGCGAATCCAGCGTCAATGTCCGCTTGGGTCAAGAAGTAATCATTGCCGGTGACGAACGGCTGGCTCACATCACCATCCGATGGGGTCTGATCGGCATCCCAAACAACGTTGCTGCTATCGTGTACCGAAGCGATCATCAGCGCATCGACCACAGAGGTCGACTGGATACCCGCCCACAGTCCGTAGACCGTGAAGTTCTGCTCGGCCACGTAGTTCGTGAAGCAGAACACACCGTCGGTGTTGTCCGTGAAGGAGTTCGTGCCGATCGAACTCAAGGTAGCAACGGGATAAACGCCCTCACCGTCGAGTGAGTAGATGCCCGTAGCGTCTTCCGTCACCTCGAATACACGCACGATGGTATCGTTCAGAGCGTCCTCATCCAGGGCCTGGTCAGCGCTGGTGATCCACGTCCGCGTGGTGTAAAGACCAACAGGCCATGGACCCGTGATGCTCACTTCTTCGTCGATGAAATTGCTCGTCTCAGGATCCAGGTCGAAGGCGGCGCTGGCGTGGCTCAGGACCACCGCGTTGCTGCCATCACGTGTTTCCACGTTCAGCACAACCCCCGTCTGAAGGTTCACACCGAAATTGGTGACCGTACCGCCCACGTTAATGCTGTTGCTCAACTGTGCGGATGGAACACGACCGTACTCGTCGCCGCTGCCCGTGTGGCTGTAGTAGGCGCTCTCCAGGCCGGTGTCGTAGTTGTACTGCTCGAAGATGTTCACGTCATCAACGTACCAGGCGTAGCCCCAGATGCCGTACCAGTAGAAACGTACCCACACTTGGGACTGAAGACCTGCGGCAGAGGAGATGTTGATGCGCTTCACCGTTGGGTTGCCGGGCGAAATGCCATTGGTGAGTTCACCATCGAACCACACCGGGTACAGACCATTCGGAAGGTCCACCGTGGCGGTATCGGAAGGAGGTTGAGGGAAGTTCACCCCATCCGTGCTGATCGAAACGTAGCACTGCTCGTTGCTGAAACGGCGGTATTGCGTTTGGAACTCCAGGATCAGGTAAGGCTTATCATTGAAATCCAAAGAGTTCGCCGTGGTCAGGTTGCACTTCTCATACTCCGCGCCGTCCTCGTTACCGCCACAATCCGAGCAGACCATGGCATAGCCATTGTCGGCGGTCGTACTTTGAATAGCAGGAGTTCCATATTGGCCCGTGCTTTCCAGCCCTATCCCGATCTCCCAATCCACACCAACGAAGCCATCAGGCTCGTTGCTGAGGACCCAGTTGGAAGGCGTGCCGAAATCGTCAGACCAGAGAATGGCACGGTCAGATGCGACCGGTGCGGTGCTGTGCCCGCGGCGCTCAACGGGCGCGTAAGGCGTGCGGACCTCAGTGTTCGCCTGCTGTGCCCACGCGGCACCGCTGACGACTCCGAGGGCCAGGATCGAAGCGTAACGCTTGTTCATGGTTCGAGGGGTTTGCAAAAGGGTTAGGGGGCGAAAGTAGTCATGGACCGTTGCAATTGTGACGTGTGGAACCGCTGTGGCGCAACGGTCCACACGGTGTCGATCCCAAGAGTAGCGGCCTTCATTGCCCCCTTCATGCCCGGCCAAAGCCAGATCGTAACCACGGAGGACTCTGATTCTTCGACGGACCTGTGTAATGTATCGACGAAATCGGGTCGACCGACCGGCTGGTGGTGCGCCTCTTTCCAAGAATGGACGTCCGCTTCGCTAAAGCCCCCGGGGTAGCACGAAGGCCCCGGTCCATCGGTGCGAGATGCCCTCCGCCGCATGAAGCATCACGCGATACAGACCAGGTGCGTTCCCCTGCATGCTGAGGATGATCTGGTGCCCGTCAGGTCGAACGAAACGGCGTTCCACCAAACGACCGGCGACATCCAGTACCTCCAAGGGGCCGTGCGTACCAACGGGCACGCCATGGATAACAAAGGTCCCTTCGGCCGCACCCGGTGCTATGGTGAGAATGGAACTGGAGGGCGCTGGGTTGGAAAGGCCCGTTACCGCGTCAGAGAAATGGATCCGCACGATCGGTGTGGTACCCGGGTACGTGATGGAGAACGTTGTTGCATCGATCAGCAAGGAGGACCCCAGAGCCGCCACGCCGCCACTGGCCACGCGCAAGGCTCCACTATCCGGAAGGCAGCGCACCAGCCCGATCACGTCCTGCTCGTTCACCACCGCGAACGTGCTGTCCAGCGGGATGTAGACCGACCCGCCGGCGAAACTCAGTTCCAGGTCAGCGTCCGTGATCGTATGGTTCGAGGATCCGGACAAGCTGTTCAAGTTGCCGTCCATCAGCAGCGCCTGCACGCGCGAACCAGGCAAGGTCCCCGCGCCGAAGCGCACACTGATCCCATGCACCGCGCTGCTGCCACTGATCAGCTCATAGCGGCAGCCCGCTGAAAAGCCCGCATCCGTTCCGCAGACCGCGCTCGCCAGATCATTGTCCAAGGCCATCGTGTGGTTGCCCTCGCTGGTGGAGGTGACCGCAAAGCCAACTTGTGCGGAGTTGTCCGAGGGTTCCTCGTCCTGATCGATCGCTGTGGTGGTAAGCAGGATGGACACCGAACCGGCTTCCGCGGCCAGGTAACCTGTTTCCCACGAGACCAGCGTGTCCTGCAAGGGTGCCAGCGTGGTGGCCACCGTGGTGGTGATCTCCACAGGTGTCGCACCGTTCAAGCTGATGGAGGCCACCACCTGTACTTCGCCCGCCACGGAAGTACCGTTGTTGCGAATGCGGGCCGACAAGCGTAAGGGCGACTGCTGTTCGATGGGTATGCGCGAATAACCCAGGGATCGTGTGCCGGTATTGAACGCACTGACGGTCGCATCACCTACCCACGCTTGGCTCAGTGCGACATCATGCGGCAGGCGATCGAACACGCAGACATCGTCCAGGGCGAAGCCAGATGCCCATTGGCCACCGTCATCATAGGTGAATCGCAGTTGTACAGGGCCGGAAGCGAAGTCGCTGAGGTCCGTGGTCCGTTGCTGCCACGCACCGGGCATCGGAGGGATCTCTTCCAGCAGGGTCCAAGAGGAGCCATCGAAGCTCGCCCATAGCGATGCATCACCGTTGAACGGCAGGCCATCATGGTACACGCGATAGCTCAGGGCAGGAAAGCCTGCTCCGGCCAAGTCGATGAACGGGGAGAACAGCGAAACGTCCGCCATCGCGCAATCGCAAGGTGGCGCATCGTCGTTCACCATGGCGAAGGTGTTGCCGGCCGGTTCGTCGGGCACGGGGAAGTAACCTGCGGAATTCGCCCCTACGGCATTTCCCACCTGCCAGGCCGTAACGAATTCACCGGTGCCCGCTCCATTCTCATCCAAGCGCTCCACGGTGGTGGGCAAGCCCGTCCAATCTGGAGGTAGACTTTCCGCCATAAAAGACTCGCCGTAAAGACACGTGGCACGCGATTGTGCCCCGCACTGCCACACACTGCATGCGAGACCAACGCTCCAGACGATCCGTTGAACAACCTTCGAAACCATGGTCCTGCTTCTTCGGCGAACGCTGAAGGCCCCAGGATCCTTGCCCGGAAAGCCGCTCGTTGCGCGAAGGGCGGCGAAAGTAGCCCAGCAGCCCGCGATGCCGCTTCACCCGCAGGATAGTGCGAATGGAAAAGTGTCCGTTCGGGCAAGTAAGTGCCAACGTTGCGGCCGAACTGCGACCAACGTCCTGCTGCGTCCTGCCCGCTCCGCCGGGGCTGGTGCTTGCTACGCTTCCACGGTCATGTACTCCTCGATCGGCGGGCACGTGCAGATCAGGTTGCGATCGCCGAACGCATTGTCCACGCGGCTCACCGTAGGCCAGTATTTCCATTCGCGGTTCACATGCGCCGGGAAGGCCGCTTGCTCGCGTGAATAGAGGTGGTTCCACTCGTTGCCGCAAACCTCCTCGCTGGTGTGCGGGGCGTTCTTCAGCACGTTGTCCACCTTGTCGGCCTTGCCTTGCTCCAGTGCCGAGATCTCCTGGCGAATTCCGATCATCGCTTCAATGAAGCGGTCCAGCTCTGCCTTCGCTTCGCTCTCCGTGGGTTCCACCATCAACGTTTCCGCCACGGGGAATGATACCGTTGGCGCGTGGAAGCCATAATCCATCAACCGCTTCGCGATGTCGCTCACATCGATGCCGGCCGCGCGCTTGAAATCACGGCAGTCGAGGATCATTTCGTGCGCCACCATGCCTTCGCTTCCCACATACAGGATGGGGTAGTGCTTCTCCAATTTCGCCTTGATGTAGTTGGCGTTCAGGATCGCGTAGCGTGTGCTATCGGTCAATCCTTCGCCGCCGAGCATCTTGATGTAGCCATAACTGATCAGCAGGATCAATGAGCTGCCCCAAGGCGCAGCGCTCACCGCGTGTACCGCTTGCTCGCCGCCGGTCTTGATCACCGGGTGGCCCGGCAGGAAGGGCTTCAGCTTATCGTTCACACAGATGGGACCCATGCCGGGGCCGCCACCGCCGTGCGGGATCGCGAAGGTCTTGTGCAGGTTCAGGTGGCACACGTCCGCACCGATCTCGCCGGGGGAAGTAAGGCCCACTTGCGCGTTCATGTTCGCACCGTCCATGTAGACCAGGCCACCGTTCGCGTGGATCGTGCTCGTGATCTCCTTGATCGTCTCTTCGTACACGCCATGCGTGCTCGGGTAGGTCACCATCAAGCAGCTAAGCGTGTCCTTGTACTGCTCAGCTTTCGCTTTCAGGTCGGCCACATCCACGTGACCTTCCTCGTCCGCTTTCACCACGATGATGTTCATGCCCACCATGGCCGCGCTCGCCGGATTGGTGCCGTGCGCACTGCTCGGAATGAGCGCCACGTTGCGCTTGTGATCGCCGCGTGCTTCATGGTACGCGCGTATCACCAACAGCCCCGCGTACTCGCCTTGCGCCCCGCTGTTCGGTTGAAGGCTCACTGCGGTGAACCCCGTCGCTTTCGCAAGCGCATCGCTCAACTGGCGGAAGACTTCCTGGTAGCCTTCGGTCTGGTCCACCGGCGCGAACGGATGGATGCCTGCCCACTCCGGCCAGGTGAGCGGTAACAAGGTGCTCGCCGCGTTCAATTTCATCGTGCAGGAACCCAGGGGGATCATGCCGTGCATCAAGGAGAAATCCTTGATCTCCAAACGCTTGATGTAGCGCTGAAGTTCCAGCTCCGTGTGGTGCGTGTTGAAGACCGGGTGCGTAAGAAAGTCGCTATTCCGCTGGAGTTCCGCCGGAACGCTCAGGCTCGCACCGTTGCTGGAAGGGACAACGGGAGCTTTCGCGCCAATGGCTTCAGCAAGTACCGCGATCACGTCGTTCGCATCGCTCGCACGTACCGTCTCATCAAATGCGATCGACACGTTGCTGCCGTCGTACCGGAAGTTGATGCCTTTCTTCTCGGCCGCAGCCCTCAGCGCCTTCGCGTCTTTCACGCCGTTCAGTGTGATGGTGTCGAAAAATGATCCACTAAACACGGTATAGCCCATCGTCTTCGCGGCTTCCGCTACATGGCGCACATGCCCATGCACATTCCGGGCGATGCGTTTCAACCCTTCTGGGCCATGGTACACCCCGTACATGCCGGCCATTACCGCCAACAAGGCTTGCGCCGTGCAGATGTTGCTGGTGGCTTTGTCGCGGCGGATGTGCTGTTCACGTGTCTGCAATGCCATTCGCAGGGCCTTTCCACCACGGCGGTCCTGGCTCACTCCGATGATGCGGCCCGGTATCAAGCGCTTGAAATCATCGCTGCAGCAGAAGAACGCCGCGTGCGGACCACCGTAGCCCATTGGCACACCGAAGCGCTGGCTGTTGCCCACGCATACATCCGCTCCCCACTCGCCAGGAGGCGTCAAGAGCACGAGTGAGAGCAGGTCGGCGCAAACAGCGGTGCGCAGACCTGCGGCTTTTGCCTTGCTCACCATGCTGCGGTAGTCATTCACGCTGCCATCGATCGCCGGGTATTGAAGCGCCAAGCCGAAGTAGCCATCGGCCGGGTCGAAGTCCTTCACATCACCGACCACCAGTTCCACGCCGATCGGTGCGCAACGCGTTTTCAGCACGGCGATGTTCTGCGGGTAGAGTCCTTTGTCAGCGAAGAACTTGTGCGCGTTGTTCAGCTCTTTCGGCCGCGCCGCGTAGAGCATGTGCATCGCTTCGGCGATCGCGGTCGCTTCATCCAACAGTGAAGCATTGGCAATGGGCAACCCCGTGAGGTCGCTGCACATCGTCTGGAAATTCAATAGCGCCTCCAAACGCCCTTGGGAGATCTCCGCCTGGTACGGCGTGTAGGCCGTGTACCATCCAGGGTTCTCGAAAATGTTGCGCTGGATCGGCGGCGGGAGCACTGTGCCGCTATAGCCCAATCCGAGGTAGCTGCGGAATACCTTGTTCCTCGCGCCGAGCATGCGCATGTTGTCCAAGTGCTCGCGCTCGGTCATCGCCGGGCCCACGTCCAGGGCGCTCTTCGATCGGATGCCATGCGGTACCGTCCGCTTGATCAACTCATCCAGCGAGGACACGCCGATGGCTTTCAACATCGCTTGGGTTTCGCGGTCGTTCGGTCCGATGTGGCGCTCGCTGTAGGTGACAACGTCCATGGTGCTTGGTGCTTTTTTCGAGGGCTGCGAAGATAGAAGTGGTGCCGGTGCGGAAGCGTGCGGACCGGCATGACCGGTCAGCGAACGGGCAACCCCATTGAATTGTTCATCTTCGCCGCGACCGATGCGCGCCTTCCTCCTGTTCACGCTCCTGCCTTTGGGCCTGCTTTGCGCGGCCCAGGACAAGATCAACCTGATGAACGGGCAGATACTGGAAGCCCGGGTGCTGGGGCAGAGTTCATTGGAGATCCGCTACGAGGTGAAACGCGGCGATCGGCTCATCCAGCGCGAGGAACCCACGGACGGGGTCTTCAGCGTGGTAGACAGTTTGGGCAAGGAGAAGGTCTGGTACTTCATGGATACGGTGTTCGGGAACGAACTGAGCGTTCCTCAGATGCGCTGGTACCTGAAAGGTGAACGCGACGCCCGCAAAGGCTACAAGCCATGGGGGCCCATGATCGGCGGCTTCCTGCTCGGTGCCGGAACAGTGATCGCCATGGATCTGGAAGTGAATTCACTCATTATACCGCCCGCATACGCTGGCCTCATGGCATGGCCGCGTGTGAACGTGACGCGCGGGTCGATCAGTGATCCCGCCATGGAAGGCGACCCGTACTACGCGATGGGTTACGCCGCGGTCGGGCGTCCGAAGCGCGTGATCAAGAGCCTGATCTCCTCGGCTCTCGGGGTAGCCGTCGGGTTGGCGGTGCGGCAATTGATCATCAACCCGAACCAACCTTCCGGTTACTGAGGTCATGACGGGGGCGATCCGTCATCCACTTCTGCAATGGCTCATCTTCGGGCATTTGTGGTTGGCGATCGCCGTGGTGGCCCAGATCCAGTGGATCGGCCTGTTCCTGCATGACGCTCCGGACCTCTGGCGGTACACCATCGCCGCAGCGCTCGGCACCTTTGCTGGGTATGCCGTCATGCGGCTCGCGCGGGTGGCTGGCCCCGAAGCAGGTCGTTACCCGAACCTGGTGTGGTACCAGGCCAACAGGAAGCTCATCCGCGTGCTGGTCGGGGTCGCCGCAGTCGCCGCCTTCGTTTTGATGTGGCCGCTTTGGGGCCTGCTCTGGCGGTGGTTGGTACCTGTGATGGTCCTGGCCTTTTTCTATGTGACCCCTTTCACCGCCGCGAGCGGGCGCGGGTTCGGCCTGCGTTCGGTTCCCTTCCTGAAAGTGCTGCTGATCCCGGTGCTCTGGGTGATCGTGGTGGCCGCCATCCCCATGCTGCTGGACAGCTCCGCCCCGCAACTTTCCGCCATCATCGCGTTCGCTTGCATGCGCATCCCGTTGATCCTCGCGCTGGCCATCGCGTTCGATATCCGTGATAGCGCGACCGATGATCCGGCACTGCGGACCATACCCCTTGTCTTCGGCCTGCGGGGAGCGAAGTCCATCGCGTTTTTCCTGCTGATATGTTCCGCGCTGTTCGATGTGATCTTCCTGCGCGGGCTTGGCTATGCAACAGCCAGTTGGACCATCCTCTTCGGCTACGTTGTCGCGGCATTCCTCATC
>JANOPI010000269.1:0-8477 GCA_031421755.1 Flavobacteriales bacterium | reverse complement strand
ACACCGAGGTCGATCACCTGCCAACCGTTGCAGGCCAGGATCACCCCAACGATGTTCTTGCCGATGTCATGAACATCACCTTTCACCGTGGCGAGCAGTATTTTTTTGGCACCCTCCCGTTGTGTACCGAGCACTTGGGTGGCCTTTTTCTCCTCCAGGAACGGCTCGAGGTAAGCGACAGAGCGCTTCATGACCCGGGCGCTTTTCACCACTTGTGGCAGGAACATCTTGCCAGCACCGAAGAGGTCACCGACGACGGTCATGCCTGCCATCAACGGTCCTTCGATCACGAGTACCGGCTCTTCATACTTCACGCGGGCCTCCTCGGTGTCCGCTTCGATGTAGTCCGTCACACCATGTACCAGCGCGTGCTTCAAACGCTCTTCAACCGAGCCTTCGCGCCAAGCGGCCTGCGCGGCGATCACTTCGGCGGAAGGCGCGCCCTTGAACTGCTCCGCGAAAGAGACCATGCGTTCAGTCGCATCCGGACGGCGTGCAAGAAGGACATCTTCCACATGCTCCAACAGGTCCTTCGGGATATCATCGTACACACCGATCTGTCCGGCGTTCACGATGCCCATGTCCATGCCTGCTTGGATGGCGTGGTAGAGGAAGGCGGTGTGGATCGCCTCACGCACCGGCTCATTGCCACGGAAGCTGAAGCTCACGTTGCTCACACCGCCGCTCACCAAGGCGCCGGGCAGGTTCTGTTTGATCCATCGTACCGCCTCGATGTAGTCGATGGCATAGCGATCATGCTCGCTCATACCGGTGGCCACCGTAAGGATGTTGGGGTCGATGATGATATCGTGCGGCGGGAAGCCTGCCTTGGTGATGAGCAGATCGTACACACGTTGTGCGATAGCGATGCGCCGATCGAAGTTGTCGGCCTGGCCCTGCTCATCGAAGCACATGACCACTGTAGCGGCACCGAGCCGACGGATGATCTTGGCTTGCCGAAGGAATTCGGCCTCCCCTTCCTTCAGGCTGATGCTGTTGGCGATGCCCTTTCCTTGCAAGCATTTCAAGCCGGCTTCGATCACGCTGAACTTGGAACTGTCCACCATCACCGGCACACGCGCGATATCCGGCTCTGCCGCGATGAGGTTGAGCAACTTGGTCATGGCCTGCACGCCATCGATCAGGCCCTCATCCATGTTCACGTCGATCACCTGGGCACCGTTCTCCACTTGCTGGCGCGCCACGGAAACGGCTTCATCATAGTTGCCGTTCTTGATGAGCTTTCGGAACGCTGCGCTGCCAGTGACGTTCGTGCGTTCGCCGATGTTGACGAAGTTGGCCCCCTTGAAAATGCGGAGGGGTTCGAGGCCGGAGTAGGTAGGAATGCTCATGTGAGGGAGAAACGCAGAGGCGCGGAGGGGCGCGGAGGAAACGCAGAGGAAAGATCATGGCTCTTGGTCAAAGACGCGCATTGGAGCCAAGAAGACGCCGAGAAATACGATCGTGTGATCATGCGAGAACGGGCACCGGACGTGGCTTGTGCTTCTTTGCTTCAGCGGCGAGCGCGGCGATGTGCGGCGGTGTGGTGCCGCAGCAACCTCCGACCACGTTCACCCATCCGCTGGCCATGAATTCGCCTACGAGCTTGGCAGTGACTTCCGGTGACTCGCGGTACTCGCCCATTTGATCAGGTAGGCCTGCATTCGGGTAGACGCTCGTGCGCGAAGTGGCTTGCTCAGCGATCACCTCCAGGTACGGGCGCATCTGTGCGGCACCGAGCGCACAATTCAGGCCCATGCTGAAGAGCGGCACATGGCTCATGCTGATCAGGAAGGCTTCGATCGTTTGGCCACTGAGCGTCCTTCCGCTCGCGTCGGTGATGGTCACGCTGCACATCACGGGCACGCGAGCTCCGCGCTTCTCGAAGACCTCTTCGATCGCATAGAAGGCTGCCTTCGCGTTGAGCGTGTCGAAGATGGTCTCCACCAAAAGCAGGTCCACACCACCATCAAGCAACGCATCGATCTGTTGGCTGTACGCGGTCACCAACTGATCGAAGGTAACGGCGCGATAGCCGGGATCATTGACATCCGGGCTGAGGGATGCGGTCTTGTTCATCGGCCCGATGGCACCCGCGACGAAGCGCGGCTTGGATGGATCCATGGCCGTGTACTTGGCGCAGGCTTCTCTGGCGAGTTGCGCGCTGCGCACGTTGATGTCCCTCACCAAGTGCTCGCACTGGTGTTCTGCTTGCGCGATGGTGGTGGCGCTGAAGGTGTTCGTCTCCACGATGTCCGCACCGGCTTCCAGGTATTCTTCATGAATAGTGCGGATGGCATCGGGCCGTGAAAGGGAGAGCAGTTCATTGTTGCCCTTCAAGAGGATGGGATGAACCTCCATGCCTTTCGGATGGAAGTCCTCTTCCTCCAGCCCGAGGCGCTGGATCATGGTGCCCATGGCGCCGTCCAGTATGAGGATGCGCTCCTCAGCGATCTGTTCGATGGTCTTCATACTCGTGCGGACACAAAAAAACCCCACCCGTTGTGCTGGATGAGGTTGCATGTGGACATCCTGTCAACAGGATACCGTGTGACCTGATCGCAGCTCATCTCTCCGAAAGTACTGGTGGATGTTTACCAGTGCCTGCGGTTGGAAGTAGCACCTGTTCGCCAGCATAGCTGGAGAGTGGTTGCCAAGGCTTCACAGGGCCATATCCCTCTGCCTTTCTTGATAAGCGTCCCGGCTCAAGGCCGGAAGTGAAAGAACGTGGGGCGAATATAAGGGCCTCACCCCTGCGCGTTCGCGAACTCCTTGATGAAGCCGACGATGCGCTTTCGAAAGAAGAAGAATAGCAGGATGTAGGGCACAACCATGAGCAGGAGGATACCCCGGTTGAGACCCTGCCCCACGGCCTGTTGCCCACCGAACACGCCGCTCTGATCCTGTCCGCTTTCCACCGTGGCCTTGCACATGGCGCAGCCTTGGGCAAGTGCGTCAGGCGGCAGGACCAAGAGCAGGAGCAACAACAGCGGGAGCCAGCGCTTCATGGAACAAAAGTAAGCCCTCCCCGCCGGGGCGGTTCGGGTGGTGTTCAGTAGTAGGGCGAGATGAGGAAGTAGACCACCACCCCGGTGACACTCACATAGAACCAGACAGGCCACACACGCTTGGCCAACTTGCGGTGGTGCGGGTACTCAGCGCTCAACGCGCGGTAGGCGGTAAGCAGGATGAACGGCAGTGAACCGCCCGCCAGCAGGATGTGGGTGGCGAGGATCACGTAGTAGAACACCTTGATGGCACCGGTACCCCCGAAGGAAGTTTCCCCTGCGAAAAGGTGGTGCAGGATGTACGAGACCAGGAAGCAGATGGAAAGCACCATGGCCGTGAGCATCACACGGCGGTGCGCGCTCCAATTACCGGCCTTCGCGGTGAAGAGCCCGGCCAGAAGCAACACACTCACAAGCGAATTGATACCGGCGTTGATGCGCGCGAACACATGCACATCGAAGCCATCGGAAGTGGGAACTTGCACGCGGTTCAACACCACCACGGCCAGGAAGACGACACTGGAAAGGAGCCAGATCCAGCGCTTGGCGGGTTTCTCCGGAACGGTGATGGCGCGCGGTGGATACGCTTGCTTCATGCGCGTCAGTTCGCGTCCTCGCGCTTGCGTTTCCGTTCTTCCCCGATCAGCAATTTGATATCCTGCACCAGGTCCTTCATATCGGTGGAGGCAGTGCCGTCGTATACACCCCGGATATGGCGCTGCTTGTCAACCAGTACGAAATTGGGCGAATGGACAAAGCGCTCCGGATCCAACGTATCTTCAACTGCGCTGATCAGGTAGCCTGTGTTGCCCATACGATAGATCGTCGGTGCCTCACCGGTAAGGAATTTCCACCGGGCGGTATCGGCCTTGTACTCCCGCGCGTATTCCTTCAGCACCTCGGGGGTGTCGTGCTCGGGGTCTACGGTATGGCTCAGGAAGAGTACGTCACGGTAAGCCTTGTCATGCAGGGGAATGTTCACTTGCAGTCCGGCCATGCGCGTACTCATGATCGGGCAGATGCTCTTGCAGGTGGTGAAAAAGAAGTCGACCACGAGGATCTTGTCCTTGGTGGTCTCGCTGCTCACGATGTTACCGTCCTGGTCGGTGAAGGACCAAGCGGGCACTTGGAAATACGTGGTATCACCGGGCCCGTTCACCTCATGCTGACCGAAGTGCGGCAGCGTGGTGTAGTGGTTGTCGAAGAGCTTGAAGAACAGCAGGCCAACGGGAACGATGCCCAGAAGAATACCGAGAACGACGCGCTGGTTGCGCTTGGTAGCGGGAACCGTGTCCGTGCTCACTGGAACATCTCCAGCATCCGGTTGATGTAGTTCGACTCCCAGAGCGCGATGAAGATCAAGTAGATGATGAACAGCGCGTACGGCAAAAGGATGATGCTGCGGATGTTGCGGCGCTCATCGCCCAAGTGCATGAAGGTCATCACGATGTAGGTGGCCTTTACCAGCGTGAGGACGATAAAGCCCCATTTCACCCAGATCCACGCGGTGGCGTGGGATTCCACGGGGAACAGCTCGCGCCAGTAGGCTCCCAAAAAAACCTCCACCGCGGTTACCACGGCGAGGAAACCCGTTACCAACCAGATCTTCTTGCGGATGGCCTTGCCATGCTCCTCGCTGTGGTGGGCGTCCAGGCTGTATTCGATGATGTCGTCGCGCTCCATGATCAAACGAGGTAGAAGAAGGTGAACACGAACACCCAGACCAGATCAACGAAGTGCCAGTAGAGACCGGCCTTTTCGACCATTTCGTAATGACCCCTGCGGTGGAAAACGCCGCGAGCGACCATGAGCAGGATGATCAGGTTGATGATCACACCGCTGAACACGTGGAAGCCGTGGAAGCCGGTGATGAAGAAGAAGAAGCCAGCATATTGTGGAGGGCCGTATTCATTGTCCGTAACGCCCTCGGTGCTCCACATGGGGCTGGCACCATGGGTCCATGAAACTTTCGAGTGGAAGAGCTTCACAGATTCCCCATGCGAGAGAGGTTCGCCCACATGCGCGAGGTAGCGGCCACTAGGATCGGCCTTTTCGAGGTGGAAATTCGGATCGGCTGATGGATCATCGTGCGAAGCCGCCGCGCCGTGGGCGTCATGGCCGGCTGTGGCGTGCTCCGGGGCGGCATGGGCTTCAAGCGTGGCCGCTTCGCCGCCACCATGGTCGCCAGTTTTCACCCAGTACTTCTCGCCGTCGGACATTGTTATGTACCCACCGCTGCCGTGGATAAAGTGGCTCCACTCCCACACCTGGCTGCCCACGAAGATGGCCCCGCCGATCACGGTGAGGAACAACCACTTGATCACGCCTTGCTTGTACATGCGGTGCCCGGCTTCCACCGCGAGCACCATCGTTACGGAACTGAAGATCAGCACGGCCGTCATAAAGGCCACATAGATCAGGGGGAAGTCACCGTTGGTGAACGGGAGTGCGCGGAACACGCTTTCCCCCATGGGCCAACTTTCTCCCGGGCCCATGCTGTGGCGAACGAAGCCATAACCCACCAGCAGGGCGCTGAAGGTCAAGGCGTCGGACACCAAGAAGAACCACATCATCATCTTCCCGTAGCTCACGCTGAACGGGGATCGCCCACCGCCCCAGAGGACGTCGTTGGGGATGGCCTTGCTCGCTTCTCCTGACATGGTCCTTTATTGCGGGCGCAATGTTAGTGGAGCCGCATCACATATCAAATGACCTCTTTCGCGAGTTTTCATACCGCAGGAAGTCGTTGTTGAACCCTGGTGTTCAACCGTTTGCGGCGGACTTACAGCAATTGTCAACGGCAACGGTGTAACGATCTTCAGTGAACGGTGGCGATGAACACCAATAGGTAGACCCACAAAGCACCGAGGAAATGCCAGTAGATGGTACCCTGCCACACACCGGTGTGGTAGGCAGCGTTGTACCGGCCCAAAAGAGCTTTCACCGCAAGGACCAACAGCACGATGAGGCCGCCCAGAAGATGGACCCAATGGCCCACGGTAAGCACATAGAAGTAACCGCTGGATGCGTTCCAGAAGTCGGCCATATCCGCATTCAGCGGCTTGGCGCGGGCCTGATCCTCGGGCAAGTAATACTGGCCATTCACCTGTTCCAAGGTCACACCTCTCCTGGCTATCGTGTAATCCACGCCATAAACTCCCTGGGTCATGGTGATCTTGTCCGTAACCAGGCTCATTTTCCGGGAGGCCAGCTCGGACCAACCGCTGAATTGGGTGCTGGTAAAGGCGAGCCCGAAAAGGAAGGTCGCCACTAGCCAGAGCGCCGCCCCCCGTCCGTTGCCTTTGCGCACGGTCCACAGCGCCATCTGCATGGTGATGCTGCTCGCCGCAATGATCGCTGTACTGTACCAGAAGGCTGTTGGAATGCGGAAGCTGAGCCAGTAATCGGTGCTGCTCTTGCTCACGATGTAGGCGCTGCTGAGCGCCACGAAGAACATGACGATGGCGAAGATCAGCAGGAACGTGACGTTCTTACGGGCGCGGACCGTGAGGTCGCGTTCTGTGATCTCCATGGAGAGGACCTCTGTCATACCTTATCCAGCACGTAAGCGATCTGCACCACGGGCAGGTAGATGAAACTGGCGAACATCAGGGAGCGGGCGTCCTTTTTGTCGTGGGAGCGGAACAGGCGGACAGCTGGTAACAACATCACCAGCCCGCAGGCTACTGCGATGGCGGCTGACCAGAGACCGGAGAAACCGAAGACCCAAGGAAGCATTCCGACAGGTATAACAAACAAGGTGTACAAAAGGATCAGCCAGCTAGTGTATCCGTCGCGGCCACCTTTGCTGGGAAGCATGTGGTAGCCGGCCAGCTGGTAATCATCATGCAGCACCCAGGCGATGGCCCAGTAGTGGGGGAACTGCCACATGAACTGCATCGCGAAGAGCAGGCCAGGGCCAAGGCCGAATTGTCCGGTGGCCGCCACATAGCCGAGCATAGGCGGGAACGCTCCAGGGAACGCCCCGATAAAAACGCTCCACGCGGAGAACTTCTTCATCGGAGTGTAAAGGGCGACATACATGAACAGGGACAAGAGCCCGAGGATCCCGGTTAGCGGCCCGAACCGTGTCCAAAGCAGCAGCACCCCAGCGGCACCGACTACCAGTGCGATTATGGTCGCTTCGGCCATGCCTACCGTTCCGCGCACCAACGGCCGCTCTGCCGTGCGCTTCATCAGGCTGTCGGCTTCCACCTCCATCACCTGGTTCAGGGCATTGCTCGCCCCGGTTACCAGCATACCGGCCAAGGCCAGCACCAGAACGTTCGTAAGGACGAAACCACCAGCCGGAACGCCCATCCAGTAGCCGAGCACGGCGCTGAAGACCACCAACGAAGAGAGGCGCAACTTGAACAGGGCGGCCACCTCTTTGAGTTTTTCACCCAGGGAGAGCGTAGAGCTGAGTGTAGCCTGCCGGTCCAAAACGGCAGCAAAAGTACCCTTCGGAATGGAACGAGAACGGAAGTTTTTGGGGGAGGGAGGAAGCTGCGGTCAGTCTCGCGCCAGCCACCAAATGCTTGGTTTGCCAAACAAGCATTTTGTGGTCTGCGATGAAAACCCCGATTCGCAGCATGCGACTGTTTTCCACCTGAAGATCAACGGATCAGTCGGTATTAACAAGCACGCTCGTGCTTGGTTGCACAACCAAGCATATGCAGGCTCAAACAGACCCGATCACCGCTCCAATCGGTACCTCGATTCTTGGAAAAGGGGTTTATCCCGCAGGTTCACGGACACCCCTGCCCTGAAATAGTTGGTGGTCAGCCCCTCACCTGTCTCCGGTGTGCGCACACGGAGTGTCCAGGCCGCCTCGATCATCCAGCCGCTGCGGGCGTCAAGCGACCACCCGGCTTTGAGTTCATTGTGGTACAGGGTTACCAAGCTGGGGTCAGCCAAGTAGTAATTGAAATTCTCGGGTCTGCCTTCACTGTCGCGTATCGGGCGGTCGCTTTCGGGGAGGAACATATTGTTACCGAAACTACCGTTTTCGGTGGCGCTGGTATCCTGCCCGAGCACGGCGAAGCTGAACACGTCCCGCAGCAGCCAGCGGTTCTTGCGCCATTCACCGTGGCCGAGGAGTTCCCAGAAATTGCTGCCATACGGATGGGCGAGCGGCTGGTTGAAATGGGCGTAATTCTGCCGGGTATCGCTGTGCGCGTACATGAACGGCCGCACGTAGTTGAACTCGGCGCGCAAGGTGAGGCCGGGCTGGCGGAACGCATCGTGCCCCACCACGCCAAGCTGTAGACCCTGCTTGTTGCCGTACCAGCCTTCGCCCGCGCGCACATTCCGCAAGAGGAACTCATCGAACATGAGCTGGGTGTAGATCAGCGAGCGCCGCCCCACCTTCACGTTCACCGCGAAACCCAGGAGCGCGTTGTCCGGCGAGCCGAGGCTGAATTCCGTAGGGCGGTAAAAGAGAACCGGATTCAGGTAGTTGATATCGAA